>NZ_JAXDPY010000027.1:0-3196 GCF_034668105.1 Paraburkholderia sp. | reverse complement strand
CCGCGCGGGCGAGCGTCACACATTCGACGTCACGGCCGATCGCCGTCAGTTGCTCCGGCGTCATGCTGTGATCGACGCGCTCCACTTCCTGCTCGATGATCGGACCTTCGTCGAGATCCGTCGTCACGTAGTGCGCGGTGGCGCCGATCAGCTTCACGCCGCGGTCGAACGCCTGGTAATACGGCTTCGCGCCCTTGAAGCTCGGCAGGAACGAGTGATGAATATTGATCGCGCGGCCGGCGAGCGATTCGCACAACTGCGGCGACAGAATCTGCATGTAGCGCGCGAGTACCACCAGATCCGCTTGATGTTCGTCGATCACTTCTAGCACACGTGCTTCCTGCGCGGCCTTCGCGTCGGGCGTGCCGCCCATCAGCGGAAAATGATGGAACGGAATGTCGTAGCTGGCGGCTAGCTGATAAAACGCTTTGTGGTTCGAGATGATCGCCGGAATCTCAATCGCCAGTTGACCGGTGCGATAGCGGAACAGCAGGTCGTTCAGGCAATGGCCGATCTTCGACACCATGATGATGACGCGCGGCTTCACGGACGCATCATGCAATTCCCAGCGCATGCCGAACTGTTCGGCGAGCGTTGTGAACGACTTGCGCAACGCCTCCAGGCCTGGATCGCCGCCCACCTGCTGGAAATGCACGCGCATGAAGAACTCGCCGGTGCGGCTGTCGCCGAACTGCGCGGAGTCGAGAATATTGCTGCCACGCTCGAACAGAAAGCCCGAAACCGCATGGACGATGCCGGGCCGGTCGGCGCACGACAGTTTGAGGATAAAGCTGTGATCGGTCGACATGACCTGGGTGACTCCCTTTCTTCAATGCGTGGTTTGTTCGGTGTGTCTTGGTTCGATGCAGCGTGCTGCATGCGTGACTCGAGTTTTTTGTCGCGGAGCGCCTGCTCGCGCGTCATTAACGCTTTTGCGCTTTTGCGCTTTTGCGCTTTTGCGCTTATGCGCCAGCTAGCGAGCCACTAGCGCCTGTGCGCCTAAGCAAGCACCGGCGGCACGAACAGCGCCTCGATGCCCGCACACGCGTCCTCATCGATCCAGCGACGGCGCAGCAGGCAATCCAGCGTAGCCAGACTCGCATCCACGGTCATCGCGCCTTCCTCGATCCAGCGCGCCACGTCGTCGATGCGCGCGAGCCGGTGTTCGCCCACTTCGCCGTCCTGATTGCGCGGCGCGAAATCGGCCGGCAGCGCGAGATCGTAAATAAAAATCTGCTCGGCCTGCGTGCCTTCCGGCAGCGATTGCAGCACATGCGCAGTGCGGCCAGCCACCGCGCGCGCGGCGATCTCCTCGGGAATGCCGGCTTCTTCCCAGCACTCCTTGATGATCGTTGCCTCGATGCCGAAGCCCCAGCCGATCCCGCCTGCCACGACATTGTCGAGCATACCCGGGTCGGTCGCCTTGGTGTCGCTGCGGCGCGCGATCCATAGTTGCGGGGCCATCCGCGGGGCGGCCTCCCGTGACGCGCTATCCGCGTATTCTACGACGCCGTTCAGATGCACCGCGTAGGTCATCGTGCCGAAGAAGCGCGACGCCGCGCGTTCAATGTAGGCGAGCGGCGGCGCGTCGAAGGCATTACGGATCGCGTAGGTCTCGTTGCGCCAGCCGGGAATGCGGCCTTCGGCGGCAAGCGCACCGATCACGGACCCGAGCGCCGCGCTGCGCAGATCGATCGTATTGAACGAAGGCGCGAGCGTCACCCGCGTGCCGTCGATCTCGAACACATCGGGCCAGCGCGTCAGCAACGGTACATCGGTCGAGCGAATCCAGCCGACCTGTTCGGCGTCGATCCAGAACGGCAGATGCGCGTGGACGTCGAAGCGCCGCGCGGCGGTAATGCAAGGCAAAGTCATGTAAAGCTCCAAACTGTTCTTCGGTCGCGCTAAATCGTTGTTAGCTGTGTTGTTTGCTGTCGCCGTGTCAACCACATCAGCCGTCTCGCTCAATCACGCAACGCAACCCGAATCCCGATCGCGATGAACGTCGCGCCGGCGAGCCGGTCGAGCCACACGCCCACGCGCGGCCGGCGCTTCAGCCAGCCGCCGATCATTCCCGCGCACACGCCGAACAGCGAGAACACCACCACGGTTTGCAACATGAACAACACGCCGAGTTCGAGCATCTGCACCGTGACGCTTTGCGTGCCGTGCGGTTGCACGAATTGCGGCAGGAACACGACGAAGAACAGCGTCACCTTCGGATTCAACAGATTGCCGAGCACACTCTGACGAAACACCGCCATCAACGGTTGCGGTGCGCGCTCGTGCGCCGTGGCGAGCCCCTGGCTGCGCAGCGCCTTGATGCCGATCCAGATCAGATACGCGGCACCGGCCAGCTTGATCACTTCGAACGCAACCGGCGACGAACGCAGCAAGGCGGCCACGCCAAGCGCAGCCAACGTGGTGTGAAAGGTGATGCCGGCGGCAAATCCGAGCGCGGCGACGAGACCGGCCGCACGGCCTTGCGAAATACCGCGCGCCAGCACCTGCAGATTGTCGGGGCCGGGCGCCATGGTGATGGCGATCGAGGTCGCGAGGAACAACAGGAAGTTGGGCATCGTTCTTACCTTCTTTCGAAGCAGGAAGACGTTCGTATCCAGCGATCAATGACCGCCGAATTCGGTCACCGTATAGAGCGGCAGGCCGCCGTCGCGCAGCAGCTTCGAGCCGCCGAGTTCAGGCAGATCGATAATCGCCGCCCCTTCAACCACAACCGCGCCGAGCCGCTCGAGCAGAATCTTGCCGGCCATCATCGTGCCGCCGGTGGCGATCAGGTCGTCGATGATCACAACGCGGTCGCCCGGCTTGCAGGCGTCCTCGTGAATTTCGACGGTCGCGGTGCCGTATTCGAGCTCATAGGATTGCGCGACCCGCTTGTACGGCAGCTTGCCCTGCTTGCGGATCGGAATGAAACCGAGGTTCAGCTCGTACGCCAGAATCGGTCCGATGATGAAACCACGCGCGTCCAGCCCCGCGACGTAGTCGAGCTTCGCGTCGATATAGCGTTGCACGAACAGATCGATCAGCACGCGCAGTGACTTCGGCTCCTGCAGGAGCGGCGTGATGTCGCGAAACTGCACGCCTGGCTGCGGCCAGTCGGGCACCGTGCGGATGTGGCTTTTGATGTAGTCGGCCGCATCGAGCGGCGGGCGCGCGAGCGCGGTGGACCTGGTGT
>NZ_JAXDPY010000026.1:0-15513 GCF_034668105.1 Paraburkholderia sp. | reverse complement strand
AAGGCCGGCGAATAGATGCCGCCAATATCGAGCGAACCCGTGCGGAACAGATCGGCCACCTGGTTCGGATTCTCGCCGAGCGTCATCACGTGGTCTTTCAACTGCATCAGCTTCTTGAAACCGGGTTCGATGTTCTGTTGCGAGCCGCCGTTCATTTTCGCGGCAATGATCGCGAGGTCCACCGCTTCGGCCCATTCGGGCGGCGGCAGGAACAGACGTCCGGCGTACTTCGGATCCCATAGCGCTTCGTACGAAGCCGGCGCCGTCTTGACCGTCGCGGTGTTGTAGATCAAACCGTCCGACCACAGCAGATAGCCGACGCCGAAGCCATTCGCGCCCGTGCGGTATTGCGGCGCGACGTCCTTCAGATTCGGCAGCTTGTCGAGATCGGGCTTCATCAGCAGACCCGCGTCGCCGAGACCCGCGGCGCCCACGCCGGCCAGCGTAATGACGTCGTAGGTCGGCCGATCGCCCGCGGCCTTGACCTTGGCGACCATGCCGGACGTGCCGTCGGCGCGATCGGCGACTACCTTGGCGCCGGTCTTCGCCGTGAAGGTGGCGGCGATGTTGCGCAAGGCGGCCGCGCCGGTGTCGTCGGACCAGGTCAGGAGGCGCAGCGTCTTGCCGGAGAAGTTGTGCTCCTGTGCGCGCAGATTGATGAACGGCATCGGCAACGTGGACGCCGCGAGTGCCGCGCCGATCGTCTTGATGGCCTGCCTTCTACCCCGTTTGATTTCCTGCATGGCGCTCTCCTGTGTTGAACCCAACCTCGCGCTACGCCCGAAGCGTTGCGTGTTGATGCACTCTAGGGTTGTCAAAATCCTCCGCCAAACGAAATATGCGCATGGAGCGCATGAAGGAATCTCATGGGCTGGCCGTCGCGGGATGCTAGCGGCGAGTTTGCCCCAGTCCGTTGGAACGCCGGGGTGGCGGCGTATCGGGGTTAACGTCCATGACTATTTAACGCGGGCCGGGGTGGTGGAGGTATGAGGAAAGCTCGGTTCTGGTGCGGTGTCCCGGTGGACCTGCCCTGAGTCGGTGCAAACCAGCGCCTTCAGGTGCGATTGAAGCTGGGCGCATGAGCGAAATGCATGCGGACGAGTCGGCCACAACGTGTGCTGGAATTCTGATCGCGTATGCTGTGGGCTCAGTGGGCGTCATAGCGCGCAACATCGCACGCCCATGCAATGACTTTTCCTGATCCCGGACCGGACTCTTCATGCGACGTCTCCCGCCGCTCAATGCGCTGCAGATTTTCGAAACCGTCGCGCGGCATCGCAGCTTCACGCGCGCTGCCGACCACCTGTGCCTGACGCAAGGCGCGGTGAGCCGGCAAATCATCGCGCTCGAGGACTACTACAAGTTTCCGCTCTTTAAACGCCACGCGAAAGGCCTGACGCTGACCGCCGAAGGCGAATTGCTGCTGCCGGCCGTGAAGGAGAGTTTCGCGCGCATCGAAGAGATATCGCTGCGCCTCACGCGTCAACGCACCGATCTCGCGCTGAAAGTGCCGACCTGCGTGATGCGCTGGATGTTGCCGAAGATCATGCGCTTCCAGGCGGAGTATCCCGATCTGCACGTGCAGATCACCACGACCTGGCAGCACGACGTCGATTTCCAGCTCGAGCCGTTCGATGCGGCAATCATCTACGCGTCGTCGCCGGGTGTGGACGTGCAGGCGGTACCGTTATTCGAGGAGCGTCTGACACCGGTGTGCACGCCCGATCTGCTGAAAGACAAACCGCTGCACGAAATTGCGGATCTGGCGCGTCACACGCTGCTGCATCCCACCCGCGATCATCGCGACTGGAAGATGTGGCTCGCCAAGGTGACCGAGGTGGATGCCGCGAACGCCCAGATGATCGACGCTGAACACGGACCGAGCTTCGACACGCTCGACATGGCCACCAACGCCGCGTTGCAGGGCTTCGGTGTCGCCATCAGCGACCTTGCGCTGATCGACGAAGATGTCACCGCCAAACGGCTCGTGCGGCCGTTCGATACGGTGCTCAAGACTGGTTGGCGCTATTACTTCGTGTATCCGGATTCAGTCGCGCATCAGCAGAAGCTGAACCTGTTTCGCAACTGGATCGCGGAGCACTGGGAAGAGTAGGCGAGGCGCGCGATATTCCTGCCTCGCCTGAAGGGGCGGCTCATGTTGGCCGATGAACGTTGCATGGGAAACTTTGGACTCACGGCGAGGGCATTTTTCCATCCTGTCTCGATAGCGCGTGGGCCTCGAGCCGATCATCAAGGCGCGAAAGACAAAAACAGATACGCCGCGAACAGCGATAGATGCACGGCGCCTTGCAGGATTGTGGTGCGCCCCGTGCTGAGCGTGAGCGTTGCGACCACCAGCGTGAGCATCAGCAGCACGGTTTCCTTGCCGTCGATTCCGAGCACCAGCGGCTGGCCCGTCCACAAAAACACCCCGGCGACGGTTGGAATCGTCAGCCCGATACTGGCGAGCGCCGAGCCGAGTGCGAGATTCATGCTGTTTTGCAAGCGATCGGCGCGCGCCGCGCGCACGGCGGCGAGTCCTTCGGGCAGCAGCACCAGCGCGGCGATGATAATGCCGACCACGCCCGGCGGCGCGCCCGCGTTCTTGACCGCCGTTTCCACCACCGGCGACAGAACCTTCGCCAGCAACACGACGGCGACCAGACACACCAGCAGCAAGGCGCCGGCCGCCAGCGCGAGGCCGTTGGTGGGCGGCGCGGCATGCACGTCTTCATCGGGCACGTTGGCGAGAAAATAATCGCGATGCCGCACCGTCTGCACGAACACAAACACGCCATACAGCACCAGCGACGAAACCCCCGCGAACGCCAATTGCGACGACGACAGAATCGGACCGACGCTCGTAGTGGTGTAGTTCGGCATGACGAGCGTCAGCACGGATAAGGACGCGAGCACCGCCAGCGCGGCGGCGGCGCCCCGGCTCTGAAAGTCCTGCTCGCGATGCCGGATGCCGCCGACCAGCAGGCAAATGCCCACGATGCCGTTGCAGACGATCATTACCGCGGCGAACACCGTGTCGCGCGCGAGACCAGCTTTCTCGGGACCGGACGTCAACATCACCGACACGATCAGCGCGACCTCGATCACGGTGACGGCCACGGCCAGCACCAGCGTGCCGAACGGTTCGCCGACGCGATGCGCGACCACCTCCGCATGGTGCACCGCCGTGAACACCGCCGCGCACAGTGCGACGCCGATCAGTGCGAGCAGCAGCGCGTTGCCCGGCAAGGCATACGACACGCCCAGCACGATCCACGCGATGAAGGGCGCGGCGATGGTCCAGCGGGGCAAAACGGTCGCGGGTGAGGTCATTCAGGGCTTCCTTTTGTTGCTTGTTCGGGTTGCTGACATGGGACGGGCGCGGCTCGCGAGGTTGGACGCAGACGAGGCTTCAGGCGAGTGCTAATCCATCCTGTCAACAATGCGTCCTAACGCATTAACTTATCAAGGATAGTCACTGCGGACCAGTCTGGTCGGTATGCGGCACAGCGTGTGCCGGATGCGGTGGCCAAGCCGATAAGGCGTCCGCCTGCTGTTCTGCGTCTGAGGGATCGAGGCGCGCAGATTGGCGCAGACGATGCGGCACGTCCAGGCGTGAGTCAATGGCGGCTCAAGCGTGACTCAAGCATGACCCAAGCATGACTTACCATCGGTTGAGAATGCTGGAGCTGACCCGCTTTACGGAAACCAACCGGATGTTCCAGACCGGACGCACCACCTGGTGGCAAGGCGGTGCGTCCGTGGTCAGCGCTACTTACTGTCCGACCGGACGGATCGACAGCGCGTTTTTCACCGATGTCACGCCCGCCACGCCTTGCGCGGTCTGGGTTGCGAGGTCGATCTGGGGCTGCTCGGGCACCGTGCCGGCGAGTGTCACTGCGCCGCTGCGCGCACGCACGGTGATGTTGGCCACGCTGAGGCCCTTGGTCTTCGACAGTGCGCTGCGCACCTTGCGTCCCAATGCATTGTCGGCTTTCTTGGTCGTCGTGGATCTAGGTCCCGCCGAAGACGCCATGGGAGCCGGTGCCGCCGCCGCATCGCTGCTCTGCGCGTACGCATTGACGGACGCCAGAACGATTAGCGCGCCGCCGACCATCTTGATTGCCTGGAATGCTTTCATTCAACTCTCTCCTATTGTCATGAATACACCAGTCCCCGGATGGGACCGCTGTACTGCACCAGCGGGTACTTCGGGATCAAATCTGAATGGAACGTTGCCGCGATTTCCTGCAATCTGGCGCTGATCAGGCGGGCCTATGCTCACGCATGCCCGGCAAAGGCTGTCCTGCAGGCCGGAAACACACGATACTCCAATTAGTGCCATGGTGAATGCACAGCGGCCCGCAAATGAGGTTTTGGTACAACGCATGGGCCGATGAAAGCAGACCGATGGCGCTTCACCGCTTGATGACCAATCCAGACCGCATGCCGAATCAGCCGTTGCCCATCCTCCCATTGCTTCGTGACGATTTACCGCTCGATACAGTGGCGCTCGCGCGCTTCATGGTCGGCAAATACCTCGTGCGCGACTTGCCCGAAGGCCGCATCAGCGGCCGAATTGTCGAAACCGAGGCCTATCCGGTCGGCGATTCGACCAGCCACGCGTTTCAAGGCCGCCGCCCGTACAACGGTTCGATGTTTCTCGCCCCCGGCTACGCTTATGTTCGTCTCACATACGGGCTGTCGTACATGCTGAATATGTCCGCGGAAGCGGAGGGGACCGGCGCCGGCATTCTGCTGCGTGCCATCGAACCGCTGGAAGGCTTGCCCCTGATGGAAGCGCGGCGCCCCGGCGTGCCGCTGCGCGACCTCGCCCGCGGTCCCGGCCGGCTGACCATGGCCTTGGGCCTCGATCAGTCGTTCGACGGCCGCGATCTCTGCACCGGACGTGACCTGTGGATCGGCGTGATCGAGACCGGAGATCTGCCAATTGGCGTGACGACGCGGATCGGCTTGTCGCGCGAGATGCATCGGCCGCTACGGTTTTTCGAACCCGGCAGCGCGTTCGTCAGCGGACCGCGAAAGCTGTTGCTGACGCTGCCTGGTGGCACGTTGTCAAATACGCAAAGTTGACCGTCAGCGGCGGGGGATTCGGCAAAATCCACGCGCGGCGGGCGTCTTTTCGAAACATCAGACACAAATGGTTACGATCCCGACAATTATTACGGTAAAGCTAGCACATCACTATATCCAAGCAGCAACTTTCGCCGCATTTTTGCGATTTGAACAATTATGTATCTTCAAATTAAGGGTTTCCCCTTAGCGATTGGGTGACTAGACTGAAGTCACTCGCTTCTCACATGGTGTGGTAAGCGAAGCAAAAAAACCAAGTCTGGAGGTAAGTCATGAAATCGCTCATCAAGGCAATCGCTATTGCTGCCGTTCTCGCCGCTCCGGTCGCTTCGTTCGCTCAATCGAACAACCAGCCGCTGACCCGCGCCGAAGTCCGCAATCAACTGATTCAGCTGGAACAAGCCGGCTACAACCCGGGCGCCACCAACGATCCGACCTATCCGGCTGACATTCAAGCCGCCGAAGCCCGTGTGCAGGCGCAAAACCCGGCCGTGGCGCAGACCCAGGAACCGGTCGCGAACACCAGTGGCTACGGTGGCGTGACGAGCGGTTCGTCGCAGTCGGGTGGCGCGGTGCAGCCGATGTCCGGCCCGAAGTCGGTTTATTTCGGTAACTGATTTGCTGGCTGCCGGCTGGTTCGCCGGCAGTCGATTTAAACGGGGTGTGCGCAATCGTTCGAGCGCACGCCTCGCGGCTATTGCGCGTTGAGCAATTTGACGTGGCGCGCGTAATGCGCGCTTTATGCTGTGCGCATCGAGGTAGTTTGCGTTTTTCCGTCAGCGGTATGCGCAGCGGCATACGCTGTCAGCTAAATCAGTCCGCTGCGCCGCGCATCGCCGCGGTCCACAATTCAGAACCTCCGCTGCCGCAAGGTAGCTTCGCCCAACCTTTTGAAGGATTGGGCTTTTTTTGCTCCTTGTGTTTCGCCTGGCGACGTGTGATGCGCGGTGTCGTGCTTACTCGGCTGCGACCTCAGGGCCGTTCGCCGTGGATATAGAACTCCAGCTGCTGAATCGTGAACTGCTGCTCGGCGATGATGTTCTTCACCAGGTCGCCGATCGATACCATGCCCACCAGCCGATCGTTTTCGATCACCGGCAAGTGACGCATGCGCCGTTCCGTCATCAAGGCCATGCAGTCGTCGGTGGTCTGGTCGGGACGCACGAAGCGCACGGCCTTGCTCATGATGTCGCGCACCGGCGTAGCCTTCGACGAACGGTCCATCAGGACGACTTTGCGCGCATAGTCGCGCTCCGTAATGATCCCGGCGATGCTGTCGCCGTCCGTCACGACCAGTGCGCCGATGCCTTTTTCAGCCATTAGCTTGATCGCTTCATAGACGGAATCGTCGGCTCCCACTGTGAAGACCGTGGTGTTGTTCGGTTTGGTTTTAAGAAGTTGTGCAACGCTTGTCATGGAGCGGCTCCGTTTCGCAGTGCAGCACGCCGATGCGGCGCGCTGTCGTGAGGGACAGGCCGTTCCAGTATAGGCGCGACGCGCGGCTGAAGTACCTCGGGAATACCTGTGGCGCGCCGCACGTTTAGTTTGCGTTAGTTGGTGAACCGGTACGCCGCCGCCATGCTTCCCCGGCCGGTGCGTGGACATCTGGGTGTTTTACGTCGATTAGCGGTAAACTCGCAGTCCGTACCTCATTCCCGGTTTGATCGGGTTCATGTCAGCACCATTGTCCAACGCCATGCTCACGTCTCACGATCCGTCGCCTTGTGCAGACGGCGCAATCAACGGCGAATGCGTCGTCCTCGACGCTACCGCCACGCTTCCCACGCGCTACGGCACGTTCACTTCGTATGTGTTTCGCGTGATCGAAAGCGGCGCCGAACATCTCGCGCTCGTGATGGGCGATGTCGCGAACCAGTCGTCCGTGTTGACGCGCCTGCACTCCGAGTGCCTGACCGGTGACGTGCTTGGCTCGTATCGCTGTGATTGCGGCGAGCAGCTGGATCTGGCGCTGCGCTATATCGCGGCCGAAGGCTGCGGCGTGCTGCTCTATCTGCGCGGCCATGAAGGGCGCGGCATTGGCCTGTCGAACAAGATTCGCGCGTATGCGTTGCAGGAGCAGGGCCGCGACACGGTTGAGGCCAATCTCGATCTCGGCTTGCCTGACGACTCGCGCGAATATGATTCCGCCGCGGGTATTCTGCGTACGCTGAAGGTCACGTCAGTGCGCCTGATGAGCAACAATCCGGAGAAGTTCGATACGCTTTCCAAGCACGGCATTCCGGTATGCGAGCGGGTCGCGCTGGCGATTCCGATGCGCGAGGAAAACGAGCGCTATATTCGCACCAAGCAATCGAAGTTTGGGCATTACTTCGACGAGAACGAATAATTGGTGCGTGCGTGCGTGCGTGCGTGCGTGCCGGCTGCCGCTTGCAAAACGGTGGCCGGCGTTGGAGCGTTAATTTCCGCGTTGGATTGGGTGTCGCGCCGCCGACTCGAGCGAACCCGAGCCAGGTTCCGGCGAGTCAGAACAAGCCAAAGTCGTCGTTGCTGTCGGGGATTGCATTGAGCACGTCCCGCAGCGTTCGCCACGCTATCAGTCCCACAAGATTTGCCAGGATTGCCGCTATCCAGTTGCCGGCGTTCGTCGTCGCGCGCGTTCGCGCGGTGCGATGCGCCGCGATCTGCCGCGCATCCATCGACGCGCGCAGTAATGGGCAGGTAGACATGCCGTTTCTCCTTTTACGAGTGCGGTTCAGCGTGAAGTTGCAGGCGAAGCTGCGGACGCCATGGCTGTCGCCCTGGCAGTTGCAATTCAACTGGCGGTCGCAGTCGACGCGACGCTCGCCAGCACTACCGCAAACACATCCGCCAGCGCGGTCGAACCGAAGCGCCGCTCGCTAATCTCCGTTTCGACGTCAATGCGGCCCGCGTTGTGCGCGTCGTACAGATCCATGATGAGACGCGCGTGGTTTTCGCCGAGTCCCGCGCCCTGAAGCATGGCGGCCCACTCGCTGCGCGGCACTTCGCGGGCCGAGATCGGACGGTGCGTCAATTCACCGAGCGTGCGTGCAACATCCAATGCGCTGACGCGCTCCTCACCTTCGATGCTCACAACCCGCGGCGAAACCTTTGCCGGTCTGTCGTCGAGCAGGAGTTCGGCGGCCAGCAGGCCGACGTCCTGTGCGGCGACCGTCGGAAACAGCTTGCTCAACGGATGATGCAGACTCGGCAACACGCCTTTCGCGAGCGCGAGCGGCAGCACGCGCGCCCAGTTATGCATATGTTCCGCGGCGCGCAGAAACGTCAACTGTGAGTCGACGGTCGCGAGTTGCGTTTCGAGGGTATGAAACAGCGTCGTGATGCCGGTGCCGCTCGCGTGTTGCGCGCCGTAATCGGAGAGCGCGGTGCAGCGGCGCGTGGAGCGGGCGAGAACGCTATTGCTTCAAGGCCGGCTGAGCGCGAGTCAGATCGCGCTGGAGACGGGCTTTGCGCATCAGAGTCATATGGCGCATTGGATGGGGCGCCTGCTTGGCGTCACGCCGCGCGAGTTGGTCAAGTCCGGCGCAATCTCTCAACCCGGAGCCGCACCCGTCAACTGCGAATACACGTCATGCGACAGTTGCAGCAACTCCTTGCGATCGATCCCACCCGACACCGCATAGCCAAAGTCGCCGTCGACCCAGTAGAACACGTTCACCGGCCCGTCCTGGTACAGCTTGAACGCGGTGGTATTCGAGTTCACCTGACGACGCGAAATGCACAGCGTCACACGTTCGCCATTCGGTCCGCGATACATGAACTGCGCGGTCGGTCCATCGGCGCCCGGTAAAAGACGGCCGCCCGAGAGGTTGAAGCCGCTCTTCGAGAGCATCGGCGGATGCACGTTGGTGCCGAGCCGGTCGGACAGCCATTGCACGAAATCCTGTTCGTGGTCCGCCGTCATTGCCGCCGGACGGTCGATGGCGGGCATATAGACGACATGCGCCACCGCGGCCTGCCGCGCGAACATTTCCGTGCTGTCCGCACTGACCGGGCGCGTGTCCGAGTGACCGGCGACCGGCGCCACGACGTCCTGCCCCATATGCGTGCCCACGCCGATGCCCACGCCCAGCACCAGTGCCGCCGCCATCCCGGCGAACTGCGGCCAGTTGGCGGCAATGCCCCAGCGGCGCTTAGCGGCCAAAGGCGTTTGCAGACGTTTGGGCACGGGCTCGCTCAGCACGCGGTCATAGCGGTCATGGAACATGTTGTTCAGCGAAAAGTAGTCGCTGACACGGGTGGCCAACTCGGGGTTCTGTTCGAGTGCACGCTCCACCTCGACGCGTCGTTCGTCGGACAGCGTGCCGTCCACGTATGCGTGGAGATCTTCTTCGCCGATCGGCGTGTGTTGGTCGCTCATCGCACCACCTGTAATTTTGCACCGGGCTGCGTGCCCGCCATCAATGCCCGAAGCCGCTCGCGTCCGCGCGAAAGGCGCGACATCACGGTGCCGATCGGAATGTTCAGCGCGAGGGCGACGTCGGCGTAACTCATTTCCTCGAGGCCGACCAGCAGCACGACTTCGCGCTGCTCCATGGGCAGGCGTTGCAACGCGTAGTCGAGGTCGCGCATTTCCAGCGAACGGACCTGCTCGGACGGCACGGCAAATTCGCTTTCGTGGACGCTGTCGTCGTCGACCGCCACGTGGACGGCACGCGCCGAAGCCTTGCGCGCCTGATTGGCGAACACGTTATGCATGATCGTGAACAGCCACGCTCGCAGGTCGGTGCCGGGCTGAAACAGGCCGGTGCGGCCGAGCGCGCGTTCGAGCGTGTCCTGCACCAGATCGTCGGCGAGATCGCGATTGTTGATCAGCGCTCGCGCATAGCGCCGCAAGCGCGGCACATGCTCCATCAACTCGTCACGGACATCCATTGTGTATCCCAATCGTGGGGCTTCTCGTAAGGCGCCGCGTGGGCGGCCGTCGATCGAACCACCACGCGCATTCGATATGCAAACACGCGTGGGCGCATTTTATTCCGTTGTTTTTTGACGTGTTGCGAAAACCGGAACAAGGCTTACCGCATCGTCATGACGTCGGCGGCACGCATCAGACCGTGGGTGCGGGCGTCGCCGGCGACCACGAAGCGCTGCCGTTGCGCCGTCCACGTGAGCAGCCGAATCTCGCCGATGCGGCGGGCGGCCCACAGCGGCTGCGACGGCGCGAGCAATGCCAGGGTGGAAATCAGCACGACGGGCCGATTGTCCCCGTTCAGATAAACGAATTCGCTCGCGCGCTGGAACGGGCCGAGCGATAGGACCCTCTGATCGACGAGCCGTAGCCCAATCGCCGCGAGGTTGGGCGCGGATAACTCGGTTCGCGTTGGCGACGCCGCGGAATACTGCGCGCTGGCGGTTTCTGCGAGAGCCATCACGGCGGCATTGTTGAGTGCCTGGCGGGACACCTGGGTGGCGGCGAGCCAGCCGCTCGCGCCAGCCAGCGCCATGACGAGCACCGCCACGGTATTCAGTACCTTGCGCGTACGCCTCGCGGCTTTCAGCCGATCGAGTGCGCCGCGCCACCCTTGGGCGCGCTTCGAAACGGGTTCGTCCGTGGTCTGAAACGCCTGCTGCATCTGTGCGTTCAGCCTGCCGTAAAAGGCCACGCGACGCGCCTCCGCCGGGTCCTTGCCCAGATAGTCTCGCAGAAATGTGGCGCGTTCCGGCGTCAGCGTGCCGTCCGCATAGGCCTGGATGTCGGCTTCGGAAAGAGGCGGGTCGGAGGGGGCGTCGGTTGAGGTCATGGCGTGAGCGTTTGTCGGATTTCGGCTATCGAGTGGCGAACACGCGCAGGTGCGGTTTATTCCGCGTCGAAATATGTTTTTTCGCACGCAGGAAAGCAGGAATAAAAGCCGCCAACCCCTGGTTTTGCCTCATGCGAACCCGCACAAAACTCACTGGAGTTCATCATGAAGAAGATCGCTTTTGCCGCATTGTCCGCTGTTGCTTTCGTCGCTTTAGGCGCTTCCTCGAGTGCTTTCCCGGAAGGCAAGACACGTGCTCAGGTGTACCAGGAATTGATCGAAGCGCAACAGAACGGCCTTAACTATGTGACCGATACGTCATACCCGGAAGTGAATCCCATCTTTGCACGCCAGGTCGAGCAGCACAAGGAAGCGCTCGCCGTTCAGGCGGCCGCCGCGAGCCGCGTCGCGAATGGCAGCACGACAGGCAGCAGCAACTGAAGGGTTCGATCGCCGGCGCACACGCGGAACGGACGCGCCGGATCTCGCATGGAATAGATCGCTGAATGGGGTGTTAGCCCCGCTGACAGCATCCATTCGAGAGTCAAGGAGTCGTTGTGCCAAAACCATCCGTTCCCAGTGCCGGGCCGATCTGCGTGCCATGCCGGCTCGCCGCGATCGGCGCCGTTGTCGTGGTCCTTGCCGGCGGCTTCGCCTATACCGCTGGCTGGCTGACACCCGCGCGCCTCACGGCGCCGCGCATCATCAATACGTTCGAAGCAGTGGCCGGGCAGCCGCATCCCGGCTACCGTCGCAATCATGCGAAGGGCCTATGCGTGGAGGGCTATTTCGACAGTAACGGCGACGGTGCCACGCTGTCGCGCGCCGCCGTGTTCGCCGCCGGCCGCACGCCGGTCACGGGCCGTTTTGCGGTGCCGGGCGGCAACCCCTCCGCGCCCGACACCAGCTCTCCGGTGCGCAGTATGGCCTTGCTGTTCCAGTTGCAGAATGGCGAGCAATGGCGCACTGGCATGAATTCGACCGCCGTTTTTGCCGTGCATACGCCCGAGCAGTTCTATCAGCAACTGGTGGCGGCGAAACCCGACGCCGCGACCGGCAAACCGGACCCGGCGAAGCTCAAAGCGTTCTACGCCGCGAATCCGGAGACCAGGCCGTTTCAGGCGTGGGTGAAAGCCCATCCGCCGTCATCGAGTCTGGCGAACGCCGCCTACTACGGCATCAACGCGTTCTGGTTTAGCGACAGTGCGGGCAACAGCCGCGCCGTGCGCTGGGCGATGGTGCCGGAAACGCCGTATGCGCCGATCACCGACGCACAAAAGGCCGCGAAGAATTTTCTTGAGGCCGACCTCGATCAACGTCTGCAAAGCGGACCGTTGCGCTGGCACCTGATCCTGACGGTCGCACAGCCAGCCGATCCCATAGACGATGCAACCATGCAATGGCCCGATGATCGCCAGCATATCGATGCCGGCACGCTGGTGATCGATCACACGACGTCGCAGGAAGACGGCACGTGCCGCGATGTCAATTTCGATCCCACCATTCTGCCGGCCGGCATCAAGCCTTCGAACGATCCGTTGCTCGCCGCACGCTCGGCTGCCTACGCGGTGT
This sequence comes from Paraburkholderia sp., assembly GCF_034668105.1. Taxonomy (GTDB): domain Bacteria; phylum Pseudomonadota; class Gammaproteobacteria; order Burkholderiales; family Burkholderiaceae; genus Paraburkholderia. The sequence continues at coordinate 3,103 of NZ_JAXDPY010000026.1, read as the reverse complement.
CGTACCAGCGCCGCACGCGCGAAGAAGCGTTGCACCCGGCGATCCATGAAGCGCAAACCAACGGAGGCCGTTCATGAAGCCGACACATACCCATTTCAGTCCCCTCGCGCGCATCCTGCATTGGGCGATGGCGCCGCTGATCATCGCAATGCTGTTCATCGGCGTGGGCATGGTCGCAACGGTGTCGCACGCGCATGACACGCTGATCGCGATCCACAAGCCGCTCGGCATTGCGTTGCTGCTGTTGGTCATCGTGCGGGCGAGCGTGCGCATCAAACGCGGCAGTCCGCCGTTACCCGGCGAGATGCCGGCGTCGCAGCGCATCGCCGCCAAGGCCTCGCATGGAGTCCTCTATGCACTGATGGCGGCGATGCCGTTGATCGGTTGGGCGATGCTATCCGCAGCGGGATATCCGATCACGCTCTATGGGCCGCTGCATTTGCCGCCGATCGCCCCGCACGACAACGAACTCTTCGCGCTGCTGCGCGCGCTGCACAGCTGGCTCGCGTTTGCGTTGTTCGCCACGGTGCTGCTGCATCTCGCGGCGGCGCTGTTTCATGCGCTGATCCGCCGCGACGGCGTGTTTTCGAGTATGGCGCGTGGCGGCCGTTAGCCCTTGACCCGTTCCGAACGCGGATCATAAGGCGCCTTCAGATGCACGGTCGCGGGCAGCAGCTCGCCGGCGACGTCGATCATGTATCGACCGCTGGTCAGATACGCCGCATCTGCAAGGCCGTCCGGGTTGTTGATATAGCCCATCGCCACCGGACACCCGAGCGTGTGTCCGAACGCCGCCGAACTCACGAAGCCGACCGGCTTGCCGTCGCGCAGAATCGCTTCGCCGCCCCACAACATGCGATCGGCGGCGCCGTCGGCGGTGAGCACGACCATACGACGGCGCGGCGCTTGGGCGCGCAATTTCAGCAACGCATCGCGGCCGCGGAACGGGATGTCCTTGTCGAGCTTGCAGGCAAATGACAGACCCGCTTCGAACGGATTCGTGTCCGGCGTCAGTTCGCGGCCCCATGCGCGATAACCTTTCTCGATGCGCAGGGAGTCGATCGCGTAGTAGCCCGCGTTGACGAGGCCAAACGCCTTGCCCGCGGCGTGCAGCGTGTCGTACACACCCACCGCGAATTCCACCGGCACGTACAGTTCCCAGCCGAGTTCGCCGACGTAGGTCAGGCGGGTGGCGCGCACGGTGGCGTAGCCGAGATCGACCTCGCGGCTTTGGCCGAACGCGAACGCCGCATTGCTCCAGTCCGCCTTCGACACGCTTTGCAGCAACTCGCGTGAACGGGGGCCCATCACGGCGAGCACCGCGTATTGGCCGGTGACGTCGACCAGCGTGCAGTGTTTGTCGTGCGGAATCGCTTTTTCTATCGTGTCGAAGTCGCGCGTGGTTTGTGCGGTGCCGGTGACCAGCAGGTATTGGTCGTCGGCGAGGCGCGTGAGCGTGAAATCCGATTCGTAGGTGCCGCGCTCGTTGAGCATGCCGGTGTACACCGTGGTACCTGTCGGCACGGCTACGTCATTGGCGACGATGCCTTGCAGCACGCTTTGCGCATCGCGTCCCTTGACGAGAAATTTGGAGAACGACGTCATGTCGAATAGCACGACGCCTTCGCGGCACGCGCGATGTTCGGCGCCGCTCCACGGCAGCCAGTTCTGCTGTCCGAACGCGTAGTCGATCCGAGCCTGCGCGGGCGTGGGCGCGAAAAAGTTGGCGCGCTCCCAGCCCATCTTGCTGCCGAAACACGCGCCGTCATCGCGCAGCAGCGCATACAGCGGCGAGCGGCGAAACGGCCTCGCGCTATCGAGTTCGCGATTCGGCCAGGGCATCGCATAGTGCAGGCCGAGCGTTTCCTTGACGCGGTCGTGCAGCCACGTGTCGTTGCCGTTGAAGCGCGCAAAGCGGCGGATGTCGACCGGCCACAGGTCCATCGTGGGTTCGCCCGCGACGATCCACTCGGCGAGCGCCATGCCTGCGCCGCCCGCCGATGCGATCCCCATCGAATTGAAACCCGCGCCGACAAAAAAACGCCGCAGCTCGGGCGCTTCGCCGAGCATGAAGTTGTTGTCCGGGGTGAACGATTCCGGCCCGTTGTAGAACTGCTTGACCTGCGCTGTCTCGAGCGCGGGCACGCGTTGGAGGGCATTTTCCATCAGGATTTCGAACTGATCCCAGTCGTCGGGCAGCAACTGGAATTCGAAATTGTCCGGGATGCCGTTCATGCCCCACGGCTTCGCGTTCGGCTCGAAGCCGCCCATCACGAGGCCGCCCACTTCTTCCTTGAAGTAGATGAAGCCGTCCGGATCGCGCATCACCGGCAGGTCCGGATGCACCCCGGCGATCCGCTCGGTGACGATGTAGTAGTGCTCGGCCGAGTGCAAAGGCACGGTCACGCCGCACAGGCGGCCCACCGCCTTGGCCCACTGGCCCGCGCAGTTGACGACGATCTCCGCGCCGATCGTGCCTTCTTCACCGTCCTTATTGCGCCATGCGAGGCCGCTGACTTCGCGTGCGCCGGTCGTGCCGTTTGTCTTGTCTTCGAGCGCGGTGCGCGTGTGAATCGCCGTGACGCGCGTGTTCTCGACGATGCGTGCGCCGCGCGAGCGCGCGCCGCGAGCGAGGGCCTGAGTCAGATCGGTGGGATTCGCCTTGCCGTCGCCGGGCAGCCATACGGCGCCGAGCAGGTCGTCGGTGCGCATGACCGGCCATAGATCGCCGGCTTCCCGCGAACCGATCACGTCGCACGCCACGCCGTAGGCGCGCGCGACGGCGGCGGTGCGCTTGAGTTGCGTCATCCGCTCGGCTGTGCGAGCTACCGAGAGCGAGCCGCATTGTTTCCAGCCGGTTGCGAGGCCGGTGTCGGCTTCGAGTTCGGCATAAAGCGCGGTGGAGTAGCGGATCAGCCTGGTCATGCTTTCCTGCGCGCGCAGTTGGCCGACGAGCCCGGCCGCGTGCCACGTCGTGCCGCACGACAGTTGGCCCTGTTCGAGCAGCACCACATCGGTCCAACCCAGTTTGGTGAGGTGATAGGCGACCGAACAGCCAATAATGCCGCCCCCGATGATGACGACGCGGGCCTGGAGGGGGATT
>NZ_JAXDPY010000025.1:0-3283 GCF_034668105.1 Paraburkholderia sp. | reverse complement strand
CGCGGCGCGCATGACAGCACGATGGGACGAGGCCGATAGCGCGATGTGCCAGGCCAAGCGCGGTGGCCGCAATCGCATCGCGGCATTGATGCGATGCGATTGCGGGCAGCGATAATGCGGCGTGCTGAGCGTCGCTACTGGACTTCCATTTCACGCATCCGGCGGCACGCCTAACAATTGCAAAGCACCGCCGGTGACCCCGCTAAACACCGGGCCGGCCACCGTCCCACCATAAAATGCCTTGCCGGCGGGGTCGTCGATCATCACTGCGACGATCAGCCGCGGGTCGCTCATCGGCGCCATGCCGACAAACAGCGCGCGGTAACGGTTTTTCGCGTAGGCCGCGCCGACCTGTTTGCGCGCTGTGCCGGTTTTGCCGCCGATCCGATAGCCTTCCACCGCTGCGGCGCGCCCGGTGCCGCCAGGTCCGGTGGCCATTTCGAGCATCGAGCGGATGGCGCGCGCGGTGGCGGGTGTGGTGACCGCGCGACCCTTGTCGCCGGCCTGCGCCGCGGTGCCAATGTCCGCGTTTCTGTCCGCGGCTTTGGTCGCGTTTGTCGACGCGCTTGTGGCCGTGCTTGTGTCCGAGCTACTGTCCGCGTTTGGGTTTTTTCGCAGCAGACTGACCTGATGCAGAGTGCCGTCCCCGGCATACGCGGTGTAGACCTGCGCGATCTGCAGCAACGAAGTGGAAAGCCCATAGCCATACGCCATGGTCGCCTGTTCGATCGGGCGCCAGCGTTTGTACGGGCGCACCTTGCCCGACGCGACACCCGGAAAGGTCAGCTCGGGCCTCAACCCAAGTCCATATTCCTGATACTTGTTCCAGATCTTTTCGGCGGGCAGGTTCAGTGCGAGTTTGGCGAGCGCGATATTGCTCGACTTCTGCACGGCTTCGGCAACGGTCATCGCGCCATGATTCGACGTGTCGTGAATCACGGCCGGTCCGATCTTGTACCAGCCCGGCGCGGTGTCGATGACGCTTTGCGGCCGGACCTTGCCCTCGTCGATCGAGAGGGCGACGACGACCGGCTTGATGGTCGAGCCCGGCTCGAAGGTATCGACCACCGCGCGATTGCGCAGTTGCCGCCCGGTGAGACGGGCGCGGTCGTTGGGATCGAAGCTCGGATAGTTGGCGAGCGCGAGAATCTCGCCGTTGCGCGCATCGAGCACGACCACGCTGCCCGCTTCGGCGTGATGTTTGGCAATCGCGTCCTTCAGTTGGGCATAGGCGAGTTGCTGGATGCGCCGGTCGATCGTCAGGTGGATCGTGTCGCCATTTTGTGCGGGCACGAGCGGCCGGGTCTCGGACACCACCCGGCCGAGCCGGTCGCGGATCACTTCGCGCTGGCCGGGCACGCCGAGCAGCTGCTCGTTGGCGGCGAGCTCAACGCCTTCCTGGCCGTTGTCCTCGATATCCGTGAAGCCGACCACGTGCGCCGCCGATTCGCCCTCGGGGTAAAAACGCTTCGAGTCCGCGATCTGCGTGATGCCGGCGAGGCCCAGTTTGTTGAGGTGAGCCGCGGTGTCGGCATCCACCTGGCGCTTGAGCAGCACGAAGGTCTTGTCGCCGTTCAGACGCCGGCGCAGTTCCGCCAGCGGCAGGTCGAGCAGCCTGGCCAGCGGCGCGAACGCGGTTTCGTCGAGCAGCTTGGGGGAGGCCCAGATCTCATAGGTGGCGAGGCTGACGGCGAGCATCGAACCATTGCGATCGACGATGCGCCCGCGCGTCGCATCGAGTTCGAGGGTGCGCTGATAGCGTTTTTGCCCCTGATCGACGTAGAAGTCCTGATTGACCACCTGCACCCAGAACGCGCGCCCCGCCAGCGACGCGAACGCGCCGAACACCAGCAGGACGACAAGTTTCGAGCGCCACATGGGCAGGCGCGCGGCCAGCAGCTGGTTCTTCGCGACGGGCGCGTACGGATCGTGCGACTGCGACTTCTTCTTTTGGATCATGAGTGCGGTGAGCGAACAGCGTTGCGTGGGAGCTCGAACCGGCGATGCCGGCGGCTGCTTGCGCGTGACTGCCGAGCGTGCTCCTCGAGTGAAGGCCGCACGCGCGTGGCGTGCGGCGGGATTAGTTTGCGCTGCCCGAATCGGCGGCGGTGAATACCTTGAGTTGCCAGCCGAACCGCACGTCCAGCATGCGTACCGTGAAGCCGCCGGCCAATACGCGATGGAGGCCGGCCCCGCCTCCACGCCGCACGCTTGCAGCGCGACGTACAGCGCGCCCGCGCCGAGCGCGATGCTCGCGTAGAGCTCCTCACGCAGCACGAGCGGCATCTGATTGCACAGCAGGTCGCGCAGCATGCCGCCGCATACGCCGGTGATTGCGCCGGCCAGCACGACAATCGTCGGACTCACGTCGAGCGTCGCGGCGACATCGCAACCGATGACCGTGAACGCGATCAGGCCAAGTGCGTCGGCCGTGACGAACATTCGTTGCCAGTTGCGCAGCCGTTTCGCGCTGGCCGCGGCAATCGACGCCGCCCCGATTGTAATCAGAACGTAATCTGGATGCGAGATCCATGCAAGCGGATAGTGGCCGAGCAACACGTCGCGCACCGTGCCGCCGCCGAGCGCGGTGACGGTGCCGACGAGGCACAGGCCGAAGCGGTCCATCCCCCGGCGCATGCCCATCAGTACGCCGGACATGGCTTCGGCGACGATCGCAAGCAGGTAGATGAGGTGGAGCAGCATGGTAGCGAGCCCTGGATGGCGGCGCTCGCGAAGGAAGGGCTCGGCCTCTCGCTTGCCGCGAGGCGCGCGTTTGAAAGCGGCCATTATCGGAAGCGGCGCGTGCTGATGAAAATGCCTTAAGCCGAATTCGGCGATGCCAGATTCGGCTTAATCTGGTTGCGGGATCGGCCGTGGTAAGCGTTCGCTGATCACAAAAAAAGCCGCGCGGACTTGAAAATCCGTGCGGCTGTTTCGTTCGATCAATGCGTCGACTCCGACGCGGCGTGTTAAAGAGGCGCTCTCTGCCTGTTGAGCGCCTTCTTTTTTACTGCCTTCTTCTGCCGATGTCCCGCTCGGAAACGGTGGTGGGTCGACTGTCGTGCCTGCTCAATGGCTTCTGCTTCACTCGTCCGACGGCGGTCGACGCGAACATGAAAGCGTTCAACGTGAACCGCATCAGTGACTTCAGGTTTCTGCTTAGGAGCCGCTAGCGGCCTCAGGCCGGCAAAGCGAAGCTCGAAATTGCCTCGCGCAGCACGCCCACCTGGTCCTTCAGCGAATGGGCCGCGGCGGCGGCTTGTTCGACGAGCGCGGCATTCTG
>NZ_JAXDPY010000024.1:0-3558 GCF_034668105.1 Paraburkholderia sp. | reverse complement strand
CGAGCCGATCCGGGCGCGCCACTTCGTCGTAGACGGCCTGCTTGCTGGTGGTCAGCGCGATCACCACGTCGATCGAAGCGGGAATGTTCGCGTCAGGATCGGCTAGCGGTTGCAGTTCGCGCACCTTGCCACCCTGCGCGCCACCGGTGCCATGTGTGCCTTGTGTGCCACCTGTGCCGTCGGCACGATGCGCGGCGCAAAACGCTTCGGCCCGCGCGGGCGTACTGCCCTTCACCCACACACGCGCGTCGGGGAACAGTTCGCCGATCGCTTCCAGATGATTCAGCGCCTGCGTGCCGGTGCCGATCAGCAGGAATTCGCGCGGCGTGGCCGGCGCGAACGTGTGTATGCCGAGCATCGACATCGCCGCCGTGCGACGCCCGGTGACCGTCGGGCCGTCGAGGATGAAGAGCGTCTCGCCGGTGTCGGCGTCGAACGCCATCACCTGGCCGTGGATTGTCGGGATGCCGCGCGGCTTGTTGCTCGCGCACACGTTGACCAGTTTGTGGATCGCGAGATCGGGCGCGGTGGCCGGCATCGACAGCATGATGCCGCCCTCGTTGAGCGGCACGACGAGCCGCTCGGGACTCGTGATGCGTTGCTGCGCGTAGTCGATGCTCGCACGCTTCAATGCGTCGACGAGCGTTGCGTACGGGATCAGCCGCGCCGTAGCGGCGGCGTCGAAAATCTGCGTGAAGGGGCGAGACGAGCGGGTCATAAGCGAGATTTTCCTGTCCTTTCGAGATGATGCGTTTAATTCAGCACACCAGAAAACCATCATTCAACGGATCGCGTTCACCGACGATCCTGCTTGCAAAACCGTACACGTGTGCGGTGCTGTCGTTCACCGGTGCCGTCAGTTAAGCGCCGGACGCTTCGCTCACGGGACGCGACGACTGGATCACCATCAACAGATCGCCCGGCTCGATCGGACACGGCTCGTCTTCATAGAACGACAGCATCTGTCCCGCGCGGATCAGCCCGACCACCACGGCACCCGGCAGCGCATTGCTCCAGCGGCCCACTTCGAGCGCCGTGGCCGGACGCTCCACCAGATTGACGCGGCCGCGCGCCGACAGCAGATCGTTGACGAACGGCACGATGTAGTTGCTGTCCACCGCGTCGGCGAGCAACAGGCCGCCGATCTTGGTCGATGAAACGATCACGTCCGCGCCGGCCTGGCGCAACTGGCGCTGGTAGGTTTGCTCCTGGATCCGCACGACGATCTTCGTGTCCGGCGCGACACTGCGCACGCTCAACGTCAGCAGGATCGCGATGGCGTCGTTGCTGACGGCGATGATGACCGCGCGGGCGAGGCGCACCTGCGCCTGCTGCAGCAGATCCTCGCGCGATGGATCGCCGAGCAGGCCCGCCACGCCCAAAGCCGTGGCCGCTTCGAGCGCCTCCTGCTGCGAATCGATGACGACGATCGACTCCGCGGCGAAGCCGCTTTCCAGTAGTTCGCGCACCGCGACTGAACCGCTCAAGCCATAGCCGCACACCACGACGTGATCGCGCAGTTGTTTTTGCAGGCGTTTCATGCGGAATTCCTCGATGACGCGTTGAATGACGAACTGATAAGCGGTGCCCAGAAACACAAACCAGATCACGATCCGGATCGGCACGATGAAGAAGGCGTCGATGAGCCGCGCCCGGGCGGTAACCGGCACGATGTCGCCATAGCCGACGGTGGCGACGGTGACCATCGTGAAGTACATCAGGTCGACGATGCCGAGCACCTTGCGATTGGCGTCGCGCAGACCGTCGCGGTCGAGATAGAGCACGGCGAAGGCGAGCACGCAGAGGCCGAGCACGAGATAGATACGCTGCAACAGCATGCGCTGCGGCGACGCCGCGGGGCGCGTGAACAGCGTGCGCGCGCGCGGCGCCTGCCAGGGTGTGCGAGCCCGGCGCGGCAAGCGAAAGCGTCGTGGGCGTGGCTGCGGCCCGGGGTGTGGCTGATCAGTCACGCGGCGGCTCCAGGAATCGGGAACAAGCGATTCTACGACGCCTCGCGCGCCGTGGGGCCGGATCGGGAGCAGGCGGCCGCGCCGCCGCCTTCACTGCGGAGCGGATTGGGCTTTGGCGTCGCCTTTCTTGCCGCCGTTGAACATCGCGCGGCACGGCGGGCTGAGTTCGTCGACGTGCTGCTTCATGCAGGCGGTGATTTTTTCCTTGTTCGGAATCTCGGCGGAGCAGAAGTGCATGGCGTCGCCGCGACAGGCCTTGGCCTGGTCATCTTCGGAGGCCGCATTCGCCGCGGTCGCTGCGCTCAGCGCCGCAACGCTGAAGGCAAGGCTGGAGGCAAGCAGGACGTGGATTCGATTCATGACGGGGTCCGCTATCGCAAAGGTCGGTGAGATCCTGTTCAGCAGAAAACGGGCCCGATCATTGCGCTCGCCACCCGACGTGCCGGCCGCCGCGGCTAGCGCGCGATGCGGGTGAGCGTCATGCCACGCCCTGCGTAGAAACGCGCCATGGTTGCGAGCGGTAAATACACGTCCGCCTGGTGAGGCGCTATACCCGACGGATTATGAAACCACACGCCCTCGCGATCGCGCCCGTGCAGCAGGATCAGATGCCCGCCCTGGCGCTGATTCGGCCGCTCCGGATAGCGGATCTCGGGGCTCACCGAGACGATCGCCAGCGTGTCGCCGTCGATACGCATGGCGATCTCTTCGAGCGGCGCTTGCGGCAGTACCTCGACCTGAATGCCGAATGCGCCGCCGATCCAATCCGCGAACGGCCGATAGATCAGACCGTCGACGCCACCGTCGTCGCGCAGCCGGTACACGCCGTGCCGCAATGCTTCATCCAGCAGCGCGGCGCGTGGCGCATGTTCGATGCGCCAGTAGTCGAGCGCGGATTCGAGGCAGGTCAGACCGCACAGGCGTTTGCCCCAGAAGCGGTAGCGCTCCGGGTCGGCGAAACCGCTGCGCTGCCAGGCGGGGTCATCGCACGGGTCGGCCTGTTGTTCGACGATGTGGCGCACCCATTCGGGGCTGCCCCATTGCGTGTAGTACGGCACGTCGGTGTGGCGGAGCGTCGGTGGGTTCATGAGTCGAGCGGAGTCAGTGGATGAACTTCTCGCGCTGGCTCCGCAGTTCGGGCAGGGACCACTTGAGCGCGCGGGAATGGCCAAGCGTCATTCGACGTTGACCTGCATGTCGTCAGCGAGATTGATCGCGCCGTTCGCGCGTTGCCGCACGCGCCGGCGATCACCACATCGGCGTGTTTTCGGAACGGTTGGTCGGCGAGGGTGAATCTCGCGTGCAGCGGGTAAGTCGTGGTCCTCAGGCGGGCGGGTTTTAAGTGTGGGCATAATCTTCGCAGGGAGGCCGGATGTTCGCAATGCCGCAATGCGCCCGTTTTGCCGTTGTGCCGTGGCAGGCACGTCAGGCAGGCATTGCAGGCAGGCAGGCAGGCAGGCAGGCAAATGTAAATTATTCGCCAATTGTATTTTATGCGCGAGACAGATATTTGTAGAATATTCGTCACACGAATATTTGACAAATATCTGTGTGACGCATAAAATGCATTTATTCGTCTCGCGGATAA
>NZ_JAXDPY010000023.1:0-28174 GCF_034668105.1 Paraburkholderia sp. | reverse complement strand
TCGCCGAAACGGCCGCTCGTGCCGTCGATCCGCTTGCCGTTGATGAAATGGGTCAGCGCGCGTGCGCTCGTCTCGCTCCGGACGGTTTCGTCCTGATATGTCTCGCTCATCGTCTTGTCCTCTTCCTATGAATGTCTTCCGCTCACCGCAAACGGCGTGATGTACGCAAGCGTACGGCGCTTCGAGGCGACAAATCCAATGAGTAATGCTCAACTGCGCCATAAGCCGGGCTAATATCAAGATATGGATCTGACTCTGCTACGGGCGTTCGTCACCGTCGCACGCGAAGGCAATCTCACGCGTGCCGCGGTGCAACTTCACCTGACCCAACCCGCCGTGAGCCTGCAAATCAAGCATTTGCAGACGACGCTCGGCGTGACGCTGTTCACGCGGACTTCGCACGGGCTTTCGCTGACACGCGATGGCCAGGCCCTGTTGCCTCATGCCGAACGCGCGCTGGGCGCCGCGAGCGACGTGCAGCGCGCGGCGGCGGCGCTGCGTCACGAAGTGCGCGGCCGATTGCGGATCGGCACGATTCTCGACCCCGCGTTCCTGCGCCTCGGCGGTTTTCTCAAGCAACTGGTGGAAACCTGGCCGCATATCGAAACCGCGTTGCGCCACGGCATGTCGGGCTGGGTACTCGAGCAGGTTCGCAACGGGGAACTGGACGTGGGCTATTACATCGGCCTGCCAGCGGATGACGACGCCCGCGACGGCGCCGCCTTTCACGCCATCACGCTCACGCACTTCCAGTACCGCGTGCTGGCGCCGGCGGGCTGGAAAGATCGGGTGAAAGGCGCGCGCGACTGGCGCTCGCTCGCTGCGCTGCCGTGGATCTGGACGCCACCCGCGTCCGCCCACAACCGGTTGTTGTCGCGCTGCTTCGGCGAGGCCGGCGTGAAGCCGGTCAAGGTAGCGGAAGTGGATCAGGAGCCGTCGATGCTCGATCTGGTCAAATCAGGCGTCGGGCTAACGCTCGCTCGCGACGCCACCGCGATCGCGGAAGCTCATGCGCACGCTTTGACCATCGTCGAAGGCGTCACCGTGCCGACCCAGCTCAGCTTCATCACGCTGGCGGAGCGCAAGGACGAGCCCGCAATTGGCGCCGCGTTGAAACTGATCGAGCAACAATGGGCCACATGAGGGCGGCATGAAAGCGCACGTGACGGTAAAACGAGAGCGATATGAGCCACTCTCATGACAGCTGCGTACGTTTCGGGCCGGTCGATGGGTATCGTGGGCGGCTGCTCCATTAGGGCAGTATTCCTTCGCGGTTCCCGCACGCCGCCCTAACGGTTCGAGGTTCGAGGTTCCCAGATGCCAGGTGCCAGATGCGCAGGCTCACTTGTCATCAACGCCAGCCTCCCTCTCAAGTCACGTTGACAGGCCCTCCTCGTCGATCCAGTCATCTGAAACCACGCCGTCACGCACTTTTTGTTAGATTGAGGGTTCGCGCTCATGTGCCGACCCCGCATCGTTTGTTCCGTCTGACTTCATTCTTCCAGGCAGCTTCGCCCCGGCAACACCTGAAGCCGCCGACCACGCCATCCTTCGACAGGAGCCTGACATGGCACGCAACATTGAAATCAAAGCCCGCGCCCAGCATTTCGAGCAACTGCGCGAACGCGCCGCGAAACTCGCGCCGGACGCCCCCCTGATCTTCCGCCAGCAGGATTTTTTCTACGATGTACCGCGTGGCCGCCTGAAGCTGCGCCAGTTCGACGATGGCACGCCGGCCGAACTGATCTTCTATCAGCGCGACGATCGCGACGGCCCCAAAGCGTCGTATTACACACGCAGTCCAGTGACCAACCCTGAAGCGATGCACGCGCTGCTCGCCACGGCGCTGACTACGCGTGGCATCGTCACGAAGGAGCGCCATGTTTATCTAACGGGCCGTACGCGGATTCATCTGGACCGCGTCGACGGTCTTGGCGACTTCGTCGAGCTTGAAGTCGTGCTGGCTCAGGACGACGACGAAGAAGGCGGCCACGCCGAAGCACACGCGATGTTCCAGACCCTCGGCGTGCCGGAATCGGATCTGGTGGCGGTGGCCTACGTCGACCTGCTGAGCCCGGACAGTGAACCGAAGCAGGTTGCATAAACCTTAACCATCGCCGACCACGGGTGAAATCAGTTCGGGAACAGTGGCCCGAAAAGACCTCGCGGTCTCAGCAATCTTGGCGATTTGAGTGGCCTGAGCGGGCCGGGCCTTCGCCGCATCAAACGGCGGCGGCCCCTGGCGACAAATGGCCGAGCGGCAACGGTCCATTACGCTTGAACGTGGTCAGCACGATATTGGAGCGCACGCTGTCAACGCCGGGCACACGCATCAACTTCTTCATCACGAACGCCGAGAGATAGTTCAGATCGGGTGCGACAATGCGCAGCAGATAATCGGCGTCGCCGACCACGGCGTGACATTCCAGTACTTCCGGCAGCACGTCGATCTGTTGCTGGAATTGCTCGATGATCGAGTCGCCATGATGCTTCAACTTCAAACTCGTAAAGGCCGTTACGCCGAGGCCGAGTTTCTCCGGCCGCAGCACGACGCGATAACCATCCACCACACCCACCTGCTCCAACCGTTGCAAACGCCGCCCAATCTGCGATGGCGACAGCGGCACCTGCTCAGCCAACTGCTGATGGGTCGCGCGGCCGAAGCGCTGCAGCACATCTAGAAGCGCAAGATCGAAGTGATCGAGTTCCAACGTGATTAATATCCGCATTAAATCAGTATTTGATGCATGATTATTGCATATTGACGCGCCATAACGCCATCGTTGCGCCCTTTCCGCAAGCTCGCCGCTCTACACTTGCATCACCGTTTCAACCCGCAGCTATCGTAGAGCGCGCAGCGTCATGTCCACAGGCAACACCGCCAAACTCAAAGAGCAATTCGACGCCGGCCTCGAAACCCGCGCCGATTTCACCATCGACCAGCCGACCGACCGCTATGGCGCAGTCGACCATGCAGTCTGGCAACAGCTTTACGCACGCCAGACCGCGTTGCTCAAAGGCCGTGTGTGCGATGAGTTTCTGGCAGGCGTCGACTGCATCGGCATGCCGTCCGACCGCGTACCCTCGTTCGACGAAATCAACGCCAGGCTGACCCCGGCGACCGGCTGGCAAATCGTCGCCGTGCCTGGGCTCGTGCCCGACCAGGTGTTCTTCGAGCATCTGGCGAACCGCCGCTTTCCCGTGACATGGTGGATGCGCCGCCCCGACCAGCTCGATTATCTGCAGGAACCGGACTGCTTTCACGACCTGTTCGGTCACGTGCCGCTGCTGATCAATCCAGTGTTCGCGGACTACATGCACGCCTACGGCCGCGCGGCGCTCGCCGCCAATGACGCTGGCGCCCTGCCGCTGCTCGCGCGGCTCTATTGGTACACCGTCGAGTTCGGTCTGATCCGCGACCTGGCGAGCCCGAACGGCGTGAAGATCTACGGCGCGGGCATCGTATCGAGTAAAGGCGAGACGCTCTACAGCCAGCAAAGCGCGGCGCCGAACAGGCTCGGCTTCGACCTCGAACGCGTGATGCGCACGCGGTACCGCATCGACACGTTCCAGAAAACCTACTTCGTGATCGACGACTTCGCGCAATTGTTCCGCGTTGCACAAACCGACTTCGCGCCGTTGCTGGCAGAGCTGGCCGCGCAGCCAGCGTTCGCCGCGGGGGACGTACTCGCGCGGGATCACGTCATCACGCGCGGCTCGCAGGAAGGCTGGCAAGCCGACGGCGACATCTGACGATCAAGCTGATCGGGGCTGGCAGCAAGCTGATGGCATCCGTGAAAATATAGCGGATGCGCACGCCCGCTGGCGTGCCTGATCAGATCAACGAGGTAGCACGATGATTCACAAACTGACTCCCGAAGAACGCGCCGCGCAAGTTGCGCAACTGCACGGCTGGCAAGCCGCGGCAGGCCGCGACGCAATTCAGCGCCACTTCGAATTCGCCGACTTCAACGAAGCCTTCGGCTTCATGACGCGCGTGGCGATCAAGGCCCAGGAGATGGACCATCACCCGGAATGGTTCAACGTGTACAACAAGGTGGAAATCACGCTGTCTACACACGAGGCCAATGGCTTGACCGAACGGGACATCCAATTGGCACGATTTATCGACACTATTACAGCGTAATACAAACGATTGGGCGCATGGATGTGCATTGCAGCGAACAATTGGCGTGAATGAAAGGGTATTGCAGGCAATCTGGTGCCCAAACCTTCAGTTCTACAGGCTATTATTAAGGCGCACGTAAGCATCCCACGCCTGCCGGGCAATCCCGTCCAAACGATCCGGCGAGAGCGTCTGCTGACGCTGTACAATCATTAGCGCATACGGCTTGGAGAGCGCGCTTGCCTCCTTGCACAGAACGAGTTCGTCGCCGCTCGAAGGTGAGCGGGCGCGCCAGAAGTTGATCGCGGCTTCCAGTTCGTGAATCGTTATCTCGGACATGACGTCGTGAACGGCTCAGTGGCTGCTTGATGGCTACTTCATGGCGGCTCGATAGCTGCTTCGTGGCCAGCCGGTGCCGGTTCGGCACGGCCACGCGGCACGTTGCCTGTGCAGCAGGCGCCCCGGCGAACCGCTTGCCCAAACGCCTAAAACCATTGTACTTGAGCGAAATCCATGCGACTCCTTCTGATCGAAGATGACCGCCCCATTGCACGCGGCATCCAAAGCAGTCTCGAACAAGCCGGCTTCACCGTCGACATGGTCCATGACGGCATTTTCGCCGAACAGGCCCTCACCCAAAACCGCCACGAGCTGGTGATCCTCGATCTGGGGCTGCCCGGTATCGACGGCATGACGCTGCTTGCACGCTTCCGTCAGAGCAATCGTCACACGCCGGTGATCATCCTCACCGCGCGCGACGAATTGAACGACCGTGTGCAAGGCCTGAATTCCGGCGCGGACGACTACATGCTGAAGCCGTTCGAACCCACCGAACTCGAAGCACGTATCCGTGCTGTGATGCGCCGCAGCGGCCCGCACGGCGACATGCCGCGTCCGGAAGTGTCATTGGGCGGTGTGCGTCTGTCGGGCGTCGATCGCCGCATTTTCAACGACGACAAGCCGCTCGAACTGTCGCCGCGCGAATTCGCGGTGCTCGAAATGCTGTTGTTGCGCCACGGTCGCGTGGTCAGCAAGGCTCAGCTGCAAGACCATCTGACGCACTTCGGCGGGGATCTCGGCGATACCGCGATTGAAGTCTATGTGCACCGGGTGCGTAAAAAGCTCGAAAACTGCCGTGTCGAAATCGTCACGGTGCGTGGCTTCGGTTATCTGTTGCAGGAAATCCGCCAGGCCGCATAATCGTCACAAGGGCCGCGCACTGCAACGCTGTGTTGCGGCCTGACGGCGCCAGGCCGGCGCCGCGCACCTCGGTGCGCAATTCGCCGGCATCCGGCGGATTTTCCGGCGCTTGTCGCCGTTGCTTCTTTCCCGCGCGTTCGATCATGCCCCAGCCGGCCGCCAATAGTCTGCGCCGCACGCTGCTGCGGCGCCTCGCTGCTCCCCTTTCGCTGCTCGCGCTGATGAGTGGCCTGATCGCTTACTGGCTGGCGTGGCAGTACACGCAGCACGTGGTCGATCGCTCGCTCGCGGATCTCGCCACCGCGATCTCCAAACAGATCCAGATTGCCGGCCCTGACGCCAAGGTGACGGTGCCGCCGCTCGCCCAGGCCATGTTCTCCGATCCGGTCGAACAACTCGTCTATCGGATCAGCAACGGGGAAACCGAAATCGCCGGCGATCACAATCTGCCGCTGCAAGGCACCAGCGTGCGCCGAATGCACTACGCATACGTCTTCGAAACCCAACACGAAGGCGTGACCGTGCGCGTCGCACAGGTGCGCGTGGATCAGCCCACCGGCAATCCGATCGTCGTCGAAGTGGGTCAGCCGGTGCATCACCGTTTTCGGATCGCCGCCGAGTTTCTGGTCGCGATCATGATGCCGCTGCTGTTGTTGCTGCTGGCGGGCTGGGTGATCGTGTGGCGTGTCGTCAATCAACAGCTCAATCCGCTGACGGATCTGGCGGACTCGCTGAACCGCCAGACCCACACGTCGCTCGAACCGGTGGACGAAACCTATGTACCGGTTGAAATCCGGCCGCTCACGGGTGCGCTGAATGCGTTGCTCGGCCGGCTGAAAACCGCCCTCGACGGCCAGCGCAAATTTATCGCCGACGCTGCGCATCAGCTGCGCACGCCGCTCACCGCCGTCAAGCTGCATGCGGAACAGGCCGCGGTTGCACGCGACCCGCAGCAAACGCTCGCCGCGGTCCGAGAGCTACGGGCAGCCGCCGACCGCGCCGTGCGGCTGTCGAACCAGTTGCTTTCACTCGCACGCGCTGAGCCGGGCGAACAGGCCGCTCGTTTCGTCAACGTTGATATGGCCGCGCTTGCGTTCGACACGGGTGCTGAATGGGTGCCGCGCGCGTTGACGTTTCATGTCGACCTGGGTTTTCAGCGCCTCGACGATCCCACTAACGATCACCCGCTGATGGCTCGCGGCAACCCTGTGCTGCTGCATGAAGTGATCGCCAATCTGCTGGATAACGCGCTCAAGTACGTGCCGCCCTCGCGCTTCGATGGCGGGCGCATCACCGTGACAGTCTCGCAAACCGTGATCGACGATCGGCGTATGGCCGAGATCATCGTCGAGGACAATGGACCGGGCGTGCCGCTCGCGCAGCAAGCCGATCTGTTCAAACGATTCTTCCGCGGCGACGGTCAGAGCGACGCCGGCGTGGATGGCGGTGCCGGCCTCGGTCTCGCGATCGTTCACGACATCATGGTGCTGCATCACGGCAGCGTCCATTACGAAGATGCGCCGGAAGGCGGGGCGCGCTTTATCGTGCGTATTCCGCTTATACCGGTCACTGTTCAACCTAAGGTCGATCCTGAGACACGGCGCCCGGCGAAAAAAATGGCGCACTCGGCGCCGATCGATATGTGACTCTGCGGTGGGTCCCAACGGGCTGCCTTGAGTTCGATGACATCCAACCCAGGCAGCCCGCATTTCATTTCTTCTTCGCCTTTTTTGCGGGCTTCTTTACCGGCTTGTCCGACCTGGACGCGCCCTTCTCTTTCTCCGGCGGCGCCAGCATCGTGCCGCGACACTTACGCGCGCCGCAACGGCATTCGTATTCCTTCTTGAGCTTCTTGGTCTGGCGCGCGTCGATGACGAGGCCGTAGTCGTAAAAGACTTCCTCACCCTCGGCGATGTCGCGCAACGCGTGCACGTACACGTGTCCGTCGATCTCTTCAGCTTCGCAGTTCGGCGCACAGGAGTGGTTGATCCAGCGCGCGCTGTTGCCGTCCACTTTGCCGTCGATCACCTTGCCGCTGTCGAGCGCAAAGTAGAACGTGTGATTCGGTTCGTCCGGATTATGCGGATGACGGCGCAACGCTTCCTTCCAGGAGATCCGCTCACCCTTGTATTCGATCAGCCGCTCGCCGGCCGCAATCGGCTCGATGGCAAACACGCCTTTGCCGTGCACTCCCGAACGGCGCACGGCGATCCTGCGTGAACTCATTGAATGAATCCTTGTGAAGAACTGGGGGTGAAGATCCGGCAGCCGTCGGAAATGCCCGCGTCTGACGCGCTGCGTTTTCCGACGCGGATAGCAAACGCGGCGCCTTGCGAGCGCCGCGTCGATCTGCGACGCTCATGCGTCACATCCGGCATCGTACACGCTCAAGACGGCTTCGTTCAACCGTCAAAAAGCCGTGCGCGTGCAAGGCCCGTTGGCCGGTTCACCGTTGTCCGAACGAAATATCGCCGAACAGCGCCTTTTGCTCACGAGGTTGCGAACGCCAGTACTGCGGCGGCGCTTCGACCGTCGCGCCCAATTGCGCGGCGGCATGCCACGGCCAGCGCGGGTTGTACAGCAACGCGCGGGCCATCGCGATCAGATCGGCGTCACCCTCTTCGATGATCTGTTCGGCATGCAGCGGATCCGTAATCAGGCCCACGCCAATGGTGGTGAGGCCGGTTGCCTGTTTGACGGCCCTCGCGAACGGGATCTGGTAGCCCGGCTCGAGCGGAATCTTCTGCAGCGGCGAGACACCGCCGGACGACACGTCGATCCAGTCGCAGCCACGCTTTTTCAATTCCTGCGCGAACGCGATCGTGTCCTCGAGCGTCCAGCCGCCTTCGACCCAGTCGGTTGCCGAGACACGCACACCAACCGGTTTGTCGGCGGGAAACGCGGCGCGCACGATGTCGAAGATTTCGAGCGGAAAACGCATCCGGTTTTCGAGGGAGCCGCCGTAGTCGTCACTGCGTTGATTGGCGATCGGCGACAAAAATTGATGCAGCAGATAGCCGTGTGCCGCGTGCACTTCCAGCGCGTCGATGCCGAGACGTGCGGCGCGGCGCGCGGACGCGGCAAACGCTTCGCGAATCCGGTTCAGTGCGGGCGTATCGAGTGCGAGCGGCGGCTCTTCGCCTGCTTTGTGCGGCAACGCCGACGGCGCATGCGGCAGCCAGCCGCCTTGCGACACCGGAATCAGTTGACCGCCGTCCCACGGCGCATGACTCGATGCCTTGCGCCCAGCATGCCCCAACTGCATCGCGACGCGAATGTGCGAATGCTTGCGAATCGCCGCCAGCACCGGCTCAAGTGCGGCTTCGGTGGCGTCGTCCCACAGTCCGAGATCGCCCGGCGTGATGCGGCCATCGGGTTCGACGGCGGTTGCCTCGATGCATAACATGCCGGCGCCGGATAACGCGAGACTACCGAGGTGGATCATGTGCCACGCCGTAGCCTCGCCGCGCTCGGCGGAATACTGGCACATCGGGGAGACGACAATACGGTTTGGAAGCGTCACGCTACGCAGCGTGAGCGGAGAAAAAAGCGCGCTCATGGATTACGCCCAGTAAAAGCCCGAGAGCGCACGAGCATAGCACCGCAGGTGATTGTCTGCAGGCGCGCGCAGTTCAGGGTTTCGGCTCGACCTGATCGAGCCACTCGCTGAACATGCGGCGCGCAGCGGCTTCCAGCGCCGGACCGAACTGCGCGGTCTCGGCCCGCAACTGACGGGCGTCGATACCGTGGCCGGCAATCTCACCCGCGTTGCCGATCAGCCAGGGCTCGAACCGGTCAGCGCGAATCTCCGGATGACATTGCAGACCCAACACGTGGCCGCCCCAGGCGAAAGCCTGGTTTTCGCAGGCAGGCGTCGAGGCGAGACGCGTGGCATTGTCGGGCAAATCGAAGGTATCGCCATGCCAATGCAGCATTGATGTCTGCGCGCCGTCCAGATGACGCAGCGGGGAAGCCCGGCCCGCATCCGTGAGCGTGAGCGGTGTCCAACCGAGCTCGGTATGGCCGGCGGGATAGACCCGGGCACCGAGCACACGCGCGATCAATTGCGCGCCGAGGCAGATGCCGAGTGTCGGCAGACCCGCGGCAATACGCTTTTCGATCATGCCGAGCAACGGAACGAGCGTTGGGTAAAGCGCGTCGTCGGTTGCGCTGATCGGGCCGCCGAGTACGACCATGAGCGATGCGGCAACCGGGTCGGGTGCTTCGATGCGGGCAAAGCCAACGTCGAGATAGCGCACCGGGCGGCCGCGTTCGCCGAGCTCCAGTTCAAGACTGCCCAGATCTTCGAAGTGCACGTGGCGAATGGCCAGAACTTCGCGATTCATCAGCCCGTCCCACCTTCAGTTGACTAAAGACATGCCGCTACGCGGCGCGACCCGTCCGGCAGGCGGCGATTGCCGTCTGCCGGAACACGGTTTGGCAGTGTAGCGGATTGTCCGGAAGAAGCCGCCTTATTGGGCGAAGATCTTCCAGGTCTTCTTTTGGGTGGCGACGTCGGCCATTTCGTACACCGAGCAATCGAGACGCAGATTCGTGTCCGACATGTCCATGTCGAGCAGCGCGCAGTGATGCGGCGTCTTCTTCGGATTCTTGCTCGGCTCGAAGTGCGTGCAGCTCAGGCACATGCGATGCGGCGGAATGGTGCCTTGCGCTTCCAGCTGGTGGATCGTCTTGAGCAGCGTGCGATAGAACAGCGTTTGCTCTTCGTCACGCAGCGTGCCGACCGCTTTAGCCAGGAAGTCCGGCCATTGCGCAGCGCGCTTCGCGGCAGTACGACCACGCGCCGTCAGACGAACCGCGAGAGCGCGGCCATCGTCGAGGGCACGGCGCTTTTCGACCAGACCTTTGGTCTCGAGCGTGCTCACGGCATCGCTGGTGGTGGCAGCCGTCAGAGCCGTTTCACGGGCGATTTCGCCAAGACGCATCGGGCCTTTGCGCTGCATCAGCAAGACCAGGATTTCGCCCTGGGTCGGCGTGAGGCCCGCGCCTTCCGCCCATTCCCAAGCCTGGCTCCGCATGGCCGTGCTCAATCGCAATAGGCTGTGGGTCACTCGCCCGCCTGCCTGTTCTCCGTATACGCCTTCGCTCATAATCTTCGTGTGGTTTATTAAAGCTTCCGCGCGATGCCGGCGAACCGTCGCCGAGCACACCCGTAGCCTGTGTGGGGTAGCCTCGCCCAAAAATAGACGAGACGGTTTCTACTATCTCAAAAATTTACCGCCTTACAAGCCAAAGACGGCGAAAACGACATTCTATGCGAGACCGGCCAATCGTACAGCTAAGTTATCCAACGCAAGCTGTGGATAACCATGGGAAAACACAGGGGACGGCCTGTGTGTCGATTCTTGATAAGCGATTTATTACAGGTGTCCGCTGCAAAGTTGTCCTCGTTTACCGCTGCCGATACGCGTTGGATCAACCCAGTTATGGTTTACGTAGCACTTTGACTTTTCAGCGAATTATTCAGTTGTCCACAGGCAGATGCAATGCTTGTTAACTACTACTACATGGGTATACGTAAATTTTAGAAAAACCTGAAGGCCCCCCGAGCTGGAAATTTAATTACGAAAAAAAACCCGCATGAAGCGGGTCTTCCTTACGTTTTGCTGTGAGCAATCCTCTGCCGCCTAGGCTCGCCACTGCAGACACTGCTGTCTGACCGCTTCGTGCAAGGATTTTTCCTGCTCGAAAACGCCGCGCAGCCATGTCGCGTCATTAACCTGACCGCGCGCGATTGCCCCGATTTCGGCAAGCGCATTGCCCGAGCCCAATGCTTCGGCATGAGGTGCAATCAGATCCAGCGTTTCGAGGATGTCTTCGGAAATCGTCTTGCGTTCGCTTGTTTGCGGATTGATGCAGTTGCCGGCCAGACCGAAGCGGCATGCCTCGAAACGGTTGAACGTGTAGACGAGGTAGTCGTCTTCCTTCGGCGTGATCGGCTTGTCCAGCAACAGATGCCGTGCCAGCGTCTGGATGTAGCAGGCAATCGCGGCGGCGCGATCCACTGAAAACGGCGTATCCATCACGCGCACTTCGATCGTGCCGAAACCGGGCTTCGGCCGGATGTCCCAGTAAAAGTCCTTCATGCTGTTGACCACACCGGTGTGGACCATCTTCGAGAAATATTCCTCGAAGCTGTCCCACGTCAATACAAACGGCGCACGGCCCGACAGCGGAAAGGCAAACACGGAATTCAGGCGTGCCGAATGAAAACCGGTGTCGACACCCTGAACGAACGGCGACGAAGCGGACAGCGCGATGAAATGCGGAATGAAGCGCGACATCGAATGCAGCAGATACAGCGCGCTATTCGGGTCCGGGCAGCCAATGTGCACGTGCTGGCCGAACACCGTAAATTGCTTGGCAAGGTAGCCGTACAACTCCGAAATATACTGAAAGCGCGGCGTATCGACGATCTGCCGTTCGCTCCATTGCTGGAACGCATGCGTGCCGCCGCCGCACAAGCCGACGTTCAGGTGATCGGCCGCGGCAACCAGCGTGTCGCGGATCTTGCGCAAATCGGCAACGGCCTGTTCGTGCGTCGTGCAGATACCGGTCGACAGCTCGATCATGCTTTCGGTGATTTCCGGCGTGATGTTGCCCGGGATTTTTTCGTCCTTGAGGAGACGCATCAAATCCGAGCCGGCTTTGGTCAAATCGTAGTCGTGCGTATTGACGATCTGCATCTCGAGTTCGACACCGAAAGTGAACGGTTTCGAATCGATGAAGGGTTCGAGTGACATGGCGTCCCTTGAGTCAGGTCGGCCGGTGTGCGACACATGCCGGTGTCACATAAGCGGCCGTTTTTGAATCGAATAAGTTGGATAAAACTCGCAAATCAAGCGCCCGAAGCGCCGAGCCGCAGTGTGCGCCTACTCTTCGCGCCGTTCGCCCACAGCTGCGAGACTGCGATACACGAGCCACGGCCCGAGAATCTGCAGCACGAAAATCGAACACATCACGATGGCCCGCAATTGCGGATCGAAATTCGGATAAAGGTTGTACGTATCGTCGACGAGCAGATATGCGAGCGCCGACATGGGCGATAACGATAGACCCAGCGCCATCCCCTGCTTCCAGTCCAGGCCGCTCGGCTTGGCAAAAGCCATCACGCCCACCAGTTTCGCAATCAGACGCGCAACAATCAGACCCAGCGCGGCAACGCCGCCAAGCGCGATGTCTTTCCATTCGAACGAAGTCAACGTCAGCACGAACAGGATCACGGTCAACAACCAGCCGGCCGTGCCGAAATGCTGTGGCCACAACTGCGGACGCGCTTCATGATTTTTCACGATGATGCCCGCGGCGAGCAGCGCGAGAATCGTCGACAGCTTGAACAGATGCGCTACCGCAATGGCCAGCAGCACAAGGCCGAACAGCGCGACGAACGAATGCTCGTCCTGCATGTTCAGACGGCGATAAAAAAACGTGCAGGTACGCGCGAGCAGATAGGCGAGCACGAGCGAGCCGACCAGCAGATAAAGCGGCTGCAGAATCGTGGCGAAAACGTTGCCGTAAACTTCCTGATGCAACCAGCTCGAGACGAGCTTTTCGATCACGACCGCGTACATGCTGTTCAGCGCGGTCAAGGTCAACAGACGTTGAGTGACCTGGCCTTCCGCGCGCAACTCGGTCTTGAGCTGGATCACCATGGCCGGCGACGTCGCCATGGCAATGGCGGCAAGCACCGTCGCCACCATCAGCGGCACGTTCAGGAACAACAAAACTGGCAAAACCAGCGCGAAAGTCAACGTGGCTTCGGCGACGCTCGACAGAATCAACCAGGGATTGCGGCGAATCCAGCGCAAATCGAGCCGGCTACCGAGTTCGAACAACAACAGACCCAGCGCGACATCGAGCAATGGCCGCGCGGCGCTTGCGGAATCCGCGTCGATTACGCCAAAACCTGCGGCACCCGCGACCAGGCCGATGACCGCGTACCCGGAGATGCGGGGCAAACGCCATGCGCGATAGCAAAGCTCACCGCACAGTCCGGCGGCGAGCAACGCAAGACCAGCCCAAAAAATGGCGTCGGGTGTGAGTGGCCATGCTGGAAAAAATGAAAACGCCGACTTCATCGTGATGGGTTCTCCTTGGCAGCAACGGCAGACGACACGAACCGGCGCAAACACCGCCGAGCGGATGAGCGCACGAGGCGCTCACTGTCGCGATCGCTTCGCGTGACCCGCGTTGCGAGTTTTCAATGATCGGATGATCTGAACGCGCCGCAGCCGCAAAAAGCGCGGCGCATTCTGGGGTGCGGCCGCACCAACCGGCCCGGCACGGTGAAAGAACGCCGTCGACTTTGAATCAGATTCTGATTGAGCGGCACCGTTCCGTTGCAGCGCGTGCCGCCGGTGGCGAGGCACGACGCGGAAAAGAACGGCGATTGTGCCATAGCTTGTTAAGACTTGACCGAAAAGACAGGAACATGCGGGTAAAACGGTAAAAACGTACGTTATCTTCGCAAAATGAGGAAAAAGCGACCGTTTTAACGGCCAGCTCGGCCTCTCATAGGGTACAGATTCAACGTTGCAGATGTGTTTGCCAGGCCACAGCGGGAGATGTCTTTTCTCCCAGGTTTCGGCGATTCGAACTCAACGATCGTGCTCGATCTGGCGACGGCCTTTCTGTTTACAGGTTTACCGTATGTATACGTAGTAACAGTTAACAAGCTGCCTCGGTTTCTGTGGATAACCCCTGTTTACCCAATCAATTCATTACGTTGCCGCTCGCATAACAGCATGCATAGCATGTGCGGTAGCGGCGGGTATACAAGGGTAACTTTTCGCGATTTTCGGCGGCGGCAAAGTTACCCCGTTTACGTCCACAACGGTTCCACATGAGTTGCGCCGGTAAACGTTCCGGTTATCCACAAGTTTCGGTGGATAACTCCTATCGCGAGAGGCTGGGTCCGCAGATTGCGTTTCCGCGGGCCTTGGCCCGACGTCAGGCGCGGCCGGCTAACTCACTGTGCCTTGGCGCAGCGCGCGCAGGAGAAAGCGAGCGGGATCGATGTCTTCAGCTAGATCCCGTTCGAGCGGCCATGGCTCGCCTTCGATCTGCGAGGCGATCAACTCAGCGCCGAGCGCCGCCCATACCAGTCCGCGGGAACCGTAGGCGAATGCACCATACAAGCCGTGGACGCGCGGCAAATCGAGCGGCCATGCGCCGCGCAGGCGTTGGGCGTCGCGCGTCGAGATGGCCTCGTCAGCGAAGTTACCGATCATCGGCATGCGGTCGCTCGTCACGCAGCGAAACGCCACGCGACCGGCGAGCGCCGCCGCCCGCGCGGGGTCGACGATTCCGTCAAAAGACGGCAGCATCTGCGCGACACGCTCCAGGTTCTCCAGATGGCCATCGGGCCGCAGCGAGGTGTATGGATCGTCGAGTTCGTAGGTGGCGCCGGTCAGCGTGGTGCCGTCGGCTAGCGGCACTACGTAGCCAACGCCCATCACGGGCATGCCGAGCGGAGGGACGGTGCCCGGCGGCAGCAAGGTCAACTGGCCGCGGATGCTGCGGGTCGGAGCATGCTGCAACCCGGCGATGCGCGCGGCGTCGTGGGCGCTTGCGACAATGACCACTGGCGCACGCGCGACGGCCTGCCCTCCCGTGTCGAAAACGGTCCATTGATTGCCGGACCGCTCGAGGCGCGCCACCTCCACGCCGAAACGGCGTTCGAGCAGATCGCCTGCCGCTGCGCACTGCGCGGCACAAAGCGACGCCGGGTCGATCCAGCCGCCGTGGGGAAAGAGCCAGCCGTTCTGCGCGAGCGGCATGCCCGCAAGGCTTTGCGCTTCGCTCAGCGAGACAGGCGTGACGTATTCGGGCGGATAACCGAAGGCCGCGATTGCGTCACGCATCGAGCGTGCTTCCTCGTCGTCCGCAGCGATCTGCAACAGACCAGGCGCGCCGCGCAATGGAGAGTGACCAAGCCGTTCGAGCGCTGCCCAGCGTCTCAGCGCGTAGAGAAAGCCCGCACGCGTGACACGCGAAGCGACGCTGTCGTCGCGCGAGATCATTGGATGGAACACGCCGGCTGGGTTGCCCGAGGCATCCTGCGCCACCGCCGCGTGTCGCTCCAGCGATGTGATGCGCCAACCGCGCGAGGTGAGGCGCTCGATCGCCGCGCAGCCGGCGAGCCCGGTACCGATCACGATCGCATGCCGTTCATCGACTTCAAGCGGCGCGGGCGGCTCATAGCGACGAACCCGCCAGCGTGGCGCGAAATGGCCGACCAGCATCGCGCGTTTCCAGCCGAAGCCGTCGATTTTTTGGTACACAAAGCCGTTTTGCGTCAACGCGCGCTTGATGTCGCCGGCACTACTGTAGGTCGCGAACGTGGCACCCTCGCCGGCCAGGCGAGCGAGTGCTTTGAAGATCGCGGGCGTCCACATCTCAGGGTTCCGGGCCGGCGCGAAACCGTCGAGATAGAACGCATCAGCGCGCAGCCTCAACGCCGGCAGGCTTTCCAGCGCGTCGGCGAAGACGAGTGTCAGTGTGATCCGTCCGCCCTCGAATTCGAGCCGGTGCGTGCCGGGAACGAGCATCGGCCATTCGGCGGCCAGCGCATCGGCCAGCGCGGCAATCGCCGGATCTGAAATCGTCGCCGCATAGACGCTGCGTAGGTCGGCCTGAGTAAACGGATGCTTCTCGGTCGAAACGAAGTGCAGCCGCTCGCAACGCGCCGGATCGGCTCGCCAGGCGGCCCAGGTTGTCAGGAAGTTGATGCCCATGCCGAAGCCGGTCTCGAGCACGGTGAAAATGCGACGGCCCTGCCAGCGCGCCGGCAACGCATTGCCGCGAAGAAACACGTATTCAGCCTGTTCGAGACCGCCGACAGCGCTGTGATAAATGTCGTCGTAGAGCGGCGAAAAGGGCGTGCCGTTGTCGCGAAACGCGAGGACGGCGGGGATCAGCGGATCGGTCATGCGCAGCGGAAAATGACGCTCGAAAGCGCGGGTCAGACGTTACCGCCAGCGCACGAAGCTCGCCGGACGGCGAAAAAGACGTGCTGCAACGTTGGCAAAAACCAACGCTAAGCCCCGTCCATACTGGGTTTCAGCCTTCGATTGGGGTTCGCGAGGAGAAAAAAGAAGGGTTTCCCCTCAGTCTCGGCCCCGCAACCGCTTAATTCTTCGAAACCCTTGTCCTGATTGGGTTTGCGCTGCGCTATCATAGCAAGCGCCGCGTAGGGAGCGGCGGCACGGCCGACGGGCAGTCAATCGCCCGGCGCTAATTGTCCGGAGGGGATCCGGAGCCGCAGCTGCTCGACGGCGCGGCCCGCGCACGTATAATCGGCGCGTTCGCGCTGTTCGTGTCAACCTAAACTCAGAAAGGAACCTTAATGAACAAACAGGAACTGATCGACGCCGTCGCAGGACAGACGGGCGCCAGCAAGGCTCAAACCGGTGAGACGCTGGACACATTGCTTGAAGTGATCAAGAAGTCTGTGTCGAAGGGTGACGCGGTCCAGCTGATCGGCTTCGGCAGCTTCGGTTCGGGCAAGCGCGCAGCACGTACGGGTCGTAACCCCAAGACCGGCGAAACCATCAAGATCCCGGCAGCCAAGACCGTCAAGTTCACGGCTGGCAAGGCGTTCAAGGACGCCGTCAACAAGCGCTAAGCAGATTACTGCCAGGCAGTTGACACCCGCCAACGGCGGGTTTTTTTTCGTCCGCGATTTTTACTTGATCCGCGACGGGCGCCGCGGCCAGACACTCAGCCAGAAGTGGAAAAGGCCGCTCAATCGTGGCGATGGACGATTTCACCGTGGCCATGACCGTCGTGATCATGATGATCGTGGTCGTGGTCGTGGTCGTCTTCGTCGAAGTCCCATGTCGGGAACGGATCGGCGAAGTGTTGCCACGCTTGTGGCCCCGCCGCATATTCCTCGTCGGTGAGCAGGCACGCGTCGAACTTCGCTTGCCAGACAGCCGGGTCGATGCCGACGCCGATCATCACCAGTTCCTGCCGACGATCGCCGATCCTCAGATCATCCGGATCGCCGAACCAGTCGGCGGCAATTTCGGTGGCCAGTTCGTCATCGCCGTCGGGCCATTCGCTGCGCTCCTGAGCCGCCCACCACATCCCGGCCGGACCGTGCCGGCAAGCGCCGCCTGCCTGCGACAGCGAACCGGCGATGTCGTTACGCGTGGCGAGCCAGAAGAAACCCTTGCTGCGCAAGACGCCCTTCCACTCCTGATGCAGCAGCGCCCACAGGCGCTCCGGATGAAACGGCCGCCGCGCGCGGTAAATGAAATTGCCGATGCCGAATTCGTCCGCTTCGCCGTGATGCGCGTGGCCGTGCTCGTGTTCATGGTCATGATTGAGCGACGCCAGCCAGCCCGGCGCGCTCGATGCTTCGTCGAAATCGAAGCGTCCAGTATTCAGCACCTCGGCCAGCGGCACGTCGCCGAAACGGCTCACCACCTGCACGGCACGCGGATTGAGGCGAGCGAGGATGCGCTGCAAACGGGTGAGTTCATCGGCGCTCACCAGATCGGCCTTGTTCACCACCAGCACGTCGCAGAATTCAATCTGCTCGATCAGCAATTCGACCAGCGTCCGATCGTCTTCCTCGGTCGCGGCAATGCCCCGCTCCGCGAGCGCGTCGGCAGAGCCATAGTCGCGCAGGAAATTGAACGCGTCGACCACCGTCACCATCGTATCGAGCTGCGCGACGTCGGACAGCGAGACGCCATCGTCGTCGACAAAGGTGAAGGTTTCGGCAATCGGCATCGGCTCGGCCACCCCGGTCGACTCGATCAGGATCGCATCGAAGCGCTTTTCCCCCGCCAGCCGCTTGATCTCGACCAGCAAGTCGTCGCGCAACGTACAGCAGATGCAGCCATTCGACAGTTCGACGAGCTGCTCTTCGACATGCGAGAGCGCGGCGCCATCGCGCACGAGGGAGGCATCGATATTGACGGCGGCCAGATCGTTGACGATCACGGCGACGCGCAAACCGGCGCGATTCGCGAGGATGTGGTTCAGAAGCGTGGTCTTGCCGGCGCCCAGAAAACCGGAGAGCACGGTGACGGGCAATAGCGGCTGGTTCATCGCAGTACGGGAAAACAAGAGGATTGGAAGGCGTGCCGGGCTTGGGTCGCATGACTCAGGGGCCAGAAGATGGCCGAACGCCGACAGCAGCACGAAGCCGCATTGTGCATCAAACAGGGAGAGGTCGCGTGACGGACCCGATTAGAAAGGGCCAGCCATATTGACAGGAGCGGGCTAAAAAGCCGGACCGTGTGAGTGCCGCCTCTTGTGCCGATGAACCTACCCACGAAAATACCGCTCAGCGTGCAGCCGGCATCAGATTCCATTTGCGCAGGATCGCGGCGATCTGCTGCGCGTATTTATCGCGCAGCGCCGGCGTCTCGGAGTGGTACGCACCGACCGCCTGCCAGGTATTGCCATACTTGTTCATCTGACGGCGCAGGTGCCATGCCGCGATGTAGACGTTCTTGCAAGGCTCCATCAGAGTGCCCTGCGAGATGCCGTATTGGGCGAGCGTGGGCAGATGAACCGAATTGATCTGCATCACGCCATAATCTGTCGAACCGTTGGCGTTCTTATGCAACGCATCTGGCCGATTGTGTGACTCCTGCCAAGCAATTGCGCGCAGAATCAGGGGGTTGACCTTCTGGTACCCGGCCGCCGCGTCAAAGCAATCGGCGCGTGCCGCCCCTGCTGCAAGCAGCATGGCAACTCCAGTGGCGACAGTGACGAAGGGTCTTTTCATCAGTCCAGATCGGTCAAGACGACTAAACAAAAACGCAAGGGTAAGGTTCGGTAAGCCGCTGCATCGGCCAAACTTCAGCCGCTGGAAGCCGCGCGAGGCGCGCTGGTTAGGCACTTTGTCGCGCATCGGGGAAAACCCGCGTTGCCAGGACGCAACCAGCACCCTGAACGGCTCGTATCATACCGGCAGACCTGCACGCGTCAAGTTGGCTAACCGACATAAGCCAGCGTAAAAGAAAGGGCATCGGTGGCGCGGCGCACAGAAGCTTATTTACTTTCAATTGATTGACAGTTCGTGACGGTCTTTTAGAGTAATCGCACGGCGCCGTTTGTTTTGTGACAAAACCGACATGAAAAACTGTTACTGTTCACTTTTTTCGGACATTGGATGGCTGATCTCCAGGGCGTCGACCGCCTGCGAAGCCGGCCGGCAGACCGATAGGGCGGCGGCCTGCTCACATGTTCGCATTGCATGACCGTCGGCGGCTGAAGCCGTCGGCATCGATACCACTTTCCATGAGAAGAAATCGTATGGCTTTGCGTCGCGTCGCAACGGCGCTGCTGGTGGCTGGATTGATCACCGCGCAGACAGCACAGGCACAGGTGACACTCAACTTCGTGAACGCCGATATCGACCAGGTGGCGAAGGCGATCGGCGCTGCAACCGGCAAAACGATCATCGTCGACCCGCGCGTGAAGGGTCAGCTCAACCTCGTGTCGGAAAATGCGGTGCCTGAAGATCAGGCGCTCAAGACCTTGCAATCCGCATTGCGGATGCAGGGCTTCGCGCTGGTGCAGGACCACGGCGTCCTGAAGGTCGTGCCCGAGGCCGATGCCAAGCTGCAGGGCGTGCCGACCTACGTCGGCAATGCGCCTGTTGCGCGCGGCGATCAGGTGGTCACGCAGGTGTTCGTGCTGAAGAACGAATCGGCCAACAACCTGCTGCCGGTGTTGCGTCCGTTGATCTCGCCGAATAATACCGTGGCGGCCTATCCGGCCAACAATTCGCTTGTCGTGACCGACTACGCCGACAACGTGCGGCGTATCGCGCAGATCATCGCGGGTGTGGATACGGCCGCGGGCCAGTCGGTGTCGGTGGTGCCGCTGAAGAACGCGAACGCGCTCGATATCGCCGCGCAGTTGACCAAGATGCTCGATCCCGGCGCGATCGGCAGCACCGACGCCACGCTGAAGGTGTCGATCACGGCAGACCCGCGCACCAACTCGCTCCTGATCCGCGCGTCGAACGGCGGGCGTCTGGCGGCGGCGAAGCAACTGGCGAAGGAACTCGACGCGCCGACCACGCAGCTCGGCAACATGCATGTGGTGCCGCTGCGCAACGCAGACGCGACGAGGCTCGCGAAGACCTTGCGCGGAATGCTCGGCAAGGGTGGCGACACCGGCTCGTCGAGCGGCTCGAACGACGCCAATTCGTTTAATCAGAACGGCGGTGGCGGTGGCGGTGGTGGCGGCGGCGGGTTGGGCAGCAATTCGACGGGTAGCTCGGGGACGCCGCCGTTGCCGTCCGGCGGACTCGGCGGCGGGTCGTCGCCGATGGGCGGCACTGGTGGAGGATACGGCTCGAGCGGCGGCTCCGGCTCCGGCGGCCTGCTCGGCGGCGACAAGGACAAGAGCGACGACAATCAGCCAGGCGGCATGATCCAGGCTGACTCCGCGACCAACTCGCTGATTATCACGGCGTCCGAGCCGGTGTACCGTAACCTGCGGGCGGTGATCGACCAGCTCGACGCGCGGCGCGCACAGGTTTATATCGAGGCGCTGATCGTCGAGCTGAATTCGACCACGAACGCCAATCTCGGCATTCAGTGGCAGATCGCGAACAATTCGGTCTTTGCCGGCACCAACCTGGCGACCGGCTCCGGCAACAGCATCGTCAATCTGACGGCGGCGGCCGCAGGGGCTGCGGCGACGGGGGTCACCGGCGGTCTCGCCGGGGCGCTTGGAGCCAGTCAGCTCCAGCAGGGGCTCAACGTCGGTTGGGTGCACAACATTTTCGGTGTGCAGGGACTCGGCGCGCTGCTGCAGGCGCTGTCGCAGACCGCTGACGCGAATGTGCTGTCCACACCTAACCTCATTACGCTCGACAACGAGGAAGCGAAGATCGTCGTCGGTACGAACGTGCCGATCCAGACGGGTTCGTATTCGAACCTCACGAGCGCCACCGCGACCTCGGCGTTCAATACCTACGACCGCGTCGACGTCGGTCTGACGCTGCACATCAAACCGCAGATCACGGACGGCGGGATTCTGAAGCTGCAGCTTTACACGGAAGACTCGGCGATCGTGAACGGCACGACCAACGCGACGACCAACCCGGCCGGCCCGGAGTTCACCAAGCGTTCGATCCAGTCGACGGTGCTCGCCGATAACGGCGAGATCATCGTGCTGGGCGGCCTGATGCAGGACAACTACCAGGTCAGCAACAGCAAGGTGCCGTTGCTGGGCGATATCCCGTGGATCGGCCAGTTGTTCCGCTCGGAACAGAAGACCCGCGACAAGACCAATCTGATGGTGTTCCTGCGCCCGGTGATCATCAACGATCGCAGTACCGCGCAAGCCGTGACGTCGAACCGCTACGACTACATCCAGGGCGTGCAGGGTGCGTACAAGTCGGACAACAACCTGATCAAGGACAACGACGATCCGGTGGTGCCGCCGATGCCGATCGGTCCTAGCCAGGGTGGCTCGCCCGCGATGAACCTGTTCGATCTCGACAGGATGCGTCGTCAGCAGATGGCGCCGCCGGCAGTTTCCGCTCCGGCGCCGGTCACGAATGGCGGGGCTGTGACGACGAACCCGGTCATGAATAATGGCGGGGCCGTGTATCAGACGAATCCGGCCACGAATGGCCCCGCCGTGCAGACCAACCCGGTGCAGGTAGCGCCGCCGTCCACGGCGTCGCCTGGAGCGCAGCCGTGAGCACGCCGTCCACGCCGCCGTCAGCTGCCGCGTCCTCGGCAGCGGCGCGAGCCGCTGCGTCGACACAGACCGCGGCGATTCCGCCCGCGGTCGTGGCGGAGCACGCGGAACGCATTGCACCGTCGGCGGTTGCCGCGCGTCTCGTGCCTTACGGCTTTGCTCGCAGCGGCCAGATTCTGGTCGCGCATCAGCACGCCGACAGCCTCGAAGTCTGGATCAGCGAGCGCACCAACGACGCGGCGCTTGCCGAGGTCGCGCGCAACTTCGGCGCGTTGTCCGTGGTGCGTGTGCCGGCCGACGAACTGGCCCAGGCGATCAACCAGGCCTACGCGCGCCAGGACGGCAGCGCGGCGCAGGTGGTCGGCGAAGTGGAAGGCGAAGTCGATCTGTCGCGCCTGATGCAGGACATTCCCGAGGTCGAGGATCTGCTCGAGTCGGAAGACGACGCACCGATCATCCGCATGATCAATGCGCTGCTCACCCAGGCCGCGCGCGAACAGGCATCGGATATTCACATCGAGCCGTTCGAGACTTCCTCGGTGGTGCGCTTTCGCGTCGACGGTACCTTGCGCGATGTCGTGCGGCCCAAGAAAGCGCTGCACGGCGCGCTGATTTCGCGGATCAAGATCATGGCGCAGCTCGACATTGCCGAGAAGCGTCTGCCGCAAGATGGCCGTATCACGCTGCGCGTCGGCGGACGTCCGGTCGACGTGCGCGTCTCGACGCTGCCCACGGGGCACGGTGAACGCGCGGTGCTGCGTCTGCTGGAAAAAGATGCGTCGCGCCTGAATCTCGAAGCCCTCGGCATGGCGCCGGATACGCTCGTCAAGTTCGACAAGCTGATCGGCAAGCCGCATGGCATCGTGCTGGTGACGGGCCCAACCGGTTCCGGCAAGACGACCACGCTGTACGCGTCGATGTCGCGCCTCGAAACGGCGACGACCAACATCATGACGGTCGAAGACCCGATCGAATACGACCTGTCCGGCATCGGCCAGACGCAGGTCAACGAGCGGATCGGCATGACGTTCGCACGCGCGCTGCGCTCGATTCTGCGGCAGGACCCGGACGTGATCATGATCGGTGAAATCCGCGACCTGGAAACCGCGCAGATCGCGGTGCAGGCCTCGCTGACGGGTCACCTCGTGTTAGCGACACTGCACACGAACGACGCCGCCTCCGCGGTGACACGTTTGACCGACATGGGCGTCGAGCCGTATCTGCTGGCGTCGTCGCTGCTCGGCGTGCTGGCGCAGCGGCTGGTGCGGCGGCTGTGCCCGGTGTGCCGCGAGGAGCGCGTCGAAGAAGACGGCAGCGTGCGCTGGCATCCGGTGGGTTGCGACAAATGCGGGCAGACCGGCTATGCAGGCCGGCGCGGCGTGTACGAACTGCTTCTGATCGACGACGAAATCCGCACACTGGTTCACCGCAATGCGTCCGATGCGGAGATTCTCGCGTCGGGCCGCGCGCAAGGCATGCGTACATTGCGTGAAGATTCGGACCGCTGGCTTGCCTCCGGGCTCACGTCGCTCGAAGAAGTGATCCGCGTCACGGGCGGAGCATAAGCGCATGCCGGCATTTCGTTTCGAAGCAATCGATGCGGCGGGCAAGGCGCAAAAAGGCGTGCTCGACGCGGACAGTGCGCGCAGCGCGCGCACCAATCTGCGTTCGCAGGGACTGACGCCACTGGTGGTCGAACCGGCGGCGTCGCGCACCCGCGGCGAACGCAATCAGCGCCTGTCGATAGGGCGGCGTTTGTCGCAGCGCGAGCAGGCGATTCTCACGCGTCAGCTGGCCAGCCTCCTGATCGCGGGCTTGCCGCTCGACGAAGCGCTCTCGGTGCTGACCGAACAATCGGAGCGCGATTACATTCGCGAACTGATGGCGTCGATTCGTGCCGAAGTGCTCGGCGGCCATTCGCTCGCGAATGCGCTGACGCAGCATCCTAAAGACTTCCCTGAGATCTATCGCGCGCTGGTGGCCGCTGGTGAACATACCGGCAAGCTCGGTCTCGTGCTTTCGCGTCTCGCCGACTATATCGAGCAACGCAACGCGCTCAAGCAGAAAATCGTGCTCGCGTTCACCTACCCGGCGGTCGTGACGCTCATTGCCTTCGGCATTGTCACGTTTCTGTTGAGCTACGTGGTGCCGCAGGTGGTGAACGTGTTCGCGAGCACCAAACAGCAGCTGCCGTTTCTCACCATCATGATGATGGCGCTTTCCGGTTTCGTGCGGCATTGGTGGTGGGCGATGCTGATCGGCGTGGTCGTGGTGGTGTATCTGGTGCGCTCGATCCTGAAGCAGCCTGGCCCGCGCCTCGCCTTCGACCGGTGGCTGTTGACCGCTCCGCTGCTCGGCAAACTCGTGCGCGGCTACAACACCGTGCGCTTTGCGAGCACGCTAGGCATTCTGACGGCCGCGGGTGTACCGATTCTGCGTGCGCTGCAAGCTGCCGCGGAAACGCTCAGCAACAACGCGATGCGGGAGAACATCGACGATGCGATCGTTCGCGTGCGTGAAGGCACGTCGCTGTCGCGCGCGCTGGGCAATACGAAGACATTTCCGCCGGTGCTGGTGCACCTGATCCGTTCGGGTGAAGCGACCGGCGATGTGACGACGATGCTCGACCGCGCGGCCGATGGCGAAGCACGCGAGCTCGAGCGTCGCACGATGTTCCTGACGAGCCTGCTCGAGCCGTTGCTGATTCTGGCGATGGGGGGCGTGGTGCTGGTGATCGTGCTGGCGGTGATGATGCCGATCATCGAGTTGAACAACCTGGTGCAGTAAGGCGCAGAAATGCTGCGGTTGCGTGAGCGCGGGCGGTTGAGATTGCCACTGCGATTGCCAACGAGATTGCCAATGAAGTTACCACTGCGATTGCCACCGCAGTGGCAACCGTGATGATCACCGGATGGGGAAACCGCTGGGACAAACGCGGCGAGCGCGGTGGCAAATCGTGATGTCCGCGACGATCGGCGCAAGCAGTTGAAGCGAAACCGAACGCCTGAAGCAGAACGCCTGAAGCAGAACGCGCAAAGTCAGCGCACGTAGATCGTAGGACCTGCGGGATTGGCCGGCAGGAACACTTCGGAATGCGCGCCATTGCGATCGATGATGATCGAGCGGGCGCGGACTTCGGAGAGTTTGGCGCCTTGCATGAGCGCGCTGCCGAGCGACACCGCATGCGGCGGTTCGCCGCCGACGCTGACGATGGCCGCGGCGCCTTCCCGCAAAGCGAGGATGCCGAACAGATGCACGTCCTGGTTGGCGCTACGGGTGAGCTGGCCGCCGAATAGCGTGGCGGCCTGTTCGGTCGAGACCTGGTTATGCACGGCGGCAGCGGGCAAAGGCGCGCCGGACATCGTGGAGAGCGTGATGACCCAGTAGGTCAGCGTCGCGCAAAACACGGCGAACAGGGCGAGCGACAGAAGGCGGATCTGGATGGCGTTCATGCGCACATTGTACGGACTATTGTGAAAATTGCGTGGGGGGAAAGTGCGCTAAACCGGCGCTTTGCGCGAGGTCCTCGAGGTAGGCGATCCCCCAAGGGACTTCCTGCGGAGTGGAAACTTGCAGCGGTGCGGCGTTTTCTCGCAACCCTTCAAGACCCTGACATTAAAATGACCGGCCGGGCGTGTTCAATGGCACCCTGATTGCTGAAACGCGAATCCCGCCCGATCGAAAATTTCACCTGAAAAGAGGTAGCAAGCTATGCAACTGTCGACCATTCGCCGTACTGACATCACGGCTCCGCGCGGCCGTCGTCAACGCGGTTTCACGCTGATCGAAATCATGGTCGTGATCGCGATTCTGGGCATTCTGGCGGCGCTGATCGTGCCGAAAATCATGAGCCGTCCAGACGAAGCGCGGCGCGTCGCGGCCAAGCAGGACATCGGCACGGTGATGCAGGCACTGAAACTCTACCGTCTCGACAACGGCCGTTATCCGACTCAGGAGCAAGGTCTGCGCGCGCTGATCGAAAAGCCGAGCACGGACCCGGTGCCGAACAACTGGAAGGACGGCGGTTACCTCGAACGTCTGCCGAACGATCCGTGGGGCAATGGCTATCAGTATCTGAACCCGGGCGTGCATGGCGAAATCGATGTGTTCAGCTATGGTGCGGACGGTAAAGCGGGCGGCGAAGGCAACGACGCTGATGTGGGGTCGTGGCAGTAATCCGGTAAGGCTGCGTCTATCAGGCGCCGTTGGTTTGCAGGCGCGCCGGATCGCCCTCCTCTTTGGCGATCCGCCGCGCGTCTTGTCGACTCATTGTTATTCTGATTCTTGATTGATCGTTCGTGGCCGGCATTATGCGATTGTCCGCTTGCAAGTCCCGTGTGGACACTCCGTGTACGGCGCCGCTGTCAGGCACGGCGTGCGTCGGCGCACGCGGGCCGCGTGGCTCACGCGGCTCACATCGCTCACGTGATTCGCGCGCAGGTGGCCGCAAGCGTGCTGCGGGATTCACGCTGCTGGAAATGATGGTGGTGCTCGTCATCGCGGGCATTCTGGTCTCGCTGACGGCGCTGACGATGAACCGCAACCCGCGCAGCGATCTGAACGAGGAAGCGCAGCGTCTCGCGCTGCTGTTCGAATCGGCTGGCGACGAAGCCCAGGTGCGCGCACGGCCGATCGCCTGGCAGCCGGTCGAGGGCGGTTTTCGTTTCGACATGCGTACTGAAGACGGCTGGCGTCCGTTGCGTGACGAGCTGCTCGGCCCGCGCAGTTGGGAAGGCGGCGTGACGGGTGTCACGATCGATTATCCCGGGTCGGATTCGCACCCGAGCCGCGTCGTGTTCGGCACCGAAGCGATCGACGTGCCCGTGGAGATCACGCTGTTTTCGGCGGTAGGGCACGCGACGATCGTCGGCACTGGCAATGGCCGCTATGAGGTGCACTGAGATGGGTCGTTGCAGGGACATGGGCGCTCGCGTATCGCAGCGTGGTTTTACGATGATCGAAGTACTGGTGGCGCTGGCGATCATCGCGATTGCATTGGCGGCGTCGTTGCGCGCGGTGGGGAGTCTGGCGAGCGGCGAAGCCGATCTGCATCAACGGCTACTGGCCGGATGGAGCGCCGACAATACGTTGGCGCAATTGCATTTGACGCATGGCTGGCCGAACGTCGGCTCGACGAGTTTTGACTGCTCGCAGGGAAATTTGCAATTGATCTGTACCGAGCGTGTAACGGCGACGCCGAATCCGGTGTTTCGTCGAGTGGAAGTGATGGTGACGTCGCCCGGGCGTTCCGGCAATCTCGCCCAGATGGTCACGGTGGTCGCGAATGAAAACAACCGTTCGCTCTGAGCGCCGCGGCCGGTTGGGCGCGCGTGGTTTCACGCTGATCGAGTTGCTGGTTGCGATTGCGATCATGGCGGTGATTGCCGTGTTGTCGTGGCGCGGGCTGGACCAGATCATTCGTGGCCGGCAGACGATCACCAACGCGATGGAAGACGAGCGTGTTTTTGCGCAGTTGTTCGATCAGATGCGGATCGACGCGCGCCAGGCCGCGTCGGATGATGAGTCTGGGCAGGCGGCCGTGTCGGTCAGCGGCAGCGTGCTGCAGATCGTGCGGGAGACGTTGTTGCCGGGGACGGCGCCGCGTTTGCAGGTGGTGAGGTATCGGGTGTCCGAGGGGCGCGTGGTGAGATATGCGTCGCCGCCGTTGGGGAACGTAGGGGAGTTGCGGCGCGCGTTGCGCGGTGGCGAGGGCGATGGGTGGACGGCGGTGCCCTTGATGGGTGGCGTGGGTGCTATTTCGGCGCGGGTCTATGTGCCGAAGGTCGGCTGGACCACGCAGATGAAGGATGTGCAGAGTGCGATTACGGAGAACGACAATAATTTGAAGGTGCCCCAGTTGGGGAATGCGCCGCTGCCGCGGTCGGTGACTGGGCTGGAAGTGAGTGTGGGGGCTAGGTCGTTGGCGCGGCCTATTACGCGGGTTTTTCTCGTCGGAGAGTGAAATGAGGGTTGGTTTTTTGTCTCCGCGACGCTCTGGTTTTTCAGTGAAGGTGTCTCCGCGACGCTCTGGGTCTGTTCGCCTGCGGCAGGGGCTTTTGTTTGGTTCCTTGTCTGTTCGGCGGTTTTGTCTGTGTTCTTTCGGTGTTGGCCTTTCCTTGTTTTCTTATCGGTCTATTAGCG
>NZ_JAXDPY010000022.1:0-3558 GCF_034668105.1 Paraburkholderia sp. | reverse complement strand
GCGAATCGCACATTCCCCGAACCGCTCCGGCTTACTCCATGTCCCACCCGCTTCAGCCCGCTCCATCCATCGCACCCATCGTTTATATCGTCGACGACGACAACGGCATGCGTACCTCGCTTGCGTGGCTGCTCGAATCGGTCGGCGTGAAGTCGGCGGGCTTCGTGAATGCCAGCGAATTTCCGAGCGCATTCGATCCCGACGTGCCCGCGTGTCTCGTGCTCAATGTGCGGATGCCGGAGCAAAGCGGCTTCGACGTGCAAGCGGAATTGAATCGGCAAGGTGCGACGCTGCCGATTATTTTCGTCAGCGGTCACGGCGATATTCCGATGTCAGGGCGCGCGTTGCAGAGCGGCGCGATCGATTTCGTCGAGAAGCCGTATAACTCGCAGCAGATGCTCGACCGTGTGCAGCGCGCGTTGAAATTGGCCGCGCTTCGCCACGCCGCCGCTCAGAAGCAGCGCGAACTGCGCAAGCGCTTCGCGTCGCTAACGGCACGCGAGAAAGAAGTGCTGCGCGGTATCGCCTACTCAACGCATGAACAGACCGCCGTTCACATCCCAGCACGCACCGTTCGCGAAGTAAGCGTTCTGCGCGGCGAGCATGACCGCGACATCGGCGACATAATCCGCTGAGCCCAGACGCCCCGCAGGAATGTTGGCGATCACCGCTTTCAGCTTGTCGGGTGCGACGCTCTCGTGCACGATCGGCAGATCCATCGGCCCGGGCGAAATCGCATTGACGGTCACGCCCGTTGCGCCGAGGTCACGGGCGAACACCTTGGTCAACGTGATCACACCGCCTTTGGCCGCCGCATAATGCGCGCCGGTCGCCGAGCCCCCATTCTGTCCCGCCAGCGAGGCGATATTGACGATGCGGCCCGCGCCGGCATCGGCGAAATGCTGGCCGAACACCTGGCAGCCGAACAGCACGCTGCGCAGGTTCACGTTGATCACCTGATCGAATTGTTCGGCGCTGATCTCCATCACGGGTACGACTTTGGAGGCTCCCGCATTGTTGATCAAGACATCGATGCGGCCCCAGCGTTGCAGGATCGCATCGCGCGCGGATTCGAACGAGGTCTTCGAAGTGACGTCCAGATTCAGTGCGAAGGCGCTTGCGCCATCGGCGCTCAGTTCACGGGCGAGGGTCTGGGCGGCATCGAATGCGATATCGCCGATCGCAACCGCGTAGTCCGCTGCATGAAAGCGTGCGGCGATCGCGGCGCCGAGACCACGCGCCGCGCCGGTGACCAGTACGACTCTTTTCTGCATTTGCTGCTACTCCATGAGAAGGCCATTCGGCCGTCGGATTCCAGCTACTTCACTCACCGACTTCAAGCCGCGAGCGCTGCTTCGAAGCGCGCCGCAATCGCGCAGACCTGTTCATCCGCACCTTTGCGTCCGACAATCTGCAAGCCGGCCTTGAGCGGCGAGCCAGCGATAGGCAAGGGCAAGCTCAGCGCCGGATGGCCGCTCAGATTGAACGGCCGGATCAACGACGACATGGCGATAACCGAAGTACCGCCGCGCGCCTCGTCGATCGTGATCGGCATAGCGGGCAACGTGGGAAGAATCAATACGTCGACGCTTTCCAGCGCATGGTCGACGGCCGCGGTGAATTGCGGGCGTACCGATTCCGCCGCCTCGAGTTGCGCCGCGGTCGTTTTCGCGGCGGCACGCAACCGTGCGTCGAGATCGGCCCCGAGCTTGCCGGTTTCCACGAGATGACCGAATGCACGCGACGTTTCGACGTTGATGACTGAGAGGCCCGCCTCAAAGGCCGCGTTAAGGCCTGCCAGTTCCACCGTGCGAGCGCGGCAGTCCGCCTGGTCCGCTGCACGAGTGACGGCGGCAAGGATTTCCGACGTTGCGTCGACCTGCACGATACCGACATTCGATACGCCCGCCTGTGACGCGTGGGCGGCATGCGCGTCGAAGCCGGTTGTGATCGCCTGCATCGCGGCCACGATCATCCGCATCTCGCGCGCGAACGGCCCGACACAATCGAGCGTCGATTCGCGCGGTGCAACGCCGCGCCGGGATACGCGCCCGAACGTCGGCTTCAAACCGATCACGCCGCAACATGCAGCGGGGCCGCGAATCGAACCGCCCGTGTCCGTGCCGAGTGCGGCGTCGGCGAGCTTCAAACCAACCGCCGCCGCCGACCCGCTCGACGAGCCGCCGGGAATACGCGAGGCGTCCTGCGGATTTTGTGGCGTGCCGGTGTAGTCGTTGATACCGGTCATGCCGAATGCCAGTTCGTGCATGTTCGCCTTGCCGACGATGTGCCAACCGGCATCGAGCAATCGCTGCACGACTTCCGCGTGCTGGGAAGCCGGCGGGGCATCCGCCAGCGCGCGGCTCGCCGCAGTGGTCGCGTAGCCGGCGATGTCGATGCTGTCCTTGATCGCGATGGTCGGACCCGTGCCGCCTAGCGACAAGGCCTGGATAAACTCGTTCATAAGTTGGGTTTCCTAGTGTTGACGTGCCAGGGCGCATCGAACAGACGCTCGGTGCGAAAGTGCGTGATGAGCCAGTCGCGGCCGTTATCGGCGGGCGCGAAATCCACCTCGAGGCGCGCGGAGATCAACTCCGCTTGCGCGTCGACATAACCGGACGCTTGCAGCATGATCCAGCGGCCTTTCGCGGTTGCGCCATTCACCTCGATGCTTTCCGACGTAAGGAAATGCACGTTGACCGAGAAATGCGGCGACGGCGGCAAGTAACGCATGAGCATAGCGAGAATGTCCGCATGGCCGGTGAGGCGGCCGAACTTGCCGGCGTACTGGGGGCCAATGCCTTCCCAGATCGCGCCGGCGGCGAACAGGCCCGCGAGCGTCTCGCCTTCGAGCGCACCCGAGGGCACATC
Organism: Paraburkholderia sp.; assembly: GCF_034668105.1. Classification (GTDB taxonomy): domain Bacteria; phylum Pseudomonadota; class Gammaproteobacteria; order Burkholderiales; family Burkholderiaceae; genus Paraburkholderia. Next base: position 687 of record NZ_JAXDPY010000022.1, on the reverse strand, counting down.
GCATAGCGCCATATAGCGCGCCATCGTGCGGCGCACCGCGGATTCGGCTTCGAGTGCGGCGAGCCGTTCGGTCAATCCGGCCAGCGTAGTCGTGGTTTCGTTCATTGCGTCAGGTTCCTGCATGCTCAGGCCGCGTTGGCATGTTGCGGCGGCACTTGCAGCGCACGGCCGACGCGTGCTTCGATCTTGCCATAGCGCCACAGGTTGTATTCGCCGACCGGCGTGGTGCGATACAGATTGCACACGGCCACGGCGGTATCGAAGTCACGCACGTCGGCCATGATGTAGAACGTCCACGGCGAGTTGTCGGCATTGCCGACGGTGAGCCGGTCGTCGTCCATGATGCCGAGCACGTCGACACTATCCATCGATTCGACCGCGGCCAGCATCTTGCCGTAGGCCTGCCAGACTTCGCCGATCTTCTCGCGCGGCAAGTCGAAGAAATTCTGCGTCACGCCGCAGCAGAACAATACGCGCAACGGCAGCTTCCGGTTATCGGACATTGTGGGGTTCTCCATGAAATCGTTCGAATAGCAAATATAGAAAATGGCTTAGAGGTTTACAGGTAGCCCGGAATCGCGTTCTTCGGAATGGTCACGAGCGTAATCGCGGTGATGAGCCCGAAGCCGATCAGCATCAACGCGACCGGCCACGCTGCATGCACCTGTGAATACAACGCAATGGCAG
>NZ_JAXDPY010000021.1:0-22622 GCF_034668105.1 Paraburkholderia sp. | reverse complement strand
TGGCTGCCGACCGGCAATTGCCGCAGCCGCTTGCCGGTGGCCGCATAGATCGCGTTCGTCAGTGCCGGCGCGAGCGCCGCCGTGCCCGGCTCGCCGATGCCGCCTGGCGCCTCGCTGCTCTTCACGATATGCACCTCGATCGGCGGTGTCTGATCGATCCGCAGCATCCTGTAATCGGTGAAGTTGTTCTGCTCGACGCGGCCGTCCTTGATCGTGATCTGGCTGTAGAGCGCCGCCGTGATGCCGAAGATGATGCCGCCTTGCACCTGCGCTTCGATCGTGTTGGGATTCACCACCATTCCGCAGTCGACCGCGCACACCACCCGTTTGACGGCCACCTCGCCCTGATCGACCGCCACGTCGACCACGATCGCGAAGAAGCTGCCGAACGCGTGCATCACCGAGACCCCGTGCCCCTGGCCCGTGGGCACCGCGCTGCCCCAGTTCGCCGCCTGGGTGGCGGTGTCGAGCACGTTCAGCGCGCGCGGCGTCTTGCCCAACAGATCGCGGCGATATTTGACCGGATCGATTTTCGCCTGCGCGGCGAGTTCGTCGATGAAACTCTCGACCACGAAGGTGCTGCGCGTCGGTCCCACGCCGCGCCAGAACGCGGTGGGAACCGCGTGCGGTTCCTGGCGCACATAGTCGACCAGTTGATTCGGCAAGTCGTACGGCAGATCGGAGGCGACTTCCACTGCGTCCGGGTCGAGACCGTTCTTGAACGCCGGCGGTGCGAAACGCGCCAGGATCGACGAGCCGACAATCCGATGCCGCCACGCGATCGGCTTGCCGTTCGCATCGAGACCGGCGGAGATTTTGTCGTAGTAGTACGGCCGGTACATGTCGTGCTGAATGTCTTCTTCGCGCGTCCACACTACCTTCACCGGCGTCGACACCTGCTTGGCGACCTTGACCGCCTGGGTGACCATGTCGAACTCGAGCCGCCGGCCGAACCCGCCGCCGATCAGATGGTTGTGTACGACAATCTTGTCGGCGGGCAGACCGGTGACGGCAACCGCGGCGTCCACCACCCGCGTCGGCACCTGTGAGCCGAGCCAGACATCGCAGCCGTCGGGCCGCACATGCACGGTGCAGTTGATCGGTTCCATCGTGGCATGGGCCAGGAACGGTTGCTGATACACGGCGTCGACGCGTGTCCTGGCGTTTGAAAACGCAGTACCGACGTCACCATCCTTACGCGCCACCGCGCCATTACGCTGCGACGCCTGGGCGAGATCGTCGACGATCTGTTGCATGCCCAGTGTCGCGCCCGCGCCTTCGTTCCATTTGATATCGAGCGCCTGCAGCCCGCGTTTGGCAGCCCACGTGTGATCGCCGATCACAGCGACCGCGTTATCGAGCTTGACGACCTGGCGCACGCCGGGAATCTTCTTCGCGTGCGTATCGTCGACGCCGGCAAGCGTGCCGCCGAACACCGGGCAATTCGCGATCGCCGCGTAGACCATGTCGGGCACGCGCACGTCCAGGCCGAACATCGCGGTGCCGTCCACTTTCTCCGGCGAATCGAGGCGCCTGGCAGCCGTGCCGATCAGCTTGAAATCCTTCGGATCTTTCAACGTGACGTTTTGCGGTGCGGGCAAGCTGGCCGCGGCGTTCACCAACTGTCCGTAACCGATGCTGCGATTGCTGGCGGCATGGATTACCTGACCGGCTTGCGCATGACAGCTTGCCGGATCGACCTGCCATTGCTGTGCGGCAGCGCTGACAAGCAGCACGCGGGCGGTTGCGCCCGCCTTGCGCATCGGCTCCCACGCGTAGCGGATCGACGTCGAGCCGCCGGTGAGCTGGCCGCCGAGCAGCGGGTCCCCAAAAAGCTTTTCGTTCGGCGGCGCATGGTCGAGCGTGACCGAGTCGAGCGGCACCTCGAGCTCTTCGGCGATCAGCATCGGGATCGACGTGTAGACGCCCTGACCCATTTCGACTTTCGGAATCACCAGCGTGACCTTGCCCGCCGTGTCGATCTGGACGAAAGCGTTCGGCGCGAATACGCCATTTTGCGGCGCTTCATCGGCGTCGCCACCGATCACCGATTTACCCGCCTTCTGATCCTGACTGGCGGCCGGCATGCTGAAGCCCAGCAGCAAGCCGCCGCCCGTCGCCGCGCCGACCGTGACGCTGAACTTGAGGAACCTGCGGCGTGTGATGCCGCGCTTGCCGTCTTTGCCGCTCCTTTCGTCTGCTAACGGCTGCGCGTCTCTTTGTGCATCGAGCAATCCTTGGGACATGTCAGGCTCCCTTCGCGGCTTGCTTGATCGCCGCGCGGATGCGGTTGTACGTGCCACAGCGGCAGATGTTGCCGGCCATGGCGGCGTCGATATCCGCGTCGGTCGGATTGGGGTTGCTCGCAATCAGCGAAGCCGCCGACATCACCTGCCCCGACTGACAGTAGCCGCATTGCACCACGTCCAGCTGACGCCAGGCCTGCTGCACCTTCTGCCCGGCCGGCGTGCTGCCGACTGCTTCGATGGTGGTGATTTTCCTGTCGCCGACGGCCGCTGCCGGCAGCACGCACGAGCGCACCGCGACGCCATCGAGATGGACGGTGCAGGCGCCGCATTGAGCAATGCCGCAACCGAACTTGGTGCCGGTCAAGCCGACGAGATCGCGCAAGACCCACAACATGGGCATGTCGGGGGGTGCGTCGACCGTATGGGTTTGGCCGTTGATGTTGAACGTTGTCATGCGCGGCTCCGAGTGGGGATTATTGTTGGTCAGGCTGTTTAGACAGAGACGTCGAACCAAAACGCAAAGACTTGCCATGTTTATTCGACAAGCCGGGCTAATACGTAATGCGGCAATGCGGCAATGCGGCTCAGGTCAATGAATACGATGCGCAGCGTGACTGTGCTGGAAGGACCCGGCAAATTGTAGTCGCGCATCGAGAAGTTCGCCGACGGCGCGGGCAGCTCTGCGGCATCTGCATGCAAACAAATGACGCGGGCCGCCGCCCTTTCCGGAAGTGAAACGAATTTCAAATCAATGCGTTACCATTACTGGATTGGCTTGATCTGAGGTGCTTCGCGTACGCGCATCATTCTGACTGATGCATCCTCGAACGATTTTGTTAGCATGGATCTGGCTTGACCCGATCGCCCGGCCTGGTCCGGCATGACTATCCGAAGGAGCCGCAAGATGAACGACCAGCAATGCAGTCAATTCCTCTCGGACATTCGCAGACCGCTACTGGCGCTGCATAAATCGATTCTCGATCACGAGCGCGCGGTGTACGAAAAGGAATTCGGCCCCGTGACGCCGGCGGCCTTCCTGCAGGTGCTCATCAACGGCTCGGGGTTCCGCTGGCTCACGCCGCTCTCAACGGTCATCGCCAATGTCGACGAGATTCTCGACGACAAGGAAGCGGAGGCCGCCGATCGGCTCGCCGCAGTTGAAGCGGTCACGGGCCTCTTTTCTCCAGACCAGCCCAATAACGCGTTCCTGCCGCGCTATTTGCCGCTCCTGCAAGCCGACCCGGCGATCCTGCATCACCATGGCCAGGTCTCGCAGCTGCTGCGCAGCATTGAAGCGAAATAGACAGCGGTGCGGCGACGCGCCACTTTCGTTGGCGTGAGGTGCAGGACGTCGCTGGAGTTGAACGCGGCTGCCGGGGATCGTGCATACGGCCGCGCCTCGCGCGACACCGTGCGGCGCGCAGTGAGGGTTGTGCCTGCGGCTCCCGGATTCGCTCACCATCGGCATGCGTGCATTTCGGTCGATCGTGTGTCGTCTCGTTGAATAAAGAAGCGACGCATCGTCGACGATTACCAGGCGTTCCGAACTCAGCCTACGCAAAGACAGCTTATTTCAAGGTGATTTATGCTTGATTCGTAATAGTGTGTCTTGCCTGTGCCGGTCAGCAATCAATCCGGCGATGCCGTTAGTAACGTGCTTTTCAATTTACCTGGCTTTGCTGACTAAAACAAAGATGAGTCAAAGGTGAGATTTTGCGGGAGGGTCCTCAGGGAGAGTCCTCAGGAACGCTTCGAAAAGCCGGTCTGTGCGCTTCGGAGACACCCGCTAAGGTAAGCAAATTTTCTCGCGACGCTTACCGCTATCCACCGGCTCGATTGAAGAAGTCGCGCAGCCGTTAGCTGATTTGCTCAGCACCGGATCCGGACAGGTGGGTATGACACGGCAACGAACCCAGCGATTGCTCACCGCCAATCCCAGACGTGACGAAGCAGCGAACCCAGCGTTTGCTCACTGCTACTTCAAGACAGACGGATGTGACAAAGCAGCGAACCCGGCAAATGATTTGCCATGTCCGCCGCTTGTATAGAGAAGGCGAAAAATCGCCGGCTCTTTTATTTGTCCGAGACGCGGGCCGCAGGCCTGCCTGGAGCGAGGCCGCGGGTCTAGCCGCGGCCTTGTGGCAAATACGGCATCGGATCGATCGGCTTGCCGTCACGCCGCAACTCGAAACCGACGGAGACGCGCGAGTTGTTTTCGTCGCCCATCTCGGCGATCTGCTGACCTTGCAGCACAATGTCGCCGATTTTGACCAGCAGCTTGCGGTTATGCGAGTAGGCGGTCAGAAAGTCCTTGTTATGCTGGACGATGATCAGACTGCCGTAGCCGTTCAGGCCGGTGCCCGCGTACATCACCTTGCCGTCGGCCGCGGCCCGCACCGGATCGCCCACCTTGCCGCCGATTTCGATGCCGCGCGTTTCGCCCGGCTGGAAAGCCTCGACGACGCGGCCGCCGGCAGGCCATGCGAGCGACACCCCGTTCGCGTGCCGGGAAGTCTGCTGCGCGACTTCGCGCGCCTCGGCAGCGGTGGGCGCGGATGGCTGCGTGGCTGATTGCGCCGTTGCCTGCGCCGTCGATTGCGTGGCTGCCTGTGCGGCGGATTGCGTGGCTGCCTGCGCCGTGGATTGCGCCGTTGCCTGCGCCGTGGATTGCGTTGCCTGCGCGCCCGTTGCCACCGACGCCTGCTGCGCTGCGAGCGGCGCAACAGGCGCCGACGCCGCCGCAGCCTTTGCAGCGACCGCCGCTGCTTTGGCCGCCGCATTTGCCGCATTAACCGCCCGCACCGTTTCAGGCGAGGCGACATGCAGCACTTGCCCCAGCTTCAACCGCGAGGAACTCTTGAGGCCATTCCACGCCTCCAACTGCCTGACGCTGCAATGATGATGCTGCGCGATGCGCGCCAACGTGTCGCCACGCCTGACGCGATATACCAGCGACGGCGCTTTCTTAAGCGGCGTGCCCTCGTCAGCGGCTAGCTTGACCTGGGTGCCTGCGAGCGCGTCGGAGGCGGGCACTGCCGCCACCGCCGGCACACTCGACGCAGCCGATGCTCCTGATGCCGCGCCGGTCTGCGCGCCCTGCTGCCCCACGTTCGCACAACCGCCGACTGCCAGCGCGACCCACACGCCAGCCACACTGGCCATCAGTGTTCTGTCGAAGCGCTTTCCCACCATTGTTCGACTCCTGCTTTTTTTATTGGCGAGCCGGGTGCGGCCCTGTCGCTTACGATGCGCGCGTTCCGTGAAGCGCTGCTTTCGTTCGCGACACAGCGAGGATGCCTCGCGTGGCGCCCACCCATGCCCAGCCGATCAAACCAACCCCTTTCGCGTTGCCGTAGGCCCGGCTATCCGGATACCGGACACAGATTCCAGGTGCCGGACACGAGGCACTCAAGACCCGATAACAGGCGATCTTCCGCGAAAAGGGCCAGATTGCCGATTAAAATTCACGCGGAATTGTAAAGTGCGTTTTGCAGCAAACGCTCCGCTCCACACAATCTGATACAAAGCTTACGCGCGGTATTGCGGACATGGTTGCACGTGCAACCAGTCCCGTGTTGTCCGCCCTGGAGCAACCGCGGCTCGTTGCAGATCCGGCCGCCGCCGCTCTGGCTGCATCTGCCGCCGCAACCCGTTCGCGCCTCATGTGCGGCGTCGGCATGGAGCCTCCACGCGCACGGTCGCAATACCCGTAAACAGCTGCGCCGCCGTGCAACCGGACGACAACGTTTGCTTTAACGGCAGAGCGCCGCCAAAACTTGAATGGCCGATCGCCGCGACCGGGAGTGCGAAGGGAAAATGTGCTGGCGAGCGGACGCCGGTATGTCCGTCCCGCTCGATGAAACCCAAGTCGACTTGCCCTCCGCCCTGGCTCGATAGCACGGGCGCCGACTAACTGTAGGTCTTGCCTTGATACAGCACGAAGCCGACCGGATGATGTGTGAAGTGCAGCACCGGCAGAACGGGGTCGTTGTTATCGGCGGTGGGATAGGCGCTGGCTTCCGGGATGTATTCGCCCTGCGCCTCGATCGGTTGTCCGGCCTGCAATGCGGGGATTTGCTGCGTGAGTCCCTCGCTGTCGCCGAAACGCACCGCAACGAACACTTCAGTGCCGACGAGGTTCTGCGTGCCGCCCTCGAACTTCAAGACCTTGTCGATCCTGATGACGAATTGCTGATGCTCGGCGGCATGGTGAAACTCCGGCGCGAGGAACACTTTGCTGATCGTGCCTTGTACACAGGCCAGCGGTGCGCCCAGCGAATTGGCGTAACTATGGTGAGGAAGCGTCTGCGTCGCGCGATTGCTCATGAAATCTCCGTGAAGGGAATCAGTTAGTCTACGGCGAAACGTAAGTCGCACCGCCAGACGGCAACGGCGCGATACCATTTGAGCAAGCCTTGGCGCGCGAGTTCATTGCGTGCCATTCACAGGCGCTTCGATTTCACTGGAGCCACAATGACCGCGCCTGCACAGGCACACATCATCACCGTCCATATCGCGCGCCACTGGCGCGATGTCTACGCTCTCACTTCAGCACCGGACGCGTTCCCGACATGGGCGTCGGGGCTGGGCAAACCGTTGCGCCACGAAGGCGCGATGTGGGTGTTCGAAGGCAGCGAAGGCGCCGTGACAGTGCGCTTCTCCGACCCGAACATCTACGGCGTGCTCGACCATTACGTGCTCTTGCCCGACGGCAACGAGATCTACGTCCCGCTGCGGGTGATCGCCAATGGCAGCGGCAGCGACGTGCAGTTCACCCTGTTTCGCGTACCCGGTATGACCGACGAGAAATTCGCCGCCGACGCGCAGTGGGTCGAGCGCGATCTGAACAAATTGAAGGGGTTGCTGGAGGCGCGGGGTTGATTGACTGGCGTCAAGCGGCATGGGTCCGCGCATAAAAAAGCCGGCGCCTCGATGAACTACACCGCAAATCGTTGGATAGGCGTCCAACTTTGCGGAGTCAGTTCATGACGGGCACCGGCTTGTTCTCACATCACGCTTACCACCTGACGCTTACCGCCAGACATTCAGCATTCAACGCTCAGTGTTCAACCTTCAACGCATTGCGTCGCAATGTTCAACGCAACGCTTTCACCGCATCGGCCGTCACGTCGGCGGGCTGGCCGCCATACGTCGCGCGCAGATAATTCGCGAGCTGCGCGAGTTCCGTGTCGCTCAGTTGCGTGGCGAAACCCGGCATGTCCTGCATCCGTTCGAGGCCCGGGAAATCCTGCGCGCCGATGCCGTCGAGCATCGTCACGATCAGATTGTGCGCATCGCCTTGACGCAGCGTGGAATTAGCGTGCATCGGTATCGCGACGTGCGGCTTGCCTTCGCCGCCCAGCCCGTGACAGCCGGCACACACCGCGAGATAGACGTTGCGCCCTGCCTCGAGCTGCGCGGCATCGGCTGAGACCGATTGCGACGGTTGCAATGGCTGTGCCGGCGGCGGCTGGTCGCCGAGCAGATACGTCGACATCGCGCGCAGATCGTCATGCGTCATGTACTGGCTGCTCAGATGCACGACCGGATACATCTCGCCGAAAGCCGAGCCTTGCGGCGCGATACCCGTGGCGAAAAACGTCTGCAAGTCCGCTGCGGTCCAGCCACGCGACGCCAAACCATGCGGCGTGATGTCCGGTGCGGCGATCCGGCCGAGCGCCGCGCCCGTCAGCGGCCTGGCACCGTCGAGCTGGCCGAACTTGCCGCGCGGTGTGTGGCATTCGGCGCAATGGCCCAGCGCGTTGGCCAGATAGCGTCCGCGATACCACTCCGCCGACGCCCCGAAGGAAGTCCCCTTGGGGGGCGCCTCAGAGGAGGTCTCCTTGGGTGCCTCCCCAGAGGACGCCACCTCGGGCGACGCCCCAGAAGAAGTCCCCTTGGAGATTGACCCTTCCCGTGCGTCCGGCAACGTGTCCGTCAGGAACAGCCAGTCCCAGAAACGCACCCCAAAACGCAGGTTGAACGGGAACGACAGCTCCGGCGCGTGGTTCGCCACCGCTGCCGGCTTCCGCGCCATCAGATACGCGTAGATCGCGTCGCTGTCCGCACGCGACAGTTGGCGATAGGACGTATACGGCATCGCCGGATACAACTGCCTGTTCGGCGTGACACCGTCGTGCAGCGCCTTGTACAGATCGTCCGCGCTCCAGTTGCCGATGCCGTGGTCCTTGTCCGGCGTGATGTTGGTGCCGTAGAAGGTGCCGAACGGCGAGGCCAGCTTCACGCCGCCGGCGAACGGTGCGCCGTCCGAGGTGGTGTGGCAGGCGGCACAGTCGGCGGCCTTGACGAGATAACGTCCGCGCGCGAGCGGATCGGCGGCGGTGGCTTGCGGTCCCAACGCGGCAGCAGCCTGCATCGCGGCAGCGGAGTCGTCGTGTCTGGCGCAAGCGCCCAGTAAAGCAGCGGCGCCGACCAGCAGCAACACGCGGCGCAGATTCATCGAACGGCTCATCATTCGGCGGCCTCCAATCGCTCACGGGGACTGCCTTCTTTTACGAGGCCGGGCGTCGTCAGCACGACTTCCTTCACGGCTTCGTAATAGCGCACGTAGCCCGTGCAACGGCAGATATGGTCGTTCAGCGCCTCCGTGATGGTGTGCTCGAGCTGGTCCCTCGCGATCGGCTGACGCTTCAGACGTTCGATCAGCACCGTCGCCGCATTGACGAAACCGGGCGTGCAGTAGCCACACTGAAAACTGAAGTGTTCGAGAAACTTCTGCTGGATCGGCGACAGTTCGACGACCTCGCCCGCCTCGTTGCGCCTCGCGTGCCCTTCGATCGTGCGAATGGTTTTGCCGTGGAAGAAATTCGCGCCGGTGATGCAGGTCCGCATTTCCTCGCTGGTACCGTCCGGCTTGTCGACGATCACGACGCACGCGTGGCAGATGCCCTGGCCACAGCCGAGGCGCGAGCCGGTCAAATGCAGGTACTCGTGCAGAAAGTCGATCATCATCAGACCGGCTGGCACGTCGGTCGGGCCGACGATCTCGCCGTTCACCTTGACCGTTACCGGCAGCGTGCGGAAATGCGTCAACGGACGCTCGACCACGGCAGCAGCCGGTGCGCTGGCCGGGGCAGCCGCCGAGGCGACCGAACCGGGGGCGACCTTGGCCGAAGCAGCCTCCGAAGCACCGGACACGACGCCCGGGGCGACGTTGCCGCTCACCACGCCACTCGCGCCACTCGCGGCATGAGCGGAAATTTGATTGGGGGTCGTCATGCGAGCACCTCCTGAATACGTTGCGGGGTAACCGGCAGATCGGTAAAGCGATGATCGATCGCATGGGCGATACCATTCACGATCGCGCCGACCACCGGAATCATCACCACCTCGGCAATGCCCTTTGGCGGATCGGTTTCGGTCAGCGGCGGCAAGACTTCGCCGCTCTGGGTCCAGACGGCGACGTCCGTCGCGCGGGGCAAGTGGTAGCGATTGAAGTTCCACGTGCCGTTGCCTGGGCCATCCTCATAAAGCGGCAGATACTCGTGCAATGCATGGCCAATACCCATCGCAAGGCCGCCTTGCAGTTGGCCCGACACGAGTTGCGGCGAGAGCTGATTGCCGCATTCCATGATCGAGTGATGCGCGAGCAGGTCCACCTTGCCGCTCGCTTCATGCACCGACAGTTCGACCAACGTGCCGACCGCGCTGTAGTACGTGACCGCGGCGTTATTGCGTTGCACCGGCGGAATGAACACGCGCTGACGGTCGAGCACGCGGTAGCGATTCGATGTGGTCTGCAGTTTTTGCCTGTCGGCCGAAGCGCTATCGCCGTAGCGCACTGAAAGACCGTCGAGCGGCAGACGTTCGACGCTGCCGTCGATCTCGAAGTCCGCTTCGGTCCATTGCCAGCGATTGAACACGTGCACGGTCGCGCCGGTTACCAGACCCAACTCGTGCGCTTTCTTCGCGAGCTGTTCGAATGGCAGCGCTTCGAGGCCTGCCGCGGACAGCTTGCCGTCGACCCAACGCGCCTCTTCGATGCGCACCACCAGCGGCGCGGCCTGCCCGCCACCGCCGCCTTGCCCCCAGATCGCCAGCGCCGCCGGCCACAAGCCATGCGCGAAGACCACGCGTGCGGCTTCGCGCGTGCTGTGGGTGAAGTAAAACGCCGAGTTCGTCGCGCTCGATGGCGACGCATAACCCGGCGACCAACGTGGATTCGCGGCCAGCTTGTCCTGGTCCGCTTGCGACATCAGGTACGGATCGCCGCTCGTGACGACCGGCAGATCGGGCCAATCGGTGATCGCGACATGCACGTCGGTAGCCGGCTTGCCGAGCCACTTCGCGACCGCGATGGCCTGCGAGGTCGACATGCCCGTGCCGATTTCGGCGGCCGTGTGTTGCAGGCTGATCTTGCCGTCGGCACTGAACTCGACCTTCGCGAAGGAGGTTTCCGCGCCCGTGCCGAAGTCTTTCTGCACACACGCAAAACCGACGCCGTAGCGCTTGCCCGGATGCGCGGCTTCGAACTCCGCTTTACGTTTCGCGCGATTCATCCACAGCGGATGAACCTTCGCCTTCCGCAACACCTCGTCGACACGAATCGCGCCGGCGGGCACCGCGCCCTGGGTATTCTTCATGCCCGAGCGCAGCGCGTTTTTCAGGCGGAAGTCGATCGGATCGAGCTTCAGTTGCGCGGCGATTTCGTCGACCATCATCTCGGTCGCGGCCATGCTTTGCAACGTGCCGTAGCCGCGCGCCGAGCCCGCGTCGATCGCGCGAGAAGCGATTGCCACCGCGGACAAATCGTTCTTCGGGAAGTAGTAGATCGACTGCGCTGCCGTCGCGCCCACCATCGCCACCGACGGCGAAAAGTTGCAACGTCCGCCGCCGTCCGCTTCCATCCCGGCCTTGAACGATTGCAGCAAGCCGGTGTTCCTGTCGACCGCGATCCGGTAGTTCATCCTGAACGCGTGGCGTTTCAAGGAAGTCTGGAACTGCTCGTAGCGATCGTTAGCCAGCCGCACCGGGCGGCCATCCGCATACATCGCGCAGACGAGACCGTAGAACGGCACGTTGAAGTGGTCCTTCGAACCGTAGCCGACCGTATAGCACGGGTGCACAAACAGGTTCTTCACCGGGAACGCGCATTTCGCCACCATCCCTGCCGCGCTTTCCACGACTTCCAGCGGCGCCTGGGTCGGCACGACCATGTGCAACGATTGCGTCGCCGCGTCGTACCAGCAGTTCGCGTTGTCGGGCTCGAGCGCGGCCGTGTCGATCGATTGCGTGTGGTACTCGCGCTCCATCACCAGCCAGTCCGCCGGCGGATGATCCAGTTCCTGCTGGATCTGTCCGGCGTGAAACATGCCCTGCTCGTCGAGCTTGCCGTGTTCGACGCCGTCGGGCCACACCGGCTGGTGCTTGCGCATCGTGCTCGGGAACACCGGCGCGTCTTTCAGACTGGAAAACGTGTCGTCGTCATAGGGCGTCTTGCCGCCGACGCGCACGAAGCGGAACGTCCCCCACGGATCGCGTTCGAGCGGCCCGGTCTGCGCGCCGTAACGGATGATCTGATCCTGGAACTTGAGCGTGTCTTTCGCGAAGCGGAAGCGCGCGAAGTCGTGATAGATCAGGATCGCCACGGCCTGGCCGAGATACGCGGGCGTCTTGCCCGGCGGCAGCAGCATGTCGTCGCCGTAGAAGGCCGGGAAGATCAGGCCGTCGCGCGTCAGATCTTCAGCCGTGACCACGCGATCGGGCTTCAGATCGTCGCCAAGCAGCGCCAGGTCGAAGCCTTCATAGCTGCGGTCGGCTTGTGTCGTGCGCAAAATGAAGGCGTGCGACTGCTGCTGTGGCCAGTGCGGCATGTCGGCGGCGCGGATGTCGCGCGCGAACACTTTGGAACCGGTCACTTTCGCGATCCCGTCGATGCGGAATTTCGCCTGGCCGTTAGCCGCGTCCCATTGAACCGGTGTCAGGATTTTTTCTTCGAACAACGCAGCGAATGCGCGGCTGCCCATCGGCGCGAGATACACCGACACACCCGCCAATACGCTGGCCTTCAGAAAACTACGACGCGAAAGGTCGAGTTTCCCCATGGGCTTCTCCTTTAGTGAGCACAGTGGCAACTCGTGGACAGAACGACTGCGCAAAGCCAGTCAATCGCTCGTGAAAAACATCGCACTCGGTGCGCCGCGCACGCGCTTGCGCGCGCACAAGCGCCGAGCGGCTGGCACCACGAGGGAGGTGTTCGATCCGCGGGCGCTTGCGTGCGCCCGGGCGTACCGGCGACGTGCAGCGGCCATCACTTCGGCTATGCCGCAGTCGATCTGATTTACCTTGAACTGCCGTGAGTTGCCTTTTCCCCAGTTCTACTGAGGGCAAGGGGCGGGATTATCTCGCCTATTCCCAATGGGGTGCGTCATTTTTTGTCAACTATCTCGTAAATAACGGATCGGGTATGAATCGTCATAGTGGCGGGTTTATCGCGAACTACGCACGCAAAATCGTGATGCCCAATGCCTCGAACGGGGCAGTCAGTGCCTCCGGCGTATTCCGCTCGACGACGATCGTGCTGGCCGCCGACACATCCGCAATCCTGTACGCCGACGCTGCATTCAGTTTTTCCGCCGACGCCAGCACCGCCGTTTCAGCCGCATGCCTGTGGGTCACCGGCCTGAGCGCGCGCCAGGCATTTCGGACTGATCCCGCACCAGCTTGGGAAAGGGACGATATGTTGAAGAAGGTCAAAAAAATATCCTTACGGGTCCCGTTTGAGCCTGCCTGCTTCGCTGCAAAAGCGTGGCAAGTCTTTAAACGTGAACACTATTTCCGTCAGTATATTTTTAACTTCGCCGGCTCGATAAAAACCGGTGGATCATTTGAGGTTCAAGTGGATTCTCTTAATTCAGCGAACAGATTCATGGGTGGTTTCTTTTTCGGCGCCCTGATCGCTGCGGTCGTGATGGTATTGCTGTGCAATGCCGGTGAATTTTCGCCGTTCATGGCGCAGCTGCATGCTTTGGAACAGGTTATCGTGACCGCGCTCATTTCCCTCGTTATCGTCGATGCCAGGCCATTGGCCTATAAAACCGTCTGGCGTGAACGCCGCTGCCGGTTCGTACTCGACGAAGATCTGAGCGCGACCATTCGTGGCAGAACCTTCGGTATTCCCGCCGGCGTGATTATCGGCATTCTGATTCAGAATTACGTAATGAATTGATCCCGTCACACGGGAAAGCGACATTCAATCACGCTTGAATTCGCAGTCGTCATTCAATCCACAACCGGCGCGCCCGGCCGTCTCTAGAACTTATGCCGTATCGCCGCGCGCACCACGACCTGCTTCGACGTCGATGACGGCGACTGGGTGCCGACATTGAAGGCATCGTCCAGAATCGAATAGGTGGCGTTGCCGGTCACCTGTTGATATTCACCCTGAATGTAGACGTCGGTCCGTTTGGACAGGTTGTAGTCCGCCATCAAGCCGAACGAATGAATTTTCGGCTTCACGCCGCCGCTGGAGGCGTCGTAGGTTTCCATCGTGTACACGTACTGGGCCCCGACAAACAGCATCGGTGAAATCTGGTATTTGCCGTTCACCTCGAAATTCTGATATTTCAACGAGTTCAACAACACACCGGGCGCGACGAGCGGCGTCACGCCGAGATAGCCGCTGCCGGTCGGATCCAGATAGTTCGAGTTGGTGTACACGAAACCGGCGGTGGCCGGCCCGAAGGTATACGTGATGCCGCCGCCGAACACGCGCATGCGGGCGGCAATAAAGCCGGCGTCGTTTGCGGTGATCGCGCCGTTTGAGCCGTTGCCCGGGTTGTCGGCTTGCAGATACGCCGCGGCTACCAGCAGTCCGCCGTAGGTGTACTGGCCGCCGAAGCTGTACGCGCGATTGTTGGCGAAGCCCGTGTCATTGCTGAAGCTGTACACGCCGCCCAACTGGAAACCCGAGAGCGACGGGCTGGTGTACTTGACGCTGTTGTCGAGCCGGAAGGTGTTGTCGGTGTTGTCGTTGTCGTACGGGTGGGAGAACAGCGAGCCGGCCCAGTTGCCGTTGGCCGTGGTCTGTGCCAGAAAGTCGACCACGGAATCGTACTGACGCCCGAAGGTCAAGGTGCCGTACGGCGCCGAGCTCAAGCCCACGAACGCCTGCCGGCCGAACATCCGGCCGCCCTGGTTAAGCCGCCCGGAGCTGACGTCGAAGCCGTTTTCCAGCTGGAAGATCGCCTTCAGGCCGCCGCCGAGTTCCTCGGCGCCTTTCAAGCCCCAGCGGCTGCCTTGCGCATAGCCGCTGGCGAGTTCATAGACATGGCCGCGGCCGACGTTATTGGTGTAGTTGATGCCTTCATCGAGCACGCCGTACAGCGTCACACTCGTCTGGGCATACGCAGGCGCGGAAACAATCGCCAGGGGGGTGGCGGACAAAGCGGTGGAGACAGCCAGCGCGAACACTTGCTTGTTCATGAAGATCTCCCAGAACTCGAGTAATGGAACAACTCGATCCGACCGCTTTCTTTTTGACGCTTCTGGAGGCGTTTCTCAACCCCGACGCCTCTTCAGGAAATCCTCACATGCCGTTACGCCGCCGTCCATCGGGTGTCGCGTCCATATCTCAAAACGTTGCGAAATCTCCACTGCGTGCGGCGCCCCCTTCTTTCGCGGTGCTTATTCAGGTAAACGATGCCGCGCCGGTCGTACTTAAACCGGCTGTCGCCTGGGCTGCGCCGACGCGGCACGATGCAGGCAATCGCCGCCTGTTCGAGCGGTTGGCGCGCGTTGTCCGGGAAGCCGGCGGACGGCTGCATCCAGCAAGGGCCGCCGCGACTCTGTCATGGAAAGAAATATAATCGAAAGCTTTTGCGGCGCTGCAGCGGAACTCCGCGCCCTCAAACAGGTCATTTTTACTGGCCATCTTCAAGCCCGCCGCAGTACCCGATTCCCATTTCAAAAAGCCTCATGAGACGCCTGCCGCGCTGAACTAGCGCGCCGTCGCATGGGGCTGTTTTTGGCGCCACACCATGCAAAAGTCGCAACCCCGCTTGATCGAGCTCGATTTTTTCCGCGGGCTGGTTCTTCTGATCATCGTCGTCGATCACATCGGCGGCAGCATTCTGTCGCGCGTCACGCTGCATGCCTATGCGCTGTGCGATGCGGCCGAAGTCTTCGTCTTTCTCGGCGGCTTCGCCACCGCCACGGCCTACGCGGCGCTGGCCGAACGGCGTAACGAGGCGAGCGCGCGCAGCCGCTTCTTGCGGCGCTCGCTCGAAATCTATCGGGCCTTTCTGATCACCGCCGGTTTGATGCTGCTGGTGAGCGCCGTGCTGACAGCGTTCAGTATCAACGGCCCCAATCTCGCCACCGCCGATCTCGACGATCTGATGGCCGCCCCCGTGGCCGCCCTGCGCGACATCCTGCTATTCCGGCGTCAACCGTATCTCGCCTCCGTGTTGCCGATGTATGCGTTCTTCGCGCTGCTCGTGCCGATGATCCTGCCGCTCGCGCGCAGCAAGCCGTGGCTGCTGCTGGCCGGCAGCGTCGCGCTGTGGGCGGGCGCACCGGCTATCGACGCCTACCTGCCCGCCGCGCCGGACATGCACTGGGATTTCAACCCGTTTGCCTGGCAGTTGATGTTCGTGCTCGGCGTGCTGGCACGTTGCCAGCCGGTTTATCAGCGGCTCAGCGCGCACCGTCTCGGCTGGCTGATCACCGTGCTGGCGTTCGCCGTGGTGGCGGCCGCGGCTTATTACAAGCTGTTTATCGAACGCGAGCCGCTCGATGGCAGCCTCAAGCAAAACCTCTCGTACCTGCGCGCAATCAATTTTCTCGCGATTGCGTGGCTCGTCGCGAACCTGATCCAGCTCGGCTGGGCAAGAAAGCTCGCTCAATGGATGCCGTGGGTCGGCATGATCGGCCGTCAGGGGCTGCTGTGCTTTATCGCCGGCGCCGTGATTTCGCTGGTCATCGATTCGGTGCTGTATGACGCGACCGACGGCTACCTGAACTATCCCCTGGGGCTGGTGGCGGATGCATTTGCAGTCGGCGCGCTGTTCGCCGTCGGGAGAGCGTCGGAACCGCTCAAGCGGTTCTTGACGCGCCTTTGGAGCTTGCGGCTCGGAACGGCGCCCTGAGCGAGCGAAGCCCGCGCACGCAAGCGAGCACGCGCTTTTGCCGCTTAGCTCTCTGCCGCCTGCCGATTTCCCCCGCCGATACTGATAGCATGACGGCCGCGCGCGATCTGCGCGGCGGCCTCTTACACTGACATGCGTCCATTCCTACATTCCGTACTCCTCGCGCTGTGCGCTGCTGTCGGTGCGCCGGCGAGCGCCAGCACCGTCATGAGCCGAAGCTTCCACTCCGAGGCGCTCGGCCGCGACTGGGCCTACACGATCTATCTGCCCACCGGCTATCACCACGACGCCGCGCGCATTCCCGTGCTCTATCTCCTGCACGGCAATAACGGCGACGCCAACGACTGGCTCACGCAGGGCCATCTGCAAAGCACCGCCGACGCGCTGATCGAACGCAAAGAGATGCCGCCGGTCGCGATCGTGATGCCGCAAGGCGGTACCGACTGGTACGTCGATCGCAAGGAGAAGATGGAGACGGCGTTCTTCCACGATCTGATGCCCGAGATCGAAACGCGCTATGCGGTCGCGACGCAACGGGGTGGACGGATGATCGGCGGCGTGTCGATGGGCGGCTTCGGCGCGCTGCGTTACGCCATGACGCAACCCGAACTGTTTTGCGGCGCGCTGCTGCTGAGCCCCGCGATCTACCCGAATGAGCCGCCGCTCGCTTCGGCGGCACGCCGCGTTGGCGTGTTCGGCGAGCGGCAGTTCGATCCGCACGTCTGGCATGCGCTCAACTATCCGGCGCAATGGGAACGCTATATCGGCCGGCCATACCGCCTGCCGATGTTCATCGCCGCCGGCGACGACGATCTCGCGATCCAGGCGGACGCGTCGTCGCTGTATACGCATCTTCGGCTGGCGGGGAATCCGGCGGCGCTGCGCATTATCGACGGCGGCCATACCTGGGACGTCTGGAGCGCGCTGTTGCCCGCCGCGTTGAAATATACGTTGGGTTGCGTCAAACAGCCCGCGCACGATCAGGAAAAGTAAGCCGCCGGATCTGCGGGACAGCGCTTGCCGGCAACGCGCGCGCCGTTGCGCCGACACTTCAGATGCGGCTCGTTCAGGTGCGGCCCGATCACCAGATCACACGCCATTCGTACCGCCAGCTAACGTGCGACTATTGCACCAGATCGGTCCACAGCACCATCAGCACGGTCATGAGCGCGGGGCCGATGAAAAGCCCCAGCAAACCGAACGTCTCGGCGCCGCCCAGGATGCCGAAAAGCACCAGCAGGAAAGGTAGGCGCGTCGAGTTACCGATCAACACCGGCCGCACGAAATGTTCCGCGACGAACACCACGACTGAGCCGAACACCGCCAGCCCGATGGCCGCGGCAACCGAACCTTGCGAGAACAGCCATAAGGCCGCGAGGCCGAACGTGATCGGCGCGCAGAACGGCAGCATCGCGGCGATCGCCGTGATGAACGCGAGCAGCGCGACATGCGGCAAGCCGGTCACGAAATAGGCGACGCCCATCAACACGCCCTCGCCGAGCCCGACCACCACCAGCCCCGACACCGTGCCGCGCACTGCCGCGGCCATCCGACCGAGCAGGTGCGCACCGTCGTCACCGAACGCGCGGCGCACGCCTCTCATCAGCGAGCCGGACAAACGCGGTCCGGCCTGAAAAATCACGAACAGCGTGACCAGCATGAAGGCGAACACCATCACAGCGCGCGCTGCCCGCGCGCCGAAGTGGCGGCCGAGTGTCATCACGGTCGTGCTGTGCAAGCCCTTCATGGCTGCCGAATCGCGCAGCGGCGGCGCGAGATTGGCCTGCCACCATGTCGAAATCTGTTGCCCGCCAAACGGTAAGCGCCCGATGATGTCCGGCATCGGAATGCCGTTTTCCTGGGCGGCCTTGAACCACTCGGTCATGTCATGCGCTTCGCGCAGCGCCTCGGTAATGCCGATTCCGATCGGCAGCACCACCAGCAATGCGATCGCAAGTGTCAGCACCACGGCGATCAGGGTCGTGCGGCCCGCGAACCAGCGGTTGCCCTCCAGCTTTCTCAAGAGCGGCCACAGCGCAATGGCAATCACGCCGGCCCAGGCCCCCACCGCAATGAAATCGCGCACGACCCACAGTGCCAGCAACACGAGCGCGACGTACAGCACGAGCAAGGCCGTTTTCTGCTTCTTCACGCGATCAGGCGGAGTCGGTGATTCGGGGGGCGCTGCCGGAGGGCGTGAAATCATGTGGGCTCTTAGGGTCGTGTGGATATGCGCGCGTGCCGGCCAGAAAAATGCAAACCCGCTACACTTGCATCGCACGGTCGCTCATCAATAACCACATCTTAAAGGAAGGACCGGCCCGCTTTACACGCGGCATTCTCGTCGCACTGAGCACAACACTGCGTTGCAAAAATCCACCCTATCGTAAACGCGCCTTGCGCATGGCCCGCAAAGCCCCGCCGTTTCGGGTAAGCACCGATGTCAAGTTTCATTGTTGCTGTTTAGAGAACAGTGTTTCAACCGCGGCACAATGGCTATCCAGCGCGCACGGGACTACATTCGGCACACCACAATACGGAGCCGACGATGATGACCTTAGAGTCCATCCCCCTAGACGGTACTAATGGCGTACGCATCGAAATTCTCGAGCGCTCCGACACGACACTGGTGATCCGCTGGGTCGAACCGGGACGTTGCCACTATGGCGAGCAGCGTTGGCGGCGGCGCTCCGCGCATACGTCGGGCACCTGTGCTGTCACGCGGCGCAAGATTCGCCGGGGCGATGCGGTGTTCAAACCGGCAGAACGGCCAGCGCCTTCCAACGCGTCCGCAATGATTTGCGCTGAAGTTCTGTGCGAGCTCGCTGAAGCGTAAGTTTTTTGCATGCACGGCACTTCGCTGCCGTGCGGTGACGGGTTGTGCCGTTGCCGGTATCCCTCGCAATATGTTTGCGCTGGCTTGCCGCCACTCTCCTTTGTCGGCCGGTGCCCCACGTCCCAGCCGCTGCTCTCTACCTCCCCGCTTTACTCCACCTCGCCGCCTCGGAAAGGTAGCGCGAAAGGCCACTGGAACTGGCGGACGGCCGGTCCAAGGACCCTTCCCCAAACGCCCGATTGCGGCTCGTCGCCACGTGCGCTATGGTGGTCCACGTTGCGCCAGGTCACCTGGCCCGCCAGACACGCACCGTCACGCGCACCGTCACGCGCACCGTCAAATGAATACCCGCATCCCATTCGAACGCGCCGCAGCCGTTTCGCGGCAAACGAGAGGCGACACCCATGGCAGAAGACACTCACGAAACCCGCGCCGCAGCGGTTCCCTCAGTTCAGTTAGTTGCACCGCAACAATTCTCGCTGGACGTCCTGCTCGAGAAGTACGCGAAAGGCGACGAGCAAACCGCCGACGACGTGTTCAAACGCGTCGCCCGTGGCGTCGCCCAGGCGGAACCTGAAGCCCTGCGCGAGTCGGTGGAAGCGCGCTTTGTCGACAATCTCCGGCATGGCGCACTGGGCGCCGGGCGCATCATGAGCGCGGCAGGCACGGGCATCGCCGCCACGCTCATCAACTGCTTCGTGCAACCGGTTGGTGACGCGATTCAAGGTGTCGACGAACAGGGCCTTCCCGGCATTTACGTGGCGTTGTTGCAGGCCGCCGAAACCATGCGCCGCGGCGGTGGCGTCGGCTATAACTTCTCCGCGATCCGGCCCAAGGGCGCGCGCGTTCATACCACCAGTTCATCGGCGTCCGGTCCGTGCAGTTATATGGACGTATTCGACGCCTCGTGCCGGACCGTCGAAAGTGCCGGCTCGCGGCGCGGCGCGCAAATGGCCGTGCTCGATTGCAACCATCCCGATCTGATCGAGTTCATCGAGGCCAAACATTCGAAAGGCCGCTGGAACAACTTCAACGTGTCGGTGGGCGTGACCGACGAATTCATGCGTGCCGTCGAAGAAGATCAGCCGTGGCAACTCGTGCATCGCGCCGAGCCGTCGCCGGCATTGCGCGCGGCGGGCGACGTGCGGCAGCGCGACGACGGCCTGTGGGTCTATAGCGAACGGCCCGCCCGCGAGATCTGGGATCGCATCATGCGCTCTACCTATGACGTCGCCGAGCCCGGCATCGTGTTCATCTCGCGCATGAACGAGGACAACAATCTGCGTGCGGTCGAAACCATTCGCGCCACCAATCCGTGCGGTGAACAGCCATTGCCGGCCTACGGATGCTGCAACCTCGGACCCTTGAACCTCACGCGTTTCGTGCTCGATCCGTTCGCGCAGATCAAAGGCCGCAAGCCTTCGTTCGACTGGGACGGTCTCGCCAAACGCACCCGCACCCAGGTACGTTTTCTCGACGACGTGCTCGACGTCACGCTCTGGCCGCTGCAGCAGCAATATGACGAGTCGCGCGCCAAACGGCGCATCGGCGTGGGTTTCACCGGCCTCGGCGATACGCTGGTCATGCTCGGCCTGCGCTACAACTCGCAGGAAGGCCGTGACTTCGCGGTACGCATTGCCCGGCTGATGCGCGACGAAGCCTATCGGGCGTCGGTGGAACTGGCGCGCGAGCGCGGCGCGTTCGAGTTGTTCGACGCCGCGCGTTATCTGGAAGCGGGCACCTTCGCTTCGCGCCTGCCCGACGACATCAAGGAAGCCATCCGCCGCGACGGCATCCGCAACAGCCATCTGCTGTCCATCGCGCCGACCGGCACCGTCAGCCTCGCGTTCGCCGACAACGCGTCGAACGGCATCGAGCCGGCCTTCTCGTGGACCTACACGCGCATGAAGGTGATGGCCGACGGCGGCCGCGAATCGTTCGATGTCGAAGACTACGCGTACCGTCTTTATCGCGAGCTCGGCGGCGACGTGAAAAACCTGCCTGACTATTTCGTCAGCGCGCTCGAAATGTCGGCACGCGATCACCTCGACATGATGGCCGCCGTGCAGCCGTACGTGGACACGTCGATCTCGAAGACGGTGAACGTGCCGGCGGATTATCCGTTCGAAGCATTCGAGAGCCTCTACTTCGACGCGTGGAAAAACGGCCTCAAGGGTCTCGCCACCTACCGTCCGAACGAAACGCTCGGCGCGGTGCTGAGCGTGAGCCCGCCGCAAGCGGATGACACGCTGACGGAGACCGATCAGGATCCGCTGCGGATCGCGATCGATCATCGGCCCAAGGGCGAACTGCCGGCGATCATCGAAAAGGTCGAGTATCTGACGCAAGCCGGCAAGAAGTCGCTTTACGTGGCGGTGTCGTTTATCGAAGTGACGGGGCGGCTTGGCGGTGATGACGTCACGATCGAACGCCCCATCGAGTTCTTCATTCCGACCGGTCAGCGCGACGAGTCGCAGCAATGGATCACGGCAACGATGCGTTCGCTGTCGCTTGCGGCACGCGGCGGTTTTGTCGCGCGCAATTTGCAGGACATGCGCAAGGTGTCGTGGGATCGTGGGCAGGTGCGGCTCGGCGAAGTGCAGCGTCTTGACGGTCATCGCACGCCGCGCTGGCACGACTCCGAAGTGGCGGCGCTCGCGTTTGCGATCCAGCAGATTCTGCATCGGCGCGGTTTTCTCGATGCCGAGGGCAACCAGGTGCCCTCGCGCATGCTGGCGCGCTTGCCGCGCGGGCAGATGAGAGCCGAAACGGCATTGCCGGCGGATTTCGGCATCCGGCCGCCGCCTGGCGGCACCGGCCCGACTGACGATGCCACCCTGCTACAACCCGGCGGTGCACAAGGACTGCACACCATGCTCGGACGCAAGTGCGGCTCGTGTGGCGCGAATGCGGTGATTCGCAAGGATGGCTGCGACTTCTGTACCGCGTGTGGCGAGGTTGGCGCGTGCGGGTGAGCGTCAGCGAACCGCCACTACGCAGGCGCGGCGGATGCACTGCGTGAAGCGGGTGCACCGCGGCGAAGAGGGGCGACGCTCAGGAGAAGATCGCTTCGATATCCGACGACGCGTCCTTCTCCTCGTCGAAGTTCAAGGTCGCCTCGATATGCTCCAGATGTTCCAGCATGCACGCCGCCGCCTTGGCGCCGTCGTGCGCTTCGATGGCGTCGATCAGATCGCTGTGCTCGTGATGCGGGCACGCCGGTGCATTCGGTTTGTCGTAAAGCGTGATGACGAGGCACGTCAACGGGGCGAGTTCGCGCATCATCCGTAACAGAATCTCGTTGCCGATCATCTCCGCGATCAGCACATGAAACTCACCCGACAAGCGGATGATGGCGGGCCGATCATTCTGTTTGCGCGCATCGCCCTCCTGCCGCACGTGCTTGCGTAACGCGCGCACTTGCGCCGC
>NZ_JAXDPY010000020.1:0-12711 GCF_034668105.1 Paraburkholderia sp. | reverse complement strand
CATCAGATCGAGCTCCGCCCGCGATCGCGTGACGACGTTGTAATAGCCCTCGGCGGCGAGCCGCCGGACCAGCGCCGAGCCGACCATGCCACGGTGGCCCGCGACGAAGATGCGTGCGTGTTTGTTCATTGCCGTTACTCGTGATGTTCCAGCGCCGTGAAACCGGCCAGCGTGACAAGCGCGTCACGTCTTGCAATCTGATAGTCCGCGCGCACCATTTCCTTGACCAGCGAGGCGAACGACGTAGTCGGCTGCCAGCCGAGCCTGGCATGTGCTTTCGACGGATCGCCCAGCAGCGTCTCGACTTCGGCGGGACGGAAGTAGCGCGGATCGACACGCACGATCACGTCGCCGGGCGACATCTTGATCTCGCGCCCCTCCACCTTTTCGACAACGCCGATTTCATCCACGCCGGTGCCTTCGAAACGTACGGTGACACCCAGTTCGGCCGCGGCATGCCGGACGAAGTCACGCACGCTGTACTGCACGCCGGTGGCGATGACGTAATCCTCCGGCTGTTCCTGTTGCAGCATGCGCCACTGCATTTCCACGTAGTCGCGCGCATGACCCCAGTCGCGCAACGCCGACAGATTGCCGAGATACAGGATCTTCTGCATGCCCACCGCGATGCGTGCCACGGCGCGCGTGATCTTGCGCGTCACGAAAGTCTCGCCGCGCACCGGCGATTCGTGATTGAACAGAATCCCGTTGCAGGCATAGAGCCCGTAGGCCTCGCGGTAATTGACCGTGGTCCAGTACGCGAACAGCTTGGCCACCGCGTACGGGCTGCGCGGATAGAACGGCGTGGTCTCCGATTGCGGAATCTGTTGCACGAGGCCGTACAGTTCCGAGGTCGAAGCCTGATAGAAACGCGTCTTGTGCTGCAGCCCGAGAATCCGGATCGCCTCCAGAATCCGCAGCGCGCCGAGGCCGTCGGCATTGGCCGTGTATTCCGGTTCCTCGAACGAAACCGCCACATGGCTCTGCGCCGCGAGGTTGTAGATCTCGTCAGGCTCGACCCGCTGGATCACGCGCAGGATGCTGGTCGAGTCGGTCAGGTCGGCGTGATGCAGGAAGAGTCGCTGATCCGGGTCGTGCGGATCGCGATAGAGATGATCGATCCGGTCTGTATTGAACAGGGATGACCTGCGTTTGATGCCATGTACGTCGTAATCCTTGGCGAGCAGCAGCTCGGCGAGATACGACCCGTCCTGTCCAGTGATGCCGGTGATCAGCGCGACCTTGCGTTTCATGGAGCTACCCCTCTCGTTGAACTTTGCGATGCCAGTGCCACAGCACGATTCGAGCGAGCGGCCCCATGCTGGAGCCGCCGCTGCGTCAACCCTCAACCTGCGATGCTGTCGTAGCCGTAATAACCGCCCTGATAGCCGGAACCGAGGAAGGCCCCTTCCTGAGGCACGTCGGTCAGCAGCACGCCTTTGAGCGATACGCCGCCGTTGAGCAGCCGCTTGGCCGTCTCGGCAATCTCGTTCAGCGGATGGCGGCCGTGGCGCACCACCAGCAGCGTCGTGCCGGCGTATTTGCCGATCACCGTCGAGTCGGTCACGGCGAGTACCGGCGGTGTGTCGACGATCACGAGGTCGTAGTGCGACTTCAATTCCTCGAGCATCGTTTCGAAGCGCTTGCTCATCAGCACTTCAGACGGATGCGAAGGCAGCGTGCCCTTGGCGAGCACGTCGAGTCCGGGCAGCACGTCGCGCTGGATCATCGAGCTCAGATCGCCGCCGCTCAGCACGTCGGAAAGGCCCGGTTGATGGCCCACGCCAAAATGCGAATGAACGTCGCCGCGCCGCATGTCGCCGTCGATTATCAGCACCCGCTTATTCGCCGAAGCCACCAGCGCCGCCAGATTTACTGACAGGAAAGACTTGCCGGTATCGGGCCGCGAACCCGTGATCATCACCACGTTGTTCTCGGCATGATCGAGCGACAACTGCAACGAGGTGCGCAGATTGCGCACGCCTTCCACGGCGATGTCTTCCGGCGCCTGCTGCGCGAGCACATGCAGCCCACGACGGCGCAACATGACGTTTTCCTGCAAACGCAGCTGGGTCTGGCTGCGCGGCACGATCGCGAACACCGGCACGCCGAGCACCGCTTCGAGTTCATCCGGACGTTCCACGCCGCCGTACATCGCGCGTTTGAAGAAGGTCAGCATGATGCCGATCAGCAAGCCGCCGCCGAGCGCGATCAGAATCGCCAGCACTCGTTTCGGACGCACCGGCTCGTCAGGCGTTTCGGCGAAGTCCACCACGCGCACGTTGCCCACCTGGCCGGCTTTCGCCACCCGGAGTTGCTGCGCGCTGTTCAGCAGATTGGTATAGAGCTCCGTGTCGACATGCACGTCGCGCAGCAAACGCAACGCGGTCTGCTCGGTGTCCGGCATCACGGCCACGCTGCGGTTCATGGTGGCCGCCGCGCCCTGCAACGCCGCGATCTGTGCATCGAGCGCGGCTACCGCCGGGTGATTCGCCGTGAAGCGCTGCGACATCTCCGCGCGTTGCTGCTGCAGATCGAGCAGCTTCGTCTTGTTGTCGACGACCTGCTGCAGCAGCAGGCGGCTTTCTTCGCCAAGATCGACCGTGCCGTGCGCGTTGCGGAACTTGTTGTAGCGTTGCTCGGCCTCGTCGAGTTCCTTACGCAAACCCGGCAATTGCTGGTCGAGGAAAGCCAGCATATGCTCCGCCTCGGTCGAGCGGCTCTCCACATCCTGGCGCACGAATTCGCGCGCCATGCTGTTGACGATCGCCGCGGTCAGCGCCGGGTCGCCGCCTTCGAGACTCGTGCGTATCACGCCCGACTGCAGCGTGGTCTCCGCGACCACCAGCGCCTTTTGCAAGCGGTCCACGGTGCCCAGCGTCGAGGCGCGTCGCAGTTCGAAACGCGAACCGGGCGCGCCGACCAGTTTATCGACGTGCAACGCAATTGGACCGTCGGCGGTATCGGTTTCCACGGTCTCGCCGACATGGCCGGAGAGAATCGCGATCCCGTTCTTGTCGCGCAGCACGTACGAACCGCCGTCGCCCGCAATCAGCGTGAAGGTCGTGTCGTAAAAGTCCTTCGACGTATCGAAGCGCGACACGGCAATGCTCTCGTCACCCCAGGCATAGTCGGACAGGTTGATGAACGACGGCAACTTGAAGCCCCATTGCCCGTTCACCAGCCCCGCGATCATGCCGCCGATGAACGGCAAGGTGCGCGGCGCAGCTGAAATGTCGAGGTGCAGGTTCTTGACCGTTTCCTCGGTGACGAGACGCGACTTCAGCAACTCGATCTCCGCCGCCGTCGAGGGCTTGGTGTCGAACATGCCGGTAAGCGGCGGCAAGGAATCCTTGCCGTTCGCATTGGCATTGGCCGTCTTGTCCTCGACGTGGAACAACACATCCGCGCGGTACGTCGGCGGCGCGAGGAACGCGTACGCGCACCCCAGCGCGAGCGCGATCAGCGTCACCATCGCGATCGTGCGCCAGCCCCTCACGATCGTGCGCAGATAGTCCGACAGATGCAGCTCGTCCGGTCCGGACACGTCGCTGTAACGGTTTTCGAAGTTGATTGCCATTTTGTTCACCCAACAAAGCCCGGCGGTTCAAGGTCACGTTGCACAGCTGCTTGCACTGCTGTTACTTCGCAAGGACGGCACCCGTCACAGCCGCATTGATCGCCGGCAGCAGCAG
This sequence comes from Paraburkholderia sp., assembly GCF_034668105.1. Taxonomy (GTDB): domain Bacteria; phylum Pseudomonadota; class Gammaproteobacteria; order Burkholderiales; family Burkholderiaceae; genus Paraburkholderia. Next base: position 9,016 of record NZ_JAXDPY010000020.1, on the reverse strand, counting down.
GTTCAACACACGGTTGAAGCGGACCAGCCCGCCTTGACCGACATACACGACGTCCTTCGGCTGAAGCTCGAACTGATTGGCGAGCAGCATGGACACCGGCGAGGTCGCATCGAGGTGATAGACCTGCGGCGAGTCGCTGGTCGAATTGCGGATCACGAACAATTGCCTTGCCGCCGCCGTGTTCGAATCGAAGCTGCCGCTGTCGGAAATGGCCTGCGAAAGCGACATCGAACCGTTCGGCATCGGCACGACGGTGGCCGGCTTGTTGACCTCGCCCATCACGTACACGCCGCTGTCTTCGCGTGAAGACACCCGCACCATGTCGCCGGCCTGGAGGTAGATGTCCGACGGATTGCGGCCGCGCTTGATCAGGTCGCTTACGTTGAGCGGATACGTCACACCATTGCGAATCAGATCGACGCGGCTGCGATCCGCATTCGCGGTGAAGCCGCCGCCCTGGCCGATCGCGCTCGTCAACGACATCGGGATGTCGGTGACCGACTGCGCGCCGGGGGTGCGTACTTCGCCGTCGACGTAGATCTGCGCGTTGCGGAACGAGGCCACCCGCACCGTCACCTCGGGCTTCTGATAGACGTTGCTCAGGCGCTTATGCAGTTCCTTCTGGATGGTCCCGGCGTCCTTGCCGGCCACGTGCACCGTGCCCGCGTACGGAAACTGGACGTCGCCGTTTTCGTCGATCAGAAAACCGGGCGCGGCGTCCGTCGTTTTCGCGTTCTGCGCAGGCTGGCCTAGCGCGGCGGCGAGTTCCGGGTGATCCCACACGACGATTTGCAGCACGTCGCCGGGGCCGACCTTGTAGGCCGTCGGCTTGCCGAACAGCGCGGCTGTCTGCGGCGGCAGCGTAGCGGCCGTCTGCGCCTGATTCATCTTGCGCAGCAGCGCGAGGTTGATATCGGTGATCGGAATCTGCTGTTGCGCCGACGGTTCCGTGCTGAAATCCCCACCCGTGTCCTGAAGCGCGGCGGGTGTGACCATCCGCTGGCCCGGTGCGATTCCGCATCCGGAAAGCATTGCCGCAGTTGCGAAAACCAAGAGACTTCCCGTGCGTATACCAAGCGAGCTCATGATGTTTCCTCCTTGCGCCAGCGAACTGTCCTCGGGGGAGGCAGCGCCCAGCGTACTTGTTAACTACTTAGTAAGCGTTTCGATGCACCAGTCCGGCGACAATCGTCGCGCCGATAATCCGCATATCGAGCGCGAACGACCAATGCCCCAGGTAGTACAGGTCATGTTCGACGCGACGCTCCATCTTCTCGATGCGGTCGGTTTCGCCACGAAAGCCGTTGATCTGCGCCCAACCCGTGATGCCCGGCTTGATCCGATAGCGATTGATGTAGCCGGCAACCACTTTTTGATAGAGGTCGTCGTGCTCGAGTGCATGGGGACGCGGTCCGACGACCGACATGTCGCCACGCAACACGTTGAAGAATTGCGGCAGTTCGTCGAGGCTCGTGCGGCGTAGAAATGCGCCGACTCGCGTAACGCGCGGATCATTGCGCGTCGCCTGTCTGAGCGTGCCCTTCTGCTCGGCATGCACACGCATGGAGCGGAATTTGTAGATCGTGAAGACGCGGCCGTCCGCGCCTTTACGCTTCTGCTTGAAGAAAACCGGGCCACGCGACGAGAGCTTCACCGCGATCGCGATCGCGAACATGATCGGCGCGAGGCAGATCAGCGCCGTGGCGGCGAACAGGCGATCGAAGATTTCCTTCTTCAACATCGAACTGGCCGACAGCGGCGAGGCGACGAGGTTGATCGCCGGCACGCCGAGCAGATCGATCACGCCGCTGCCTTCGAAGAGCGCGAGGCTACGCACGTCAGGCATGAAGCGGATATTCACCAGGTCGTCGCGGAACTCGCTGACCAGCGCGCAGATCAGCGGCTCCTCGGTGAGCGAAACCATCAGCCAGAGTTCGTGCACGTCGTTGGTGCGGATATAGTCGGCGAGCGCGTCCACGGTGTCGTAAACCGGCACGCGCGGACTGGTGACGGGCGACAGTTCCGGACGCGTGTTGTAGACGGCGGTCGCGCGAAAGCCAGTGGTCGGCGCCGAATCGATCCGGCGGATGATCGCGTCGCATTGCGAACCGCTGCCGACGATCGCGACCTGGTGCAGATTCAATCCGGCACTGCGCGCCCGCGCCAGCACCGCATGCGTCACCAGCCGGTAAGCGATCAGGAGGCCGCCCGTCACCGCGGTCCAGTACGAGAACCACAGCCGCGACACGAAGTCGATGCGGTGCAGCGAATACATCAGCACGAGCGCACTGCCCTGCACGATCAGCCACGCGAGCGCCACCTGCCCGGCGAGCGAGAGCTTGGAGCGGCCGCGCCAGGATTCATAGACCCCGAACGCTGGAAAGATGGCCAGCGCGAAAGCAGCGGCAAACATCACGAGCGCCCAATAGAACCCTGATTGAGCGAGGTAATCAAAGCGGATCTGCGACGCCACCGCCGCCCCCGCGAGCACCAACGCGACATCGAAAACTCGCGCGAGTAAATCCTGAAACTTGCGCATTTTGCTTACCTCTTTCTTGCCGTTCGTTCTTTTCCGCACATCATTCCGGGAACGCTGTTAGGAGCAGCGGCCGTAGTTGTCGTTGAACCTCACAATGTCGTCTTCACCGAGATAGGAGCCTGACTGGATTTCAATGATTTCGAGCGGCACCTTGCCGGGGTTTTCGAGCCGGTGACGGGTGCCGAGCGGGATGTAGGTCGATTCGTTTTCACTGAGCAGGAACTGCTCGTCGCCGCGTGTGACGAGCGCGGTGCCGCGCACGACAACCCAGTGTTCGGCGCGGTGGTGGTGCAGTTGCAGCGACAGCTGCGCGCCCGGCGTCACGACGATGCGCTTGACCTGGAAGCGTTCGCCGTGGTCGATGGAATCGTAAAAACCCCAAGGGCGCCGCACCTTGCGGTGCGCATCCGCTTCGGGGGCGTGCTGCGCCTTGATGCGCGACACCAGACCCTTGACGTCCTGCACGTGCGAACGGTCGACCACCAGCACCGCATCCGCCGTTTCGACGACCACCACATTGGTCGTGCCGACGCAGGCGACCAGCCGCCCTTCGGAATGCGCATAGCTCGACACCGCGCCTTCGAACGTCACGCGGCCGCGCCCGGCGTTGCCGTTGGCGTCCTTCTCCATCGCGGCCCAGACCGCGTCCCAGGAACCGAGGTCCGACCAGCCCGCATCGAGCCGCACGACAACACCTGCGGGATTCGCGCCGGACATCGCTTGGGGGTCCGCGCCGTGACTCGCGGCGGTTTCGTCCGGGGCGCCCACGCCGTCCCGCTCGTTGGGTTCGGCGCTATCCGTGAGACGCTCCATCACGGCGTAGTCGATCGAGTCGGCAGGCGTGGCCAGGAAAGCGTCAAGCAGTGGGCGAAAGTACGCGCCTTCGCTGCGGCCGTTCACGAACGCTTGCTCGCAAGCGGCGTGCATTTCCGGTTGCAGGCGTTTCAGCGTCTCGAGCCACACGCGTGCCCGCACGACAAAGATGCCGGCATTCCACCAATACGTGCCTGCCGCGACGTACTGCGCGGCGATCTCCTCGGCCGGCTTCTCGATGAAGCCGTCGATCGTATGACCGCCGTCGGGCAATTGCGCGCCGATGCGGATATAGCCGAAGCCCGTATCGGCACGCGTGGGCGGTACGCCCAGCGTGGCGATCGAGCCCCGATCCGCGTACCCGGCGGCACGTTCCAGCGCGCCTTGCAATGCGGGCACGTCGGCGATCGAATGATCTGACGGCATCACGATGAGAATCGCGTCGCCGCCCTCCGCGCACGCGAGCGACGCCGCGAGCGTCAAAGCCGGGGCCGTATCACGCCGCGCGGGCTCAACGATCAGCCGTGCGTTCACGCCGTTGTCACGAAGCTGCTCGGCAATCACAAAGCGGTGTTCTTCGCCGCACACGATGATCGGCGACGCGTCCACGTTCCAGCCGGCGGGAAAGCCGTCCATCCGCCGCGCGGTTGCCTGCAGCAACGAGTCGGAGCCGACGACGTCGATTAGTTGCTTAGGAAAATTCTCGCGCGACACCGGCCACAGACGCGTACCCGAGCCACCGGCAAGAATGACCGGGACGATGCGCGCGCAATGCGTACCGGCGGACCCGGCATTTGCGCCGTCCGGGTTCACCGACGCAGCGCCCACCACTCCCTGAGTCAACATATTCGGATTCCTTACAGATTTATGAAGACAACGAAAGCCTTAACGAAGCCATGCACGAAATATTCCGTGGTATGCGCGGAAAACTGCTTCGCCGCGCGTACGTACGCTATCCGCCCACCATGCGGCGACTTTGAATCCGGAACTCGGTGGGGGAAATCCTCATGCGCTTACGGAAGACCTTCGCGAGGCGGTCACCGTTACCCATGCCGGTGCGCCGGGCAATCTTGTCCACCGGCAATTCCGACTCGGTCAGCAGGCTGCAGGTCACCGCGAGACGCTCGTGCAACAGGAAACTCGAGGGCGTGATACCCATTTCCATCTTGAAGCGGCGCAGGAAGTTGCGCTCGCTCATCGCGGCGAACTGGGCCGCATCGGCAATCGAAATCGACTGCTGGCAATTCTCTTGCAGCCAGCGAGCCGCCGCGCGCACTTTGTCGCCCGGGCTCAATCCGCCGTCTTCACCCAGCAGCGGTGCGAGGTTCGAGCACGAATCGGCCAGCAGACGTTCAGCCACCGTGCGGGCAGTGGCGCCGCCGAGATCGCGCTTGATCATGGCGAGCGCGCTGCGCATCGATTCGAGGCGGTCGCCCGCATCGCCGTTCGGTTCGCTCTGGCGCGGCAGCATCGGCTGCTGCGGTTGGAAATCCGCACTTTCCTTGCCGTCCGGCACATAGGCCGCATCGAGCAGCGCGCGTCCTTCCGCAATCGGCCGGATCATGCCGGTGTTGCGGCGCACGCGCCGTAACCAGGCGATCAGACGCTCGTCGCCGGCCGCGGCGCCTGCGCCTTTGCCACCGGCCACATACAACGCGTCGAAGCCGCCGTAATGCCGCGCGTCGAGTCCGTCGGTCCAGACCCGCAGTGCCGATGACGAGGTCACCATGCCGCCGTCCGCCGACAGGAAGGAAACGTCATACAACCAGCCGCCCGAGCCTGACGATGCCAGTTCATTCGCAGCCTGAAACACCTCGGCAACCACGCCCGCGCCCTGCAGCGAGCAGTCGTTGAACATCAGTATCGCGATGCGACGCATACCCTTGTTCGGCGCGTGCACCCAGCGCAACATTGCAGATTCGAGACTCGCGCAGGTCATAGTCATCCTCTCAACAGAAAACGGATCTACTTTTCAACCTTGAACGCCGCACAGAGGCATGCTCTGTGCAGTGCATCATAGCCATCCGCAATCAAGCATTTAGCCGCCATGACCGAAAGTGCAGACATGTTGGCGTTTCGATATGGTGGCCAGCCAGTGATTTTCGGAACAATCCCGGCACTACTAATTTTTCAATGAATTTAATGCCAATTCTGCATATGAATGAATTTACGTTTCGCGAATCCTAATGCGAATTAATGCGATTTTTCGTGCGTTGGCACACATACAGCCGCTGCTCGAAATGCTTGAGTTGCACCTTGATCCGCCCGTGATTTCGCGGATTTGACGTGACTTCTCTGTTACACACCGCCAGAATGGGGGCGGCCGTCCTAGCTACGGCGGCTAATGCTCTTACAGCTTGCCGGGGGGACTTTCTTCCGACGATAGATTCAGTCGGCAGAGATGTGTAAAACAGTCTCCAATATAAACACTTTCGCTGGCAACAAAATTATTTAATTCGTTGTTATTGGATCCGCTGAATATAAACAGGACGATTAATGTTTCAACCGTGAAACACCGAAATAACGCAACTTTAGTCCGTCAGGCAATAGGCGGGCCAATGGCGGATTGTGTCGGATCAGAGCCGGTACCATTCCGCCAACAGATTGCGGAAATAGCCTATGCGGTTTCCGCAACACATTGCGATGTGAGGTAGCCTGAGGCGGCTCTGGCCTGGTCAACTAGCCATTGCGCGTCGTCTTGTTGCCGGAACATCAACGTCGAACGACACGGGGAACACATGCCGAATGTACGCGAACATCGCGCGCTGCGACCACTCGTCGGCGCCTTTGCCACTCACGGGTTTGCACTGCGTGCCGCTGCCTCGACAGCGGCGTTGATCCTCTTTGGCTCGATCGCCGCCCCGTGCAACGCAGCACCGGCTTCGGCCACTCCCGGCAGCGCGAGCAATTCCGATCTGACGGTTGACGGCAGAAAGTGGACACCCTGCGCGGCGGAGTACGGCACCTGCCGGTTCAGCGGTACACGAGACGTGCTGTACGGCACGGTCGAGCAACATGTCATCAAGACGTTTTTGAACAGCGCGGATTGCAATAACGGTGTGTTCGGCGATCCGGCACCCGGCGTTGAAAAGCGGTGCGCGGTTGCGCGCACCCCCGCCGATGCGGGCGCGGCGGCGAAGCTGGCGGCAGCTTCGGCGAACAAAGACGGCGCGCCGGCCGCCGTGCCGGAACCGGTGGCCAACGTGCCCACTGCATTGAAGGCGCCGCCCGGAGCGGGCCTGCGCTGCGCGGCGCCCTCCTCTCAGGTGCGCGCAGGCGCAAACGGCGATCTGCTGGAAGCGGACACGCCGAGCGAGGGCACGCGACTCTTCGCAGCGGACCAACCGTTCGCGCTCGTTTTCACCGCACGTCCGACGCAAAACGACACGCTTAACTGGCAGGTCCGCGACAGCTGGAATGCGGTGCGCGCCAGCGGCCACTTCCCCGTTGCCGCAGGCGGCACGCTATCGACGCTCAGTTGCGCGTCGACGGTTGCGGGCTACTTCGCCGTCTCCGCTTCGCTGGAGCGCGCACACGGTCAGCTCGAAGCGCGTGGGACGCGTCCTGCGGGGATCGCCACCTTCGGCGTACTGCCTGACACGTCCGCTGCCTTGCCGGCCGTACGCTTTCCGTATGAAGACTTGCATCGGTTCGGTGGCCAGGGCACCGCTTATATCGCGCCAGGGCAGCATTGCTGCGATGGCGACGGCTATCGGCCGGTCTATACGGCGCTCGGCCTTTCCTGGGCGAACGACAACCGCAACTGGTACATGGAAGAGCCGAAAAAAGCGGGCACGTTCGATCCCTCGAGCAAACAGTTGATCCCCTATTTCCGGCGCGGCGACATCATGCGCTTGATCCAGCTCGACGGCATTCCGCAGTGGGCGAGCCCGACCGGCAAGGAGACGCACAGCTATGCGCCGACCTCTCTCGCGCAAATGAAGGACTACATGGCAAAGGTCGGCGCCGAATCCAACCGCACACGGATGACCTACTTCCCCAAACAGCGCGACAACTACTACCAGGTGACATGGGAGCCGGACGCCGATGGCGGTCTGCCGTGGCGCGATACCGACGCGAATTTCATCGCCATGTATAAAGCCGTCTGGGAAGGCATTCATCAGACGGACCCGCATGCGGTCGTGATGGGTGTGACGTACGCCTCGGTTCAGGCCAACGTGACGTGGATGCGCCGTCTCGGTCCGCAGGGCATCGGCCGGTATATGGACGGCATGACCGTTCACGGCTATTACGACATCGGCACGACACCGTCGCATCCTCCCGAGCGGGTCACCGATTCAGGCAATCAAGGCACGGTGCCAGGCGCGCTGCCCGCCGCGATGCGGGCGCTGCGCCACGAACTGCGGCAGTATCTGAAGCCGGGCGCGCCGCTGTTCGTTACCGAAACGGGCATCAGCTACGACATCGGGCAGGCGTACGGAAAAAGTTATCCAGGCGCGAACGTCCTGTATGCGCAAGCGGCGGTCGTGGCGCGCACGCATCTCATCCTGCTCGGTGAAGGCGCGGACATGACCTACATCTTTTATCTCGCGGACATGCCGGAGGCCGCGGCTGGTTACGGCGTGTTCTTTGAACTCGATCATCCGCAGGGCGCTTTCGGCGCCGCTCGCATCAGCCCGAAGCCGGCCGCGCTCGCGGTGGCGGCGATGACGCGGATCATCGACGGGACGGATACGCTCGGACCACTCAAAGGTCTGCCAAAAGGCGTATACGCGTATGCATTCCGCAGGCTCGGCCGCGGCAAGATCGTGACCGCGCTGTGGACGCATGACAACGACACGTGGAACGCCAAAACCGGTTTCAGCGCGAGCCAGAGCGCGGACTATCGTCTGCGGGTGGATGCGCCCGGCACGTCGGGCGAAGTGGTGGTGTTCGACATGATGGGCAACGCGTCGAGCTTGCCGTATCGTGACGGTTTCGCCCGCCTCAAGCTGTCGCCGACACCCATCTATGTGGTCTCCACCAACGCCGAGGTGTTCAAGGACGCGGTGACGACGCCGGAGGGTTACGTCGCTCGCTAGCCGTGCCAGGCTGTGCCGTGCCGTGCCAAGCATCATGCGCATCGGCAGAGGGCAGGCGATCTTCAGACATCACGCACTGTCGAGACGCGGCGATACTTCGGCGTGATGTGACAGGGCAGGCCGTTTCTTACACCCGTAGAATCCAGACGGAGACTATTTCGCACGCGTATCAACGCGCTGGAGCCGATAGATGAACGGCCTCGCATGGACGATGCTGGTGTTAGCCGCGATGGTCGGGGCGTTTCTCTTCGCCACGATCGGCGCGATTCTGGTGGCACTGCTGCTGGCGAATGTGTCAGGCCGTCTCACCCGCGACGACGAACACCACGGCGACTACTAGCGCCTTCAGATTCCCTTACGATCAACCATCACCCCGCGCTCAACCGGCGCCCGCTCGCAGGAGATGCCATGCTGACCGAGATCGATTTCCTGGACGTGGTGCGTCTGACGCCGCTGGTCGCGATCGATCTGATCGTCAGCGACGCCGAGGGCCGCGTGCTGGTCGGGCGCCGTCGCAATCGCCCTGCGCGAGGCACATGGTTCGTGCCCGGCGGGCGCATTCATAAAGACGAAACGCTCGACGCGGCGTTCACGCGCGTGGCCGACGCCGAATTGGGGATCG
>NZ_JAXDPY010000019.1:0-3283 GCF_034668105.1 Paraburkholderia sp. | reverse complement strand
CGCTCGAAAAGCTGCTTTCGCGCATGCCCGCTTTTGCTAACGAAAAGGTCACGGATGCAACAGAGCTGGCGCTGCGCAAGTGTCTCTCGATCGCGCTGCGCACTTTGGGGCGGCAGGCCGGCGCTTCGCCGCTGATCGTGCCCGACAAGCCGAGCAACCTGTTGCACAAGTTCGCCGTGGCCACCACCGGGGCGGCCGGCGGCGCATTCGGCCTGTTCGCGCTGCCCGTCGAGTTACCGGTCACGACCACGCTGATGTTCCGCTCGATCTGCGACGTGGCGCGCAGCGAGGGCGAGGATCTGACGTCGATCGACACGCAGCTGCAGTGCCTGACGGTGCTCGGCATGGGCGGCACCTCGAAAGCCGACGACGACGCCGACTTCGGCTACTTCATCATGCGCGGCGCACTGGCGCAGGCGGTGTCGAAGGCTTCATCCGAAATCGCGACGAAAGGCTTTACCGCGCATGGCTCGGCAGCGTTGCTGCGGCTGCTCAACACGATTGCCGCGCGCTTTTCGGTGCAGGTGAGCGAGCAGATCGCCGCCAAGTCGATTCCGGCGATCGGCGCGGTGCTCGGCGCGATGGTCAATACAGTGTTCATCGACCACTTCCAGCAGGTCGCGCACGGCCACTTCACCGTACGTCGGCTGGAACGGCAATACGGCCAGGACACGGTCGAAGCCGCCTATCAGGCAATTGATGTGACGCTGGACGGCTGAGCGGTCCTCGTCGTGCCGCTCGTCGTGCCACCCGTTACACGCCGCACGAAAGCCGCGGCGCGCTCGAGCGCGCGGTTCGCCTCGGGAATGAACGGGGAGAACAGCGGCCAGACGTGCGGCATCTTCTTCCACACTTCGAGCTCACAATCGACACCGGCCGCGCGCGCCTTGTCGGCGACACGTTGCGAGTCATCGAGCAAGACCTCGGTGCTGCCCACCATGATGAAAAGCGGCGGCAAGCCGCGCAGATCTGCATAAACCGGCGAAGCGTACGGATGCGTGGCGGACGTGTCGCCGAGATAAACCTTGGCCGCGCGCGCGATGGCGGGGCCGCTGAACATAGGATCGAGACCGTCGTTGGTGCGGATGGTGGCGCCCGCTGCGGCCAGGTCGGTCCACGGCGAGAACAGCAGACAGCCCGCCGGCAAAGGATCACCAGCATCGCGTAACGCGACCAGCGTGGCGAGCGCAAGGCCGCCGCCCGCCGAATCGCCCGACATGACGATCGACTCGGGCGGCGTACCGTCTGCGACGAGGCGACGGTAGGCGGCGGTCGCATCGTCGAGCGCGGCCGGAAAGCGATGCTCGGGGGCGAGGCGGTAGTCGAGTGAAAAAATCGGCGTGTTGGCGCGCGTCGCCAGACCATACACGAGCGAACGATGCGTACGCGGCGAACAGAAGTAATAGCCGCCGCCGTGGCAATACAGCACGGTCGGACCGTTCGCGGCAACCGATGCGCCGTCAGCCCGCTCGATCCACTCACCGTGCAGCGGCCAATCGTGTGACCCGTACGCTTCGCGCAGACGCCAACCGGCAGGCACGCGCGGCGACCAGGCACGTTTGGCCGTCAGCGCACGCGCCTTCTCCACGTTGACACCCGGCTTCAAGGTTTCCGGTCGAAACTGCCTACGCAGATACCAGCATGCGAGTGCACTTTGCCAGCTCATCGGGACGCGCTCCTTAGATAGTGTCCCGTCATGGTACGTGCGTTCGCCACTGCGCCGGTGGACGACGGCTTCTAATCCCGAAAAAGCGCCCGCCACCGGGCAAGGCTTTCTTCGCGTCAGTTAGCCGGCAAGACCTGCCCGCGAATCTCGCCCATCGGATTCTGTGCGGTGTGCACGTTGAAGTACCACTGCCCCGCCATGAGATCCGTTACCTGCTGGTCGGTGAGCGCCGCCGATCCTTTGATCGGGCTCGCAAGCGCGTCCTTCCCGATCGGCACCTGGATCTTGGCGTTCTGCCCGACCGGCGCGGGACCGTGGAAGTGCGCGGCGCTTGCCGGGCCGGTCAGCCCTTCATAGGTGATGGTCCATTGCAAGGACTTGGTCGACGTATCGAACGTGGCGTTCAACATGCCGTGCCCGTGACTCACGCGCGGCGGCACTTCGCTCGACGGCTCGAGATCGGCCTTCAACGCCACCGTGTCAGCGAAGGCGACGCCCGACGCCAACGCCCACACCACCACCGCAAAATTCAGCTTTCGAAACGCAATCATGGTCTTCTCCGGACTTTGATGCATCGCCGCACCGACATTTCGGACACGCGCGAAGCAACCAAATACTAGTGCAAATCCGTCGAGCCCGTTTGCAACGGCGACGATGCGACAAGGCCGCCTTTGCCGCGTGTGTGCCAACGAAAAAAAGCACCGCGAACGGTGCTTTTTCCTTCCACTATCGATGCTTCAGAAGCAGTCTTAGAGGCAGGCTTAGAAGCGGTGACGGATACCCGTTGTCACGACCACCTGGTTCTTGTTCGACGACGGGGCGTCGGTGCCGTCAACCTGCGCGCCAACTGTGTTGCCGTTCGCGCCGAGATGCGCCACGCCTTCGGCATACAGATCGGTGCGGTGCGACAGCGCGTAGTCGGCCTGCAGACCGAACTGGTTCCAGTGGCTCGAACCGTTCTGCACACCCGGCGTGTTCTGCAACGCCTGCGTGTAGGTGTATGCCGCGCCGAGCGAGAGCGCCGGCGTCAGGTTGTACTGCGCGTCGACTTCGTAGTTGCTGTAACGCACGGAGGCGTCGTTGGCTGCAAAGTTAAACGGCTTTGCGTGTACACCAGACCTACCGTTGCCGGACCGAACGCGTAGCTGCCACCCGCGCCCCACGTGCGCTGCCGCTGACGCTCACCCGCCACACCGAGGTCCGGTGCGCCGTCCTGGATCGCGCCATTCACGTTGCCGCCGAGACCTTGCGCCTGGAGGTAACCGGCCGCCAGCTTCAGGCCACCGTTCGAATAGCCCATACCTGCGCTATAGGCCCGATCGTTTGCGAATGCACCTGCCTGGTTCGAGAAGCCGTACAGGCCGCTGAACGAGAAGCCGCCATAGTTCGCGCTCTGGAACTTCACCGAGTTGTTGATGCGCATCGACGCATTGGCGTTGTCGTTATCGCCGCGATGGGCGAAGTACGTGCCACCCCACGTGCCGGTTGCCGTCAGCGGGCCGAGATAGTCGACCACGGAGTCATACTGACGACCCAGCGTCACCGTGCCGTAGTCGCTCGAGACACCCGCGAACGCCTGGCGGCCGAAGCTGCGGCCACCTTGTGCGGTCGTGCCGT
>NZ_JAXDPY010000018.1:0-18130 GCF_034668105.1 Paraburkholderia sp. | reverse complement strand
AGGCCATGTGTGCGAAGCGGGTGGAGTGGGCGCGACCGGTTGAGCGGTTGAGCGGTTGAGCGGTTGAGCGGTTGAGCGGTTGAGCGGTTGAGCGGTTGAGCGGTTGAGCGGTTGAGCGGTTGAGCGGTTGAGCGGTTCAGCGGTTCAGCGGTTCAGCGGTTCAGCGGTTGTGTATTAGACGAACGCTGCACCTCGAGGCGCCCCTTGTCCGCCGCTCTCAGGCGGAGCGTCAATCGGCCCTGAGCAGCAGGCCATTCCGCAAAGAGCCGTGTCACGCCAGGCTCGGCACAGGCGTGCCGCTCGAGACGCCCAGTGGCATCACGCGCAAGCCGCGCGCCAGATGGCTCTGCAGAAGACGATAGGTGGACAGCTCGAACGGCGCTGCCACGCTCGACGCTTGGAGCGCCGTCGCCTCTGCGAGTGAAGGGGCATGTCCAATGTAGCGCCACCGATCGACAACGTGAAAAGCGCGCGCATGCGATGCATCCTCACGCTCCTCGAATACGATCGGACCTTCGAACGGCCAGGGCGCATCGACTGGATCGCTCTTCGTGACGCGCGGCAGCCGGTTATGACCAGGCCGCAACGTTGCGATCCACTGCGCCTCCGCGAGCATGGCACCCAGTTCGCCGCCCGTCGCCCGCCACTCGACACGCCGCACCTGCTGCGCGAGCCGCATATCCTTCGACGAGCGCCGCTCACCCGTCAAATGCGAACGCAACCGCTGACGCACACGTACGCTTCGCCCGACATAGAGCGGCAGATCGCCTTCTCCATAGAACACATAGACGCCGCATCCGGCCGGCGCGGTATCGAGCAGATCTTCAGTGATGTCGCCGGCAAGCCGGTAGCGCCGGGTGGTGCGCTCGATTTGGGCCTGCAAAACATCCAGTGGCACGAGGCCGCCGTGCAGTCGTTGCCAGAACTGCCAGATCAGATCGGCGTCAGCGAGCGCACGGTGACGATCGGACGGGACGAGACCATGACGTTCCACCAACGCATCGAGCCCGTGGCGCTTCTCCGCAGGAAACAACGCGCGCGACAGGCGCACGGTGCACAGTACATCCGGATCGAATGCGAGCCCGGCCCGGCGAAATTCCCCGCGCAAAAAGCCGCGATCGAAACTGGCGTTGTGCGCCACGAACAGTTTGCCGTTCAGGCGCTCATGCAAGGCCGGCGCAATGGCGTCGAAAGTCGGCGCGCCTCGCACCATCGCATTCGTGATGCCGGTGAGTTGCTGAATGAAGGACGGAATCGCTTGCTGAGGATCGACCAGGCTGCTCCAGCGCGACACGCCGGCCGGCCCTATTTCAACCACGCCGACTTCGGTGATGCGATGCTCGCTGGTCGAGCCACCGGTGGTTTCAAGGTCGACGAAGACGATCGGCACATCGAGGGCCGGTTCCGGCAGAAACTGTTCAGACATGGAAAGGAATACTTTGGACGCGTGGCTTTGCGGCAAGTATGCACCAGTTAGCCGCCGCGCACCCGGCCAGTATTGTTTTGCCCCGGATGCTGCGCGGCGCAAAGACCGCAATCCCAGGACGATCCAGGAACCGTTCGTAAAGCGGGAATTATTATAACTTTACGACGCCAATCTTTTTAATTTCGAAAGCACGCTTTTATCTTTCACCGTTGGCGGATTAATCTGGACCAGATAGTTAATAGCTTAAACGGGTAATGACGATGAGCGGCCATAAAAAAAGCCCCCGCATGTAGCGAAGGCTCTCTTGCGAGCTGGCTACCCGGCAACCCACGCCCAGCGGAGCAGCGCAACGCGGCTCAGAGCGGCTGAATGTTCGCCGCCTGCTTGCCCTTCGGACCTGCCTTGACCTCGAAAGAAACGCGTTGGCTTTCTTTCAGCGATTTGAAGCCTTCGGCACGGATCTCCGAAAAGTGCGCGAACAGGTCTTCGCCACCCGAATCCGATGTAATGAAGCCAAAGCCCTTAGCATCGTTGAACCATTTGACGATACCAGTTTCCATATTCCAGTTTCCCTCGAGGATTAATCAAAATCGGGCATTGCCCTCAAGCTGTATTTCAATGTCGTTTCATTGACGATCGAGCATCTCTGAAGACTCCTCCACTATCAGATTTGACGATTGAAAATTCAGCATTGCCGTTATACGGGTAACGCAGAATCAACGTCAAGCGAATTTTTCGTCTCTCCTTAGCACGCTGCGCCATAAGTCAATGTCAGATGAATAAAATTATATTCGCATATTCAGTGAGAACTGAATAATCAGCCCATGTCAATATTACCCACGCGAAGCCCGACTCGCGGAAAATCGGGAAAAATTTTCAGCATGCCGCCGGCATCTGTACAAGAAATGTTTATGGTAAGTGTTTGCCCGAGTTGTTGCGCCGCACTCAACCCAGGATGATGAAAATCAGTCGCAAGGAGTCAATGCGAATCAGGAGATTGCCATGTTGTTCAATCAATTCCGTCGCTCCATCGCCTGGCTCACGCAATCGCACGTAAAAACGGTTCCAGTTCAATCCAAGCCGACCGATGGGTCATATTCGATCTTCGAATTCGATTTTATGTGGCACGGCGACCACTGGCAAAATCTGCTCTCGTCGCCCATGGACGCCCGTCGTTACGTGATGGAAGACTGGAGCGCCTCTGGCAACTGATTGGAACGAAGTGGACGGTGCCGCACCCGCGCACTGACCCGCATCTGCAATTCCAAAATCGACGGGCAAAAAAAAGCGCGACTGGAAAGTCGCGCCGACAAAGGTTTGGAGATCTTTTTCGTCAACGAAAAAGTCTGCTTCGGAAAGCAGAGATTTCAGTATAGCGGATTAGCCGATACCGATCATTCGCATAATCGACAATCATCTGTTGCCATCGCGACAACAATCATTTCTTTATGGATTTACCACGTTGTTTTTTTGCATCGATTACTGTCGTAAATGAGCAACGCAGTTCGGCCACATCCGCTTTTACTCTCCCCCAATGCCGCCGCAAGCCTTTATCAGCAAGGCTTAAACGGCATTCGTCCATCGTTTCATATTCGGTAATACTTTATTGTGGGAATCGGAATGCTCGTTTAGCGAGGGTCTATCTACACTCTGCCTAATTGGAAACCGGCGCGTTTGGAGTACAGCGCGCTTGTCATGCGGATTTCGCCTCTCGCAGCGCCCGCGTGAAGGTCTCCTTAAGCCTGGGTTAAAAATGCCCCCTCTCGCTCTCGGAGTTACAAAGATGAAAAAGACTCTCATGGTCGCGGCCCTCACGGGCGTTTTTGCAACGGCAGCGCATGCCCAAAGCAGCGTTACGTTGTATGGCTTGATCGACGCCGGCATCACCTATACGAATAACCAGCACGGTCACAGCAACTGGCAAGAAACGAGCGGCTCGGTAAACGGCAGCCGCTGGGGCTTGCGCGGTTCTGAAGACCTGGGTGGCGGTCTCAAGGCGATTTTCACGTTGGAAAACGGCTTTGGCATTAATGACGGCACGCTGAAACAAGGTGGCCGCGAATTCGGCCGTCAAGCGTTCGTCGGGCTGACGAGCGACCAGTTCGGCTCGGTAACCCTCGGCCGCCAATATGACAGCATGGTCGACTACGTGGGTCCGCTGGCACTCACCGGCACTCAATACGGCGGCACGCAGTTCGCGCACCCGTTTGACAACGACAACCTGAACAACTCGTTCCGCATCAACAACTCGGTCAAATACCAAAGCGTGAACTATGGCGGCTTCAAGTTCGGCGCTCTGTACGGCTTCTCGAATCAGGCCGACGGCTTCGCCAACAACCGTGCTTACAGCGCGGGTGCATCGTATAACTGGGGCGGCCTGAACCTCGCCGCAGCCTACTTGCAACTGAACAGCAACGGCGCAACGGGTGCGGCGGCCGCATTCAATTCGGGCGGCGCAGTGTCGAGCGACAACACGTTCTTTGCTGGCCGCCAGCAAACGTGGGGCGCCGGGGCTAACTATGCGTTCGGCCCGGCCACGTTCGGCCTCGTGTACTCGCAAACAAATCTGGGCGGCCTGGCCGGTATTGGCGCAGGTGCGTCGGGTCAAACAGCGGGTATCGGCGGCTTCAACGGCGATAGCGCACACTTTCAGAACTTCGAAGCTAATGCTCGCTACGCGCTGACGCCGGCGGTGAGCATCGCCGGTTCGTACACGTACACCCGTGCCAGCCTGGCCGGCACGCGTCCGCACTGGAACCAGTTCAACTTGCAAACGGCGTACGCGCTGTCCAAACGTACGGACGTGTACCTGCAGGGTGAGTACCAGCAAGTCAATGAAGGCGCCATCGTCGACGCCGACATCAACGGCCTTGGCGCTTCGGGCAACAACAAGCAAGTCGCTGTGACCGCAGGACTGCGTCACCGCTTCTAAAGCGTTTGGCAATACCTGCAAAAGTATCGAAGGCGCCGTCCGCGGCGCCTTTTTTTATGCCGCGCTGAAAGCACGCTCTGCAAGGGGGAAAGCGATAGACCGGCGCGAGATACCGAATCGGAACGAATTGCCGGCGATTGCCCTGAAACTGCCGGTGCCTGAGCCGCGCGCCCTCGCCCGGCTCATACACCGCGCTCATGCACTACCCTAGCCGCCGGTATCAGGCAGCGGATACTTGACGTCCAGGATCTCGATCGGCTGCGGGCCGGCCGGTGTGTACAAAGTCACCGTATCGTCGATTTTCGCCTTGAGCAGCGCTCGCGCGATCGGTGAAATCCAGCTCACGTGGCCGACGTCCAGATCGACCTCATCGACACCGACAATGGTCAAGGTATGCACCTCGCCGTCTTCCGTGGCGTATTCCACCGTCGCACCGAAAAACACCTGATCGACGTTTTCCTGCTTGCTGCTGTCGACCACTTCGGCAAGATCGAGCCGTTTGGTCAGGAAGCGAATTCGCCGGTCGATTTCCCGCAGACGGCGCTTACCATAGATGTAGTCACCGTTTTCCGAGCGGTCGCCGTTGGAGGCCGCCCACGACACCAGTTTGACCACCTCGGGGCGATCCACATCGATCAGATGCAGCAGTTCATCGCGCATACGCCGGTAACCGGCGGGCGTGATGTAGTTTTTGGTACCCGCGGGGATTTCGGGCTGGGCGACGTCGAGATCGTCGTCATTCTCTTCACTCGACTCTTTGACAAAGGCCTTGTTCATGATGGTCCATTAACTGCAGCAAGCGACTGCCTATCAAGAGTACACGATCAGGGCAATGAGACAAATCGCAGTTACATGCTTCCCTTTTTGAAAACCTTTGCTATAATCTCGTTTCTGCGTGCGGCTGTAGCTCAGTTGGATAGAGTACTTGGCTACGAACCAAGGGGTCGTGGGTTCGAATCCTGCCAGCCGCACCACTTATTTGAGGGCCTCCCTCCGGGGAGGCCCTATGTTTTACCCCGGTTTCATCGCAGTATCACCTGTTTAGCGTGCGGCTGTAGCTCAGTTGGATAGAGTACTTGGCTACGAACCAAGGGGTCGTGGGTTCGAATCCTGCCAGCCGCACCATTTATGAAGGGCCTTCCGATCGGAAGGCCCTTTGTTTTTGCGTGACCGTTTTGCTTCAGCGCGCCCGCCAGGTTAAGCCCCACCGAGCCAGAAGGCCTGGGCAGGGTCACGGCAACTAGCGCGGGGGCGCCTGAATATCTCCGATCTGCCCTTCGGGACTGGGCACATCCTCGAATGAGCCTCCTTGCAAATCCTCGCCGATCGGCTCCGCACGCGCTCCCGTGACAGCCTGCGCCTCGCGCAACACATCGTCCACGCGATCACCAAAGCGGCTTTCGACGAACGCCCGCAGCAGCGCGACGCGCAACGAGTCGCCCCGCCCTTCCACGGTTCGATGGCCGCCTTCGAATTCCGCGATGCAATGTGCCGCGCCATGCTCAGTTCGCTCTCGCACTTCCAGCCGTTGCGCGCGCTCCAGCACCGCTGCGGCCGCTTCCCATGACGTGGACGGCGTAAAACGGCCATCCCATGGACGGCCGCGATCGATGCCGCGGATCGAGACGGTTTCGCCGCTGTCGGTAAAGTGGATTTCGCGCACGAAGTCGTGCAGGCTGCGGGCGACCCAATAATCGAGCGCCATCCCGGTGAGGTCAGCAACGTTCATAAGCGTTCTCCCTTGAAGTTCCGGTGAGACTCGCTGGCGCGGGGTGCGTTCAGATTCGAAAAGGTCCGAAGCCGCCCGAGGCAACCAGACGCCCGGCGTTCGTCGAGCAGACTCACCCAGCCGTCAGATCAGTAATCCGCCCGCTCGCGGTCGATCCGCATCCCGCCGTCATGACGGTGATGACCTTCTTCGCTCGGCCGCTCGCGCGCAATGCGCATCACGTCCGGATTGGTCCGGACGCGACGCATCACGTTGGCGAGATGGACGCGATCGCTGACCTGGATGACGAAGCGCAGCACCGTGGATTCCTGGGACAGGTCTTCGTCCATGGCGATGTGGACGATGTTGGCATCCGCCGACGTAATATCGGCCGCCACGCGGGCGAAAACACCCTTAGTGTTCTTTACCAGCACCTTCACCGCGACGTCGAACAGGCGGCCCGGCTGCGGCGCCCATGCCACGTCGATCCAACGGCCCGGATCGCGGCGGTGGATACGCTGTGCAACGCGGCAATCCGTGGTGTGGATCGCCATGCCGAGGCCGATGCCGATGTAGCCCATGATGTCGTCGCCCGGGATCGGCCGGCAGCATGCGGACAGTTGCACCGACATGCCTTCAGTGCCGGTGATGACAACTGGCGGCGCATGCGACACTGTGCCGTCGCGCGAGCCGTCGTCGTCGGCGTCGCGGCCGCTCATCAGCACTTCGATGCGCTTGGCCATGACCGCCGCGACGCGCCGGCCGAGGCCGATATCCGCGAAGATTTCCTGACGGTTCTTGTTGCCCGTCCACTGCACGAGTTTTTCCCACGCTTCCGGTGTGACATCCGAAAGCGCCAGGCCATAGCCCTTCAACGCCTGATCGACCAGCCGCTCGCCGAGCTGCACGGACTCGTTCAGTCGCATTGTCTTCAGATAATGGCGGATCGCCGAACGGGCCTTGCCAGTGCGTACAAAACCGAGCCACGCCGGATTCGGCTTCGAATACGGCGCCGTGATCACTTCGACGATATCGCCGCTCTTCAGCTCGGTACGCAGCGGCAGCAGTTCATTGTTGATCTTCACCGCGACGCACTGGTTACCCAGGTCGCTGTGGATCGAATACGCGAAGTCGAGCGCGGTGGCGCCGCGCGGCAGCGCCATGATCTTCGACTTCGGCGTGAACACGTAAACCGCGTCCGGGAACAGATCGATCTTGACGTGTTCGAGGAATTCGCTCGAATCGCCCGCTTCGCTCTGAATGTCGAGCAGCGACTTGAGCCATTGATGCGCGCGCTTCTGCACATCGTTCAGATCCGCGCCGCCGTTCTTGTACAGCCAGTGCGCGGCGACGCCCGCTTCGGCGATCTCGTGCATCTTGCGCGTACGCACCTGGAACTCGATCGGCGCGCCGAACGGGCCGACCAGCGTGGTATGCAGCGACTGATAGCCGTTCACCTTCGGGATCGCGATGTAATCCTTGAACTTGCCCGGCACAGGCTTGTAGAGCGCATGCAACGCGCCGATGCAGGTGTAGCACTCCAACGCACTTTCGACCACTACGCGAAAGCCGTACACGTCGAGCACCTGCGAAAACGACAGCTGCTTGTCGCGCATCTTCTTGTAAATGCTGAAGATGGTCTTTTCGCGGCCGGTGACTTCGGCGGCGAGCTTCGCGTCGGCAATTGCGCGCTGCACCGACTCGAGAATCTTGCCGACCACCTCACGCCGGTTGCCACGCGCAGCCTTGACGGCTTTCTCGAGCGTGGCGTACCGATGCGGATTGAAGTTCGCGAAGCTCAGGTCCTGCAGCTCGCGATAGGTATTGTTCAGGCCGAGCCGATGGGCGATCGGCGCGTAGATGTCCAGCGTTTCGCGCGCCACGCGGCGGCGCTTTTCATGCGGCACCGCACCCAGCGTGCGCATGTTGTGCAGGCGGTCGGCAAGCTTCACCAGGATCACGCGGACGTCGCGCGCCATTGCGAGAAGCATCTTGCGGAAGTTTTCCGCCTGCGCCTCTTCGCGATTGCGAAACTCCATCTTGTCCAGCTTCGACAAGCCGTCGACCAGTTCCGCGACCTTCGCGCCGAATCGCTCCGCGAGTTCGGCCTTGGTCACGCCCTGGTCTTCCATCACGTCATGCAGCAGCGCCGCCATGATCGACTGGGCGTCGAGATTCCAGCCGGCGCAGATTTCCGCGACGGCGACAGGATGCGTGATGTACGGTTCGCCGCTCTGGCGATACTGCCCGAGGTGGGCTTCGTCGCTGAAATGGAACGCCGCCTTGATGTCCTTGATCTCTTCCGGCTGCAAATAGCCGGACAAGGCGGACGTCAGCTTGGCGATCGAAACGACGTCATGCCGGCGCGGTTGCTCCGGCGTGGCGGTCGGCCCGAACAGATGGCGAAACGACTGTTCGAGGACCGCGTCGATGTACTTGCGTGCAGACGAGGGCGAATCGGCGTCGTGTTCCACTTCCGTGGCGGTGGGCGGGGTCGTACTCAATTTCGCCTCCGTAGCGGTTAGGGTTGGACGCCGGTCTGTACGTTGATGCAACTACTTGTGGCAAATACGTGTAGCAAATGCAGGTAAAGCAAAAATCGCAAAATCGCGAAGGCGGACCAGCGCGCGTTAAACCGGCACCTTCTTCAGCATTTCGACGCCGACCTGGCCAGCTGCGATTTCACGCAATGCGACGACCGTGGGCTTGTCGCGGCTTTCGATCTTCGGCGTGTGACCTTGTGCGAGCTGACGCGCGCGATAGGTCGCGGCAAGCGCGAGTTCGAAACGGTTCGGGATCTGTTTGAGGCAGTCTTCGACGGTAATGCGGGCCATGTTGGGTTCCTTCTTGCAAGAAAACGCTGGGCCGCCCCAAGTTTTCTTGTCCCCCTCGGGGGGCCTGGCGCAAAGCGACAGGTCTGGGGGCGTTAATTGATGTCGCTTATTCTACCTTATGTGCTCGATACACCGCCGCGCTCACGCGTGTGGCAGGTGGATTCCGAGCTGCACGAAAAGCTGCGTGTGGCGCGCGTATTGCGAGGCGAAGCGCGAACGCGTCGCCGCCACGAGGCACTGCAGTTCGCCGAGCGCGCGATCGAAGTTCTCGTTGATCACGACATATTCCGCTTCGGCCGCGTGCGCCATCTCGCTACCGGCGGCGAGAAGACGCCGCGTGATCACGTTCGGCTCGTCCTGGCCGCGCTTTTTTAGACGCTCTTCGAGCGCATCGAGCGACGGCGGCAAGATGAAAATTTCGACAGCATTGTGAAACTGTTTCTTCACCTGCTGCGCGCCTTGCCAATCGATTTCGAGCAGCACGTCATGCCCGCTTTTCATCTGCTCTTCGATCCACACCCGCGAAGTGGCGTAGTAGTTGCCATGCACTTCCGCGCTTTCCAGAAACTCGCCTTCCGCGTGACGCGTCAGGAAATCGTCGACGGTCGTGAAGTGATAGTGCTCGCCGTCCTGCTCCTTCGGACGCGGCGGGCGCGTGGTGTATGAGATCGACAGACGGATCGCGTCGTCGCCGGCGAGCAGCGCATTCACGAGCGTCGACTTGCCCGCGCCCGAGGGCGCGACAACCATGAACAGATTGCCGGGATAAGCACCGGCGTAAGGATTGCGCGGTGCGCTGTGTTCGCGTGTGTGGTCGGTCATGTTCGTGTTGCTCCAGCCTTATTCCAGATTTTGTACTTGCTCGCGCATCTGCTCGATGAGCAACTTCAGGGTCATCGACGAATCGGCCAGTTCCTTCGCAGCCGCCTTCGAACCGAGCGTGTTCGCTTCGCGATTCAGCTCCTGCATCATGAAGTCGAGCCGCTTGCCGACCTTGCCGCCCTTCTCGATCACGTGACGCGTTTCGTTCAGATGAGCCGTGAGGCGCGACAGTTCTTCGGCGATGTCGATGCGGATGCCGTACATCGTCACTTCCTGGCGAATCCGTTCGTTGATTTCCTCGCGTGAGACAAGCGTCGCCGCCGTATCGGGCGCCGCGATGCCGAGCGCTTCCTGCAGACGCTCGACGATCTTCTGCTGGTGCTTCGCGATCAGCTCCGGCACGAGCGGCGTAATCTTCGTGACGATCGCTTCCATTTCGGTCACGTTGGCGAGCAGCATGGTGGCGAGTTGCGCGCCTTCGCGGGCACGCACGTCGATCAGATCGGCAATCGCCTGCTTGCCGCACGCGAGCACCGCATCGCGCAGCACTTCCGGCGCCACGCCGGTTTCGGCCAGCACGCCCGGCCAGCGCAGAATTTCGCCGGTACGCAGGCGCCCTGCTTCCGGAAACGTCGACAACACCGTGCGCTCGAGCAACGCCAGTTGCGCCAGCGCTTCGCGATTGACCGAGCCCGCGTTGGCCGACTGCTCGCTGCGCTGCAGATTGATACGGATGTCGACCTTGCCGCGCGAGAGCTTGTTCATCAGCATTTCGCGCAACGTCGGTTCAGAGGCGCGCACGTCTTCCGGCATCCGGAAGTTCAGATCGAGAAAGCGCGAGTTCACAGTGCGCAGTTCAACCGATACGCTCACGCCACCTGTGCCCGAGGCCGCGACGAGTTCGCGCGTGGCGCTCGCATAGCCAGTCATACTGTAGATCATCGTGTTTCTCGCGATTGTGGCCATGCGTTCGACGATGGCCGGAGAGTCGAAGCGCCCGGCGTTGACGAGACGCGGGGCGGAGAATCCACATTATCCCATTTTTGCTGGCGGGCCCGCTTCCGGACCCGCTTCTTAATCCGCTTCTTAATCCGCTTCTCAGCCCCCTGCCAAGCCCGCTTCCAACGAGGGCAGCACGCATAAAGCGCTGCCTCGCGCAGAGCCCCGCCACATGCGGGCAGGCGTCCCAGCGACCGGCTGCCCCGCGCCCGCCGCGATCAGCGGTAAAATTGCGCTTTCCCTCCTGCCTGTCTTCCAGACCATCCAACATGACCAACCACACCCAACGCCCCAGCGGCCGCCAGGCCAATCAGCTGCGCGACGTGCGCATCACGCGCCACTACACGAAGCACGCGGAGGGCTCGGTGCTGGTCGAATTCGGCGACACCAAGGTCATCTGCACGGCGAGTATCGCCGAAAGCGTGCCGTCGTTCCTGCGCGACCGTGGCCAGGGCTGGCTGACCGCCGAATACGGCATGCTGCCGCGCGCCACGCACACGCGCAGCGATCGCGAAGCCGCGCGTGGCAAGCAAACCGGCCGCACTCAGGAAATCCAGCGTTTGATCGGCCGCGCGCTGCGCTCGGTGTTCGATCTCGAGAAGCTCGGCGCACGCACGCTGCATATCGATTGCGATGTCATCCAGGCGGACGGCGGCACGCGCACGGCCAGCATCACCGGCGCCTTCGTGGCCGCCCATGACGCGGTGGCGAGGCTGCTGGCTACTGGGCGCATCGACAGCTCGCCGATCAGCGACTATGTCGCGGCTATTTCAGTCGGCGTGTACGACGGCCTGCCGGTGCTGGATCTCGACTACGACGAAGATTCGCAATGCGACACCGACATGAATGTGGTGATGACGGGCGCGGGCGGCTTCGTCGAAATTCAGGGCACGGCCGAAGGCGTGCCTTTCTCGCGCGATGAAATGAACGCGCTGCTCGATCTGGCGAGCGACGGCATCAACACGCTGATCGCGAAGCAGAAAGAGGCGCTGGAGCAAAAGAGTGAGTGAAGTTCGTCACGACAACGGCTCGGTTGCGTCTGACTCGCCGTTAAAGAAAGTCGTGCTGGCGTCGAACAACGCGGGCAAGCTGCGCGAGTTCGCGGCGCTGCTCGGCGCGGCCGGCATCGAGCTGATTCCGCAAGGCGAACTGAACGTGCCGGAAGCGGAAGAGCCGTATCCGACCTTCGTCGAAAACGCGCTGACCAAGGCGCGTCACGCGGCGCGACTCACCGGCCTGCCCGCGCTCGCCGACGATTCCGGCTTGTGCGTGCGCGCGCTGCGCGGCGCGCCGGGCGTTTATTCGGCGCGTTACGCGCAGCTCGCGGGCGGCGAAAAGAGCGACGCGGCCAACAACGCGCAACTCGTTGCAGCCTTGCAAGGTGAGACCGATCGTCGCGCGTATTACTACTGCGTGCTGGCGCTCGTGCGTCATGCGGACGATCCCGAACCGCTGATCGCCGAAGGCCGCTGGCATGGCGAAATGCTGGATGCGCCGCGCGGCGGCCATGGTTTCGGCTACGACCCGTACTTCTTCCTGCCGTCGCTGAATGCGAGCGCCGCGGAACTCGAACCGGCGGTGAAGAACGCCAGCAGCCATCGCGCGATTGCGTTGCGCCAACTGCTCGCGCGTTTGACGGAGGAAGCGTGATTCCGATCAAACCGGCGCCCGCCGATATCGGCAACGGCGTCATCAAGGCATTCACGTCGCCGGGCAGCATTCGCCTGACGTCGTTGCCGCCGTTGGCGCTGTATGTGCATTTTCCATGGTGCGTGCGCAAATGCCCGTACTGCGACTTCAACTCGCATGAATGGAAGGGCGACACGTTCCCGGAAACCGAGTATCTCGACGCGTTGCGCGCCGACCTCGAGATGGCGCTGCCGCTGGTGTGGGGGCGCCAGGTGCATACGGTGTTCATTGGCGGTGGCACGCCCAGCTTGCTGTCGGCAGCCGGGCTCGACCGCATGCTGTCCGACGTGCGCGCGCTGCTGCCGCTCGACGCCGATGCGGAAATCACGCTCGAAGCCAACCCGGGTACGTTCGAAGCCGCCAAGTTCGCGCAGTTTCGCGCGAGCGGCGTGAATCGCCTGTCGGTGGGCATTCAGAGTTTCAATGAAGCGCATCTGAAGGCGCTCGGCCGGATTCACGATGCGACGCAAGCACGCCATGCTGTGGAAGTGGCCGCAACCACCTTCGATAACTTCAACCTCGATCTGATGTTCGCGCTGCCGCAGCAGACGCTCGCGCAATGTCAGGCCGACGTGGAGACGGCGCTGTCGTTCGCGCCGCCGCATTTGTCGCTGTATCACCTCACGCTCGAACCGAACACGCTGTTTGCGAAATTCCCGCCCGCGCTCCCCGACGACGATGCGTCCGCCGACATGCAGGACTGGATTCACGAACGCACAACGGCTGCCGGCTACGAACGCTACGAGGTTTCCGCGTATGCGCAGCCGCATCGGCAGAGCAAGCACAATCTGAATTACTGGCGCTTCGGCGACTATCTCGGCATCGGCGCGGGTGCGCACACCAAGCTGTCGTTTCCGAACCGCGTGCTGCGTCAGGCGCGCTATAAGCATCCGGCCACGTTCATCGAGCAGGCGTTGGCCGGCACGGCGGTGCAGGAAGAGCATGAAGTGGGGCCGCGCGATCTGCCGTTCGAGTTCATGCTGAACGCGTTGCGGCTGGTGGAAGGCTTTCCGGTGCATCGGTTTATCGAGCGCACGGGTATGTCGATGACCTCGATCGAGCCGGCTTTGCAGGAGGCGGAACGGCGCAAGCTAATTACACGCGACCACCAAAAGATTGCGCCGACGCCGCTTGGCCAGGCCTTCCTGAACGATCTGCAGGAACTGTTTCTGAAAGATCCGCAGTGATTGCGACCTCCCCTAGCGCCGCAACGAGGATTTTTCAGGTTACAATTTAGGGCTTGGAGGTGTGGCCGAGTGGTTTAAGGCACCGGTCTTGAAAACCGGCGAAGGAGTGATCCTTCCGTGAGTTCGAATCTCACCGCCTCCGCCAGAACAACTGTTTCAACCCTTCCGAATCGCTCTGATTCAATTGCCGGGAAGCCCATCAACCGGGCTTCCGTGCCTCAACCGCACGATTTCCATCCGAATCCCCAACGGTTAGACACCGGCCCAACCGCCAGGACCATTCAGCCTGAGTGGCTTACGGGGCGCTCTCTATTGCGGCCACAATTTGCACCTAGTGGAACTGTTGTATCTGTTGCAGCACTTGCTGCAATTCCTGATTCACGTTCTGCAGTCGATTGTTCACGTCAACGAGACGGCCCCGCAACATATTGTCCAGATAGGCCAGTTCCATACCTGAACGACCCGCATGCTGGGGACCTGGAAACTGACGTATCTGTTCTTCCAGCTCGTGCTGGTCATGCTGTAATTGTTGTCGCTGATTTTCCAGCTCCGTTCGTCGTGCCTGAAGATCCGGCGGGACATTGGTTGCATTCCCCCCGCCCTTGAGACCGACGTCGTCGTGCACCTGCCAGTCGCCATGCTCATCCTGTCTGACGGGATATTGAAACTTCGCCGGATCATCGGAGTTGTACACGCGCCACGTGCCATTGTCCTTGTCGTATCTGACCGGGTATGTCTTACCGGACCTGTCGATATAAGCTTGGCCCTTATCGTCCCTGAGCACACCTTGAGTGCCCGGATCGGCGTGCAGGTCGCCGCTCGGTTTGCGGGCATATTGCGCGGGTACATCGAATTGCGCACCTGGCGTAGCCGGTGCATTCGTTCCCGAGTCCTGAGCGGGCGGCTTATCCCTTCGTGGCTCATTTGACGGACCGGCCGCACCATCATGGGCCCCGGGTTTCGCTTCAGGTTCGCCCCTGGCCGGTCCACCTGCCGGCCGCCCCCCGAACGTATTTTCCGGCACATCCGGCTGAACGTCCGGGGTCGGAAGTTGCGGGCTTCCATCCGGATTGGGTTCTCCGGCAAGCCCACCCGTGATGGTTAGCGCCGTGCCGACGACAGGTAATTGGGCAAGTATCTTGTCAGCTTCCTCGCCCCTCTTTTTGTTAGTGCCCGATTCATCCCCCGTGGCATTGTCTGCAAGCTCGCCGAAGAACTTTCCAGGGTGAGTGGCACCATCCTTGAGGCCTTTCAGGAAGACATCTGCAGCTGTCCGGTCCTGGCTGGTGTCGCGCGAAGGACGCGGGTCAATATGAGCACCGATGAGCACAGGGTTCCCGCTGGCGTCCAGCTTGAACCCAGTCGCAATGTTGTTTGTTGAGCCGTCGCGATTCTGTGTCGGATTGACTTCTTTAAGAACTGGTTTGCCTTGGTCGTCCCGCTGCCAGCGCGTCACCATCTGGGGCGATTTCTGCTCAACCCAGGTGCCGGGCGCACCTTGGGCAGGAGGAGTTAGTGCGGGGTCCGGCACGGAGCTCGCATCGGCTGAGCTGCGGTACGGTGTATCACCGGTGCTTGATGTATCGAATTTCGCGGGCGATACCCGTGGCTGCGCACCCTGCCCGTCGTTTTGTGCAACGCCGGCGTTACCAGGGTCGGTCAGTTGCGGATTGATTTGCTGGACTTTCATTCGCGATTCCTATCTATGTGAAAGGTCAAATTCGGCTTCGCAGAACACGGCTCCCAGTAGGAGACGTCAGTCCATTTCAACAGTAAGGCTCTGTGACGAGGTGGTGCTTATATCGATGCAAGCTCACGACGCTCAAACCTGGCTGTTGACGTCGGCGGTTATTATGGCGGCTGCGGGAAGTGATAAACGCGATGTTCGGCTGGGCCCAGCTGTCCCATCCGCAGGACGTCGGCGGCAGCGCGAAAGCTGGCGCGTCCGGTGCCGTAGAAGCAAGTGCGCGGAGAGGCGCAAGCGACAATATCGGCGTGAATATCGCCTCCGGCGTAGGCAATGTCCAGTTCAAGGGCTGGTGATTCCACTCCGGCGATACCTCGACACCACGGCCACGACTTATATCAGCGCGGTCGCCTCTACCTCAACCTTGAACCGGTAATGCAGATGTGGGACTGGCACGACAGCCTGTGCCGGCCGGGCGTCTCCCGCCAGATGCGGAACGTGCGGGCTATGAGCCGTGAATACGACTCCAAAGGGGATGGTACTTTCGCGGGGCGTGATCATGCGCATCACACTGCACGCGACTCACTCGCACGCAGGTCGTACGCGCACAGATCTTGGGTGAAAACAATGAAGACATCGCGCAACAGGCAACCGTCGCGAACGCTCCGTGCAGCGTCTCGGTCGCCGCAAGATCTTCACGCGCGTCACGCGATTCTGCAAACAAGCGCTCGACCGGTTCCGCCACGCGCCAATCGCCAATCGCAATGCGCCTGTCGCTAACGCCAATACGCCATTCGCCTCACACGCTAAGCGCGTCCAGCTTCTCACGCGCATCGGCGCAACGGCGATTCAGATCGCGATGCATCAACTGGCTGTCGAGCAGCGCCGATACATCAGACAAACCATAGTCAAAGCGCAAGACGTATTCGATGTCTGTGTAATCGTGATAGGCGCCGCTGTCTGCCAGCTTCTGCGCTTCCGCGAAGGCGGCATGTTGCCGCTCGCCGTTCATCAAATCTCTGATCGCCATGAGTGCCGCTCCGAGGAACAGTGACGCCATCATAGCAATGCAAATTGATACGCACGGTCGCGCGCGCGCAACACCTGGTGTTTTCCGTAGACGCGCGGTTTGGCGCGGGACGCCGAAGCCAGGCTTGCTATACGTTTCGGCTAAGGAACAATGAGCCGCCTTGAGCGATGAACTCCCGCCCCATCCAGCTGAACGCAGACTCAAACGGCGGAGACCGGCGTCTTCATTCCATGCCATTTGACAACCAGAATCCGGCCGACGTAACACAGCACGCCCGCAACGCCCACCACGACACCCATGCCTTTAGGCGAGCCATCCTGCCAAAGTCCGACGGCGAGACTCGACAACGCACCGAGCGCCAACTGCACGGCGCCGAACACGGCGGCCGCAGCGCCGGCATTCACCGGATAGCGATGCATCAGATCGGTCGTACAGTTAGCGGATAACAGTCCGACGACGCCGACCACGAAGAACAGCCCGAACACAATCGACCACAATCCGCCCCACCCGGTGAGCGAGACGAGGCAGACGAACAGGGACGCGATGCAACTCACGGTCGCGGCAAAAGAGATGATCGGCAGCGAACCAAGCCGGCCGACGAGACGCGTGTTCATGAAGTTGCCGAACATGATGCCGACGATATTCAGCGCGAACAAAAAGCCGTAATGCTGCGCCGATACGTGGAAATATTCGATGTACACAAACGGCGTCGCGGTGATGTACGCGAACATCGAGGCGAACGCCATGCCGCCGCACAACATATGCCCCCACGCGACCGGATCGCGCAGCAACTTGCCATAGGCGCCGAATGATTTCAGCAGCGCCGAGTGCGCACGCTTTTCTGGCGGCCACGTTTCCGGCACCTTGAGGAACGCGGTCACCGCGCACACCGCACCGAATAGCGTCAGCACGATAAAGACGACACGCCAGCCGCCGAGCAACAGCAACTGGCCGCCGATCAACGGCGCGAGCAACGGCCCAATCGACGTGACGATGGCGAGCATCGACAGCACGCGTGCGGCATCGGTCGGCCCGTGCGCGTCGCGGGCGATCGCGCGCGCCAGCACCGAGGCCGCGCCCGCGCCGAGCGCCTGCACGAAACGGAAGATCACCAGCGATCCGATTGAAAACGAGAGCGCGCATGCCACGCTGGCCAGCGCATACATGATGATGCCGCCGAGCAGCACGGGCCGGCGGCCATAGGTATCCGACAGCGGACCATAGAGCAGCATGCCGATCGAAAAGCCGAACATGAAGCTGGTCAGCGTGGTTTGCGCGGCGCCGGTGCCGATGGCGAATGCCTGCGCGATAGTCGGCAGGCTTGGCAGATACATATCGATGGAAATCGGCCCGCATGCGGCAAGCGCACCGAGCAACAGAATCAGCCGGCCATCGGGCCGGCGTCTGGTGACGTGAGACATGGGAATCCAGATGAAGCGCCGCGCCGTCATCGGCAGCGAACGCGGTGAAACGGGGAAAACAGCAACTGAACGGCCCCAATTGTACGCGACGGTTAAACCGTGCGACGCGCGCGGACCGAGCCGTGCGGCCCATTCATACACCGCGACAGGCGCGCCGCCGATCGGTTAAGCTGCCGCCAGAACGCTTCCGGCGCACCGCCTGGTATGAGACAAGCCTGCCGATTCGTCTCTGTATCTACACTGAGCTGGCATCGACGTTGTGCGTCGTGTGCGTCGTGTGCGTCGTGTGCGTCGTGCTGCGTTCTGCGTCGTGCTGCGTCTTGCGTCTTGCGTCTTGCGTTCTGCGTCTTGCGTTCTGCGTCTTGCGTTCTGCGTCTTGCGTTCTGCGTCTTGCG
>NZ_JAXDPY010000017.1:0-23417 GCF_034668105.1 Paraburkholderia sp. | reverse complement strand
TCAGGCGATGCACCGGACGCACGAATTGCACGTTGGTGCCGTCCGGGCGCTGATACGTCATGACCTTCGGGATCGGCAGCTTGGCGAGCGTTTCGTCGAGCGCGGCTTGCAGGCCTTCGGCGAGCGTCGCGCCCGGTGCGGCGTAGCGCAGGAAGAACGCTTCGGCCTTGCCGTCTTGCGCGCGTTCAAGGTCGCTTACCGAGAAGTCGGGGAAGCCGAGCGCGGCCAGTTTCTTGGCGAGCGGCGCGGTGGGTTGACCGTCTTTGTCCAGCGCAACGGAAACCGGCAGCACTTTTTCGCGCACGTGTTTTTCCGGCGCGACCGAACGCACGTTCCTGATCGTGACGGCGAGGCGGCGCGGCGTCGCATAACGTTCGAACGACAGTTCGCCTTCGACCAGATCGCGCGCCGCGAGGCGCTGCGCAATGCCTTCGGCGAAAGCGTCGCCGAGGCGCGCGAGCGCTTTCGGCGGCAGTTCTTCGGTTAGCAGCTCGACGAGGAGGGTAGCTTGATGGGGTTGAGTCATTTCTTGATGTTCTCGTCAGTCCGGGTCGATCTTGCGTTCGATTTTGAGCGGCGGCACCCACGCGGGCATGGCGGCATCCTGCTCGTCGGTCGTGAGGCCGGGCACGCCGTGCACCGGATTGCCGAGCATCGGGAAGCCGAGCTTTTCGCGCGAGTCGTAGTAAGCCTGTGCGACCAGGCGCGACAGCGCGCGAATCCGGCCGATATACGCCGCACGTTCCGTGACGGAGATCGCCCCGCGTGCGTCGAGCAGGTTGAACGTGTGACCGGCCTTCAGCACCAGTTCGTAAGCGGGCAGCGCGATCTGCGCTTCGATCATGCGTTTGGCTTCCGCTTCGTAGCTGTTGAAGAACGTGAACAGCAGATCGACGTTCGCACGCTCGAAGTTGTAGGTCGACTGTTCCACTTCGTTCTGGTGGTACACGTCGCCATAGGTCAGGCGACGGATTTCCGGGCCGTTCGGGCCTTGCTCTTCCCACTCGGTCCAGACCAGGTCGTAGACGTTCTCGACTTTCTGCAGATACATCGCGAGACGTTCGAGACCGTAGGTGATTTCGCCCAGCACCGGCTTGCAATCCAGGCCGCCGACCTGCTGGAAGTAGGTGAACTGGGTCACTTCCATGCCGTTCAGCCACACTTCCCAGCCAAGGCCCCAGGCGCCGAGCGTGGGGTTTTCCCAATCGTCTTCGACAAAGCGCACGTCGTTCTGCTTCAGGTCGAAGCCGAGGGCTTCCAGCGAGCCGAGGTACAGGTCGAGGATGTTTTCCGGCGCCGGCTTCAGCACGACCTGGTACTGGTAGTAATGCTGCAGGCGGTTCGGGTTCTCGCCGTAGCGGCCGTCTTTGGGGCGGCGCGACGGCTGCACATACGCGGCGCGCCACGGTTCCGGACCGATGGCGCGCAGGAAGGTGTGGACGTGGGACGTGCCCGCGCCGACTTCCATGTCGATCGGCTGGAGCAACGCGCAACCCTGTTTGTCCCAGTAGGACTGCAGTGTCAGGATGATTTGCTGAAACGTGAGCATGAAGTGCCTTTCGGGCATGGGGCCGCGCCGTAAGCGCCGAAGCGCGCGGGCTGGCCGTGGAGCGAAGTGCTAAACCGTAGATTTTAACGGAAAGGGAGGGGGGTGTCCGTTTTGCGGGGGCGGAGGAGGAGTGGAGGGTTCCCCGAACGAAAAAAGGCCGCTGCGGGCGGCCGATTGTAGTTTGTCTTTCGGGAAGTGTCCGGGCGGCTAGCTACTCAAACTCATCAACGCATGCGTTGCCGAATCCGCATCCGTCACCTCCACAAACCCATCGATCTCCATCTCCAACGCCCGCGGCAGCGCAAGCATATTGCACGACAGCAGCCTGCCGTAGATATTCTCCGCGCGCCCAAAGAAATTCCCCGGATTGAACAACGGCGGCAAATGCCACCACATCCGATACTCCTTCGACCACAGCCACTCGATCAACGCCCGCGACCGGTCGAGCCGGTCGTTCTCCACGTAAATCACCGGCCGCGAGCGCGCGATGGTTTCCTCCGCGCCCAGCAGCGCGCTCAACTCGAACCCTTCCACGTCGAGCTTCAACAGCCCGACGGTATGCGAGCGCAGCACATCGTCGAGCCGCACGCACGGTACCGCAAGCGTGTTCGCCGCGGGCTCCGTCAACATAGGCACGCCGCCGAAGTTACCCGGCGCGTCATAGTCAGGCCGCGCGAAATGCAGCGTGCCCGCGCCCGCTCCGCACGCATACGGCCACGCCAGCACATTACGCAACTGATTGGCCGCGAGATTCGCGCACAGGTTCTGAAAGATCACCGGCTGTGGCTCGAACGCGACCAGCACCTGGCGGCGCGCCTGCGCCTCGCGTGCCAACGGAACGGTATGCACGCCGATATTCGCGCCGACTTCCACGACAATGCCCGGCCGCACCAGTAACTGTCGCAACACAGCAGATTCGAGTTCGCTGCATTCGCCGTATTCGATCAGCGCGCGGCCGAGATAGAAGTCGTTTGGATTGGCGAGCATCCAGCCATGACGCGTCTGAACGAGTCGAGTGTGCTCGCCGAGCGGCAGCGGAACAGAAGAGGGCGTGACCATGAACTTTGAGCGGGAACAGGATCACGCAAATGTACGGTCCGCCGCCGCCCTTGTATATAAGACGGAGTCTTAAGGATTCTTATCTTTCTGCAAGAACTCACCGTTAAGACCTAAGACTCCGCGCCGGTTTCATGATTTCCTGGCCAACGAACCAGACTTTTTCGATCTTTGTCGCACCCACTTGATAGATCGCAATCGCGTGACGGACTGAATCGTCGTTCAGAAAGCCCGACACACGTTCGCTGTCGATCACTATGTTGCCGTGCACGGCACGACTGACAAGCTCGGCCTTGAGCGATGGACTAGATTGGAACAGGTGGTGATACCGGGGGCGAAATGCCGAACCGGAACGATCCGTCATTTCCGCACCCGACGGGAACGCATAGACCCGTACCTCATCGACGTAGAAACCTAAAAACGCTTCCAGATCGCGTCGATTGTACGCAGCCAGTTGTCCCGCGACGATTTCTTCCACTACCATTCGAGCACCTCATCGATAACGTTTCAAAGATCCACGGAGTTTTCGTCACCGCGCCTCCCGCGGGCGTCTTGATGGAACCGAAGCGAGCGTCTCAGGCTGGCCGCCCCATAGAGCCGCGGCTATCAGCAATATCAATCCGACAAGCAGGCGAACCACGCCGAGTGATGCCGTTCTGGCCGCGTCGGTCAGCGCGATTCCAGCGATCTGTTCACCGAAACCGAACACGACGCCAAGATAAAACAACATGCTGGCGCGAATTTGTCCCACCGCGTGCGACGGGGCACGCCGCAGGATCTGCGCGTTGGTGTAATGAAGCCAGAACGCATTGACCAGAGTCAGCACGACGTAGATCAGCGCGTGGACCCTGACGTGCGACAGGTCGACCAGGGTGCCTAACAAGCCGCATGCGACAAGCGCCACAGAAAATAGGACCGCCGATGGCCTTGCCACGCTGGCACTGCGCAAGAGCGGCGCAGTGAGCCAGAAAGCCAAGCCGTAAAAAAACCACGATGCCGCGAAGCCGATTTGCACAGGAACGACGTCTTGCCTCTCGGCGATCGCGTAACCGTAGACCATCATTCCGGAAAGGCCGGTCAAAAAGCAGATCTGCACAAAGGACCACGGACGCAACGCCGGTAGCCAGAAGCTTCGGATAGCGCTCAGAAAAGCGCTCAGAATAGCGCTGCCCGTATTTCGCCATCGACATGCCGTCCAACTGGATTCATCCTCTTTTGCGTTCCCGCGACTGAAGAGGAAAACCACCAAACAGCCGGCAGTCAACGCGTCGATGATCAGGGCAGTGACCATGGAATGCGAAGTCCAGACCGGAATGAGCACGCAGATGATCGACGCGAAAACCATGGCGCCCTGGGG
The DNA here is from genome assembly GCF_034668105.1 of Paraburkholderia sp. GTDB lineage: Bacteria > Pseudomonadota > Gammaproteobacteria > Burkholderiales > Burkholderiaceae > Paraburkholderia. Next base: position 19,455 of record NZ_JAXDPY010000017.1, on the reverse strand, counting down.
CGACGTGACCATGTGTGTGACCGCACCGCGCGAACCCGAGCCGCTGAGGTCCGCGAGCAGTCTGTAAGCCAGTATCGTCGTAGCGCCCACGATGATGAATCGCAGGCCGGTCCACGCCAGAACGAACGCGGAGGTGACACTGTGAGAAAAAAGTATTTTTCCAAGAAGTACGAGCGCGAGCCCCAATTGCGCCGCCTCCAGCAGAGCAAATTTCTGAATGACTCGCCCTCTGTCGGCCCATGTCCCCGCCAGCAGCGATCCGGCGACCATGGCGATCTGCCGCTCCATGCCCAGCAACCCTACCAGGCGGCTGGACTGGGCAACCTGATCGAAATACGGCACCAGCAACAGCCACATGATCGTCGAGCCCAGCGAGGCCACCAAAATCGACACGAACGTTGAGCGCACGTTCAACCCCTGGCTGCGGCAGCGGGCAACTGGTCGAGCAGACGCAACGTGGCCCGAACCGGGTCGTCCCCGAGCAACACGCGCAACGGAATATTGACGCCGCATTGTGCGCGTAGCGCGCTGACGATCCGCAGCGCCTCGAGCGAGTCCGGCTGGAAATCCAGCACGGCAGATCCGTCTGGGCTCTCGCCCGCCCTTTCCCGATATATCTCCACGAACACATGCCAGACGGCCGTCAGATTCACCGGTGCCCTGGTGCGCGGAAGTCTGCAGGGGACCGCGCCGTCGCGATCATAGTTGTCCGGCATACGGTCTTCGATCCTGGGTAACTCCGCAAGCAGGACTTCCAGCGGACGGACCGCGCTATGCGATTCGACCGCGTCGCCTTGCTGGTCCGTGTTCGCCAGGTCGCGCAACACGTTCCGGTAGATGTCGGCAATTGTCTCCAATGCATCCTGGCTCAGTACCTGCGCGGCCGCGTTGAAGGACAAGCGGAGTTGACCGGTAAATGGATCGACTTCGAAGGTCGTGAGCAGCGCGAAGTCCGCGTGTTCGAACCAACGGATGTCGCTGATCACCGCCGCGCCGGCGGAGCCTAAGCGGTCGCGATATGAACCGAATTCGACGAAGTTGAATCCCGTTTCGACTAGCCGCCGTCCGCCCTGGTCTCGTTGTATCGATGCATATGAATATCGACGATGAGGAAGCTGTTCGTGATCGAAGTGCTGAACATCCGCAATCAGTTCGTTCCAGTCGGCGCTCACCGGCACGCGCACCGGCAGGATGTTCAGGAACAGGCCGATCATGCGGTCCGCGTCGACATGCTCGGGGCGACCATGGGCGAAGACGCCTGTGGTGACATCCTTCTGCTGCGTGATTAGCGCCAGCACGCGCAGATGGGCGGCGAGGCACAGTTGGCGAAGCGTTACGTTGCGTCGGGTCGCGGATCGCGACAGGCGAGCGTGCACGCCTTCATCGACACACAGCGACGCCTCCGACCAGCGATGATAGGGGTCCTTCTCGGGAACCCGTGGCAGCTTGGTGTAGGGCGCGCCTTGCAGCCTGCGCATCCAGTAGCTTCGCGACTGCTCGTCGTGCTGAGCGTCGAGTTCGAGACGAACGTAATCCCGATAGGCCAATGTGCTCTGCTCCGCCGGTACCGGCGGCAGGCGAAGGGTGGCACGACGATAGTTGTCGAGCAGTCCGGCCATCAGGCGGGAGAAGCTCCAGCCGTCGATGATGGCGTGATGGAAGCTCACCGAGAAGTTAAATCTCTCCTCGCTCAGCCGGTGTACGAAAAAGCGCATCAGCGGTGCCGCGTTCCACTGAAATGCACTGGCTTTCTCAGCTTCAAACCATTGGTCGATCAGCACCTCCTGATAGGCTTCGTTGAGGTGGGCCATGTCGTGCACCGCAAGCGCAAGCGTTGCATTCTCGTGTACGAGCTGGAGCGGGCGCGAATAACCTGTCAGAGCGAACGACGTTCGCAGCACGTCGTGCTGGCGGACCATCTGCTCGAGCAGGCCGGCAAGCGCGAGCTGATTGAACGGCAGCTCGATCCGGTAGCTGATCAGGTCGTGAAAAGTGGCCTGTGCAGGGTCTAGCTTGGTATGGAACACCATACCAAGCTGTAGTTGTGTAGCCGGATAAGCGTCGACAACGCCCGCGGGAATGCGTTGCCGGTCCGCGGTGGAGAGCAGCCCGAAGCGCTCCATAGCCTGAAGGGACCCGTCCGCCTGCCGCGCTGCGCCGCTCCCAAGCGCGACGTTGTGATCAAACAGCTTGCGGATGGTCTGCAGTTTGAACAGATCGGCGAGTGCCACGTCGAACCCGTGCCGGCGCAGTGCGCCGACAAGACGAATTCCCTGAATGGAATCGCCGCCGAGCGCGTAGTACGTGTCGTCAATGCCGATCTCCTGTGTGCCGAGAACCTGCTGCCACGTCCGAACCATTTCCGCTTCGGCCGCTGTGCGAGGTGCGGCATGACTACGCGGCGAGCCGCCAGCGCCGGATTCGGGATTGGGTAGCGCCTTCAGGTCGGTCTTACCATTGATCGTCAGAGGCCAGCTTTCCATCTGCAGAAAGAACGAAGGCACCATGTAGCTGGGAAGCAGGGCCTGTAAATGATCGCGTAGCGCTTGCACCGCCACGGAACGCTCCTGTTTGACCACGTAGTAACTTGCGAGAGCCATATCGCCGTTGCTGCGTTTGAATGCAATCACCAGCGCGGAAGCAACCGCCGGGTGGTTCACCAGGGCGGCCTCAATGTCGCCGGTTTCGATTCGATAGCCATGAATCTTCACCTGAGCGTCCGCGCGCCCGACATATTCGATATCGCCGCCTGAAAGCCGACGAGCCATGTCACCCGACTTGTAAAGGCGCGCGTGCCGTCCACTTCCGGTCAAGTCGCGCTCGACGAAACGTTCACGAGACTGATCGGGAGCGTTGACGTAACCACCCGCGACGCCTGCGCCGGCAACCACCAGCTCACCCACGGTGCCGACAGGCAGCGGTTGAAGATGTTGGTCCAGAACGTAAAGCGCGAGGTCAGGAATCGGCGTGCCAATAAGGCTGCGTGAAGACTGAACATCCTCACGACGCACGGGCCGGTACGTCACGTGGACCGTGGTCTCCGTGATGCCGTACATGTTCACGAGGCGCGGCTTCTCGTCGCCGAACTGTCCGATCCAGTCAGCAAGCGGGGCGAAATCCAGCGCCTCGCCCCCGAAGATCACATAGCGCAGCGGCAGGTCGGCAGGGTTTGGACCGCAACGTCGGATCAATTCTCGCTGGTTATTGCGGAAGGCCGATGGCGTCTGGTTGAGGACCGTGACTTTTTTGGTCAACACGAGATCGACGAAGTCTTCCGCGGAGCGGCTTGCCCAATATGGCACGACGACAAGCTCGCCACCGTGAAGCAATGCGCCCCACATTTCCCAGACGGAGAAGTCGAAAGCGAAGGAGTGGAATAAGGTCCAACGGTCATGCTCGTTGAAATGGAACCACTGATCCGTCGCGCCGAACAAGCGCAATACGTTGCTGTGATTGACCAGCACACCTTTGGGCCGCCCCGTCGAGCCCGACGTGAAGATCACATAGGCGCTGCTTTGTGCGCCAAGCTCCGTGGCGGGGCGGGCATCGGCGCCGGCCGCGGCGATTGCCTCCAGTGCCGCCTGCGTGCCGGCAATGCACGGGCGCTCCGGCAGATCGGAAAGCACGGACTCGGTGCCGATCAGCAGCCGCGCCCCGGAGTCCGCAACGATTGTGGCGATCCGCTGGGCCGGATTGGCCGGGTCGATTGGAACATAGGCTGCGCCTGCTTTGATGACAGCCACAATGGAAAGTACCATCTCCAGATCGCGTTCCAATGCGATTGCGACCCGATCGCCAGGCCGCACGCTACATTGGGCGATATGGGCGGCCAGCGCATTGGCGCGCCGGTCGAGTTCGCGATAGGTCCATTCGCGTTCGCCACACGAAACGGCGATTCGATCACCATGGGCGACGACCATGGCTTCGAAACGGTCCCTGATATTGTCGTGACCCCCGAGCCCCGGAACGGTTTCCTGAGCCGGGCCGGCGAGGGCGGCGTCCCGCTCTTTCGCGGACAGCAGCATGTCATCGATCCATTTGCCGTCGCCATGGACGGCAAGGGCGGCGAGAGCGCGTCCGTAATAGTCAAGATAGCGGCTGATCTGTTCGGCACTGAACTGGTTGGGCGTGTAGCCCATTCGATATTCCCAGCCTTCCGAGAATGCGTTCCATCCCACGTACACGACAAGCGGGACATTGGTCTGCTCGAAATAGTCAACGGACTCGATCCTCGGCTCGTTCACCGCGGCGTCACGGTTGTGCACATGGAAGTTGGTGAAGTTGAAAATGACGTCGGATATTGCCGCGCTTCCCGCGACGCGTTGAATGGCGGCCAACGGGTACCAGCGATGCTGCTGCAGTCGTTGTTCGAGCGCGAAGCATTTTTCAGCCAGTTCTTTCCAACTGTCATTGACATTCAACTCGACACGGAAAGGCAGTGTATTGAGGAACATCCCGAGCGCCCGTTCGGCGCCGTCGGTTTCCGGTCGTCCATTCGTCACGAGCCCGGTCACGACATCGCGCCGGTTGCCGACAAAACCTAGCAGTCGGATGTGGGCGGCCAGAAATACACTCTTGAGTGGCACAGCCCAGTCGCGTGCGCGTTGCCGCAGGGCGTCGACCAACCGCGGATCGAGCGGGCGTCCCATGACAGCGACTTCCATCGACGTACCCGGCTTACCGGATTCGTCCGCCAGGCGAGGAAGTTCGAACATCTCGGCCGGACCCAGCAGGCCGCGCCAGAATTCAGCCTGTTCAGCGTCGGCCATAGCGTGTCGCTCCAACTCCGCATAGCGCTTTTGAGCCATCTGGGTCGCGTCAGTTGTGCTTCGCACGATGTCGCGGCTGGCGAGTATGTCGCCGTAGCAATTGACCCACTCCTCGAGCACGGATGCCACGCTCCATCCATCCAGAATGGCATGGTGAAATGCGAAGCCGACCACGACCTGGTTGGGCCCGGTGATAAAAAAGCGCAGCCGGTAGGCGGGACTTCTTGCCGGGTCGATCGGCGTGCGCTTTTCGTGTTCCACCCATTGACCGATGAGGTCCTGTCCGGGTGGACATTCGACGACCTCTACCGGCAATGCGGGGGCGCTCTCGATTACCATGCGCGGCTCGTCCCAGGTTTCTGTATCGAAACGTGCGCGCAGGGTGGGATGGTGCTCAGCAAGCATTCTCCACGCGCTCGCCAGCGCGGCTTTGTCGACTCGGGGCACCTCGACCCGATACCGGAAAATATCGTGATAGACAGGTATCTCCGGGTTGAGCCGGCTGTGATAGATCATGCCGATCTGGAGTTGGGAGGCCGGCCACGAATCCAGATCGCAATTGTCAGCGGGCGCTGTCCGGGCCGCCTCATGTTGTTCGTTTGTACGACGCGCAACGGCTGCCAGGTCGGCCAATCGATGATGTGAGAACAGATCGGCGATCGTGATCTCGTACCCGGCGTCGCGCATCATGGCAATCAAGCGGATACCGAGGATGGAGTCGCCACCCAGCGAGAAGAAGCTGCTGTTTCGACTCACGTCGCGGACATTGAGAATGTCCTGCCAGCAGCGGGCAATGCATTGCTCGTGCAGCCCCTTCGGCGGTTCCAGCCCATCGGCGTCCGCGTCGGCATGCTCACGAATGGGCGGGTTGGGAAGCGCTTTGCGGTTTAGCTTTCCGTTGGGAGTCAACGGCATGTGGTCCACCCGCATGAACGCCGACGGGACCATGTACTCCGGCAACTTCCGGGCGAGTCTGGACGTCAGCTCCGTCGCGTCGCATTCCGCCCCGGAGCGGTAATAGCCAACGAGTAGGGTGGCTCCGCTTGGTGCGATGAAAGGACGCACGGCGGCTTCTCCGCATTCAGCCGCTTCACGTAAGCAGGCTTCGATTTCGCCTAACTCGATACGGAGTCCGCGCAGCTTGATCTGGTCGTCGATACGTCCGAGATATTCAATTGCGCCGTCGGCCCGAAAACGCGCCAGATCTCCGGTCTTGTACAGCCGTGCATGTTTCTCGCCGTTGAATGGATCGTTCACAAAGCGTTCAGCAGTCAGTTCGGGGCGGCGGTGGTAACCGCGCGCGAGACACATGCCGCCGATATGGAGCTCGCCGGGCAAGCCTGCCGGTTGCGGATTTCCTGCCTCGTCGAGTACATAAAGCCGAACATTGGAGATCGGCTTGCCGATCGGCACAGCACCGTGGACGTCGTCCTGCGTGCAGTGCCAATGCGATACATCGATAGCGGCTTCGGTCGGTCCGTAGAGGTTGTGCAACTGCGCCGTGAACTGTTCGTAGAAAGTGCCGACCGTGGTTGCCGATAGTGCTTCGCCGCTGCTGAAAACAAAGCGGAGCCTGGGTAGCGGCCCAACTGCGCTGTCCAGGAATAGTTCGAGCATGGAAGGCACGAAGTGCGCAACCGTCACATTGTGTTTGCGAATCGTGTTTGCCAGCGCGGCGGGGTCTCGGTGCACGCCCGGCTCTGCCATGACAATTCCCGCGCCGTACATCAGCGGCCAGAAGAATTCCCACACCGAGACGTCGAAGCTGAACGGTGTCTTTTGAATGACCCGGTCAGTCGAATCGAGCGGGAACGCCTCCTGCATCCATGCCAGCCGATTGGCGAGCGGACCATGTTCGAGCAATACGCCTTTCGGCCGCCCGGTGGAGCCCGACGTATAGATCATGTAGGCCAGCGAGTCTTCTTCGATCGGCAAGTCCAATGGTGTAACCGGCAGGTCGGCGTGTGCCAGTACGCTGGTAACGTCGACGAGCATCGTGCGGGTATTGAGCGCATTCGCCAACTGAGCTTGCGTCAGGATCATGACCATGCCGGCGTCTTCGATCATGTAGTCGACACGCTCCGGCGGGTAGTCCGGGTCTAGCGGAACATAAGCTGCCTGTGCCTTGTGGATGGCCAACAACGACACCACCATTTCCACCGAGCGATGCATGAAAACACCGACGAGGTCTTGCCGGCCGACGCCTGCACGCCGCAGATGGTGCGCGAGTCGATTTGCGCGACACATCAACTCCTCGTAGGTCAGCTTTTCATCCCCGAACTCCAATGCGATGGCATGAGGCGTCTGTCTCGCCTGACGGTCGATCTCGGCCGTTACGGTTCGCTCCGAATAATCCCGGCGGGTTGCGTTCCAATCGTTATCGAGTTGCGCGCGTTCGGTCTCGGTGAGTATCGGAAGTGTAGGGATTGGCAGGTCAGCGTGTTTCGGCAACTGGCCGCACAGCTGTTTGAAGTGTCCGATCATGCGGCTGATCGTTGCGGCGTTCAGCAGATCCGTATCGTATTCGAGTTCGAAGAAAAGGCCGCCGTCTTTGGATTCCAGCGTGAGTTGCAGATCGACGCGCGCACCGGAGAGCGCAAACGGGACAGTTCGCGCGACCAGTTCCGGACCGAAATCCGAGGTGACGGGCTCTCGGGCCACTACGATTGAGCGAAGCCACGCGTCGCGATTCCTGTGCTCGGCGCCCTCGGACTGGGTGGAGACTGATTCGATGATATGGTTGAAATCGAGCCGCTGGTTCTCCAATCCCCCCACGACTGAATGCCGAACTCGCTCCAACACCATGGGAAAGTTGGGATTTCCACGCAGGTCGATGTGCATCGGCAGCGTATTGGCGAAGAAGCCGATGGCCGTCTGTTCGTTCTCGTGAATGCGCCGGGAGAAAGGGGCGCCGACAACAACGTCGGACTGACCGGCGTATCGACCGAGCAATACACCCCAAACGGCAAGAATGGCGACGAACTGCTGACCGCCGGCAAGCCGGAACAATGGTGCAAGCTCATGCTGCGACAATTCGAAGAAAGCAGTTTCGCCGCGGAAATTCCGCTTTGCCTGTACGTCGCCATCGTATGGAAATGGAAATTCCTTTGATAGACCGGTCAACCGTTCTTTCCAGTACCTGGCCTCAGCTCGACCCGCCATGGTGTCGGCGTACTCTCTATCACCCTCGGCAAATTGACGAATCGCTACCGCGCCGGCAGATGCAAGCGGTACCGACTCACCGCGCTGAACAAGTGAAACGTATCGCGCCGCCAACTCGCGGACGAGGACTAATTGAGAGCGGCCGTCCGAGATGATGTGGTGGCAGACGATCAGCAGCCTCCATTGGCTGTCCGCGACCTGAGCCAGTACCGCGCGCATCAGCGACGGTCTGGCCAGATCAAAGGGCTCGTCGGCCAATGCTCGCAAGCGCCGATCGACCGCACTGCAACCGTCAGTCTTCTGCAATTCGCGTAGATCCAGGCGATGCAGCTGTGCGAATACCTCGGCATACACTTGCCGAACCAGGCCCGCGGGCACGGACGTAAAGCCGGTACGCAATACTTCGTGTTGCACGACGAGTTCGCTCAGCGCGCGTTCCAACGCCTCCTCGTCAAGTCGGCCTTCAAGGGAGAGCAGCGTGACAACCTTATAGGGCGCCCGGCCGCGCGACAATTGCTCAATAAAGTGCAAACGTTCTTCCGCATGCGACGCCACGCTGGTCAGCAACCTTTCACCTGTTAAATTCGACGCGCTCATCAATGAAATCAACTCCAATACAATTAACTTAGATTCCTGTGCATTCAATTGCGCATAAAAGAGCCGTCTAACGGTCTCTTTATTTAAAGCAGGAATACCAAGATGCGTTTGTTCGACTTGAAAATGCGCCGGATCGAATCGGCACCGTGTATCAGCGATTCTCCTGATTCAGGTCAGAACATTTCGGATGAGTTCTTGATTAACCGGTTGAGCAGATCCGGGCTGTGGGGTATCAAGGCGTCTGAATATTCCGTTCAGTGTCCGACGTGATAGCGCCTGCAGGTAGCTATCACGTAGTGAATCACGTAGTGAACATTCGCACCGACTTCAAACGGTCCCCGGTTGCACCTGCAATTGCCGCAAGGCAGAGCATGCCAGTTAGCCTCGCCATATTCGGCGAGAGCGTGGTCGAGATAAAGTCTTGAATTGAATTGACGCGCATCCCGCCGCAGCGAATTCGGACGAGTGGCGTATGAGCGCCGAGAGCGGCTGCGGAGCGAGGTGGACATAACCATGAACATTAAGCGGGGCGAAAGACTCCGCTAATGTACGGTCCAGAACAGCGCTTGTATATAAGACGAGTTCTCAAGGATTCTTAACTTTCTCCCTGAACTCGTAATCCGCGTCTAAAAGCCGCGACGATCGGCACGTCAGCCGATCGCCGCTATAACCGATTTAAGTCGCCGCCAGTTCAACCTTCGGCGCAAACGAATCGCTCTGCGCCATAGGCCAATATTTTTCGTAAAGCGTATAGCGATAGTTGCCGTTCAGAAGATCATTCGGATCGAGATACTTCAACAGTTCGGACATCAGCTGCACCTCATGCGACGACACGCGCCGCACGATGTGATGCGCGCGCAGTTCCGCCGGATGCTTGAGCCCCGCCGCCTGAATGATTTCCTTCAGCGCATGCAACGTGTTGTGATGGAAGTTGAACACGCGGTCGGCTTTATCCGGCACCACCAACGCACGCTGACGCACCGGATCCTGGGTGGCGACGCCCGTCGGGCAGCGGCCGGTGTGGCAGGTCTGCGCCTGAATGCAGCCCACCGCGAACATGAAGCCGCGCGCCGCGTTGACCCAGTCGGCGCCGATTGCCAGCGTCTTCGTGATGTCGAACGCGGTAATCATCTTGCCGCTCGCGCCGATCCGGATGCGCTGACGCAAGCCGATACCCACCAGTGTGTTGTGCACCAGCAGCAGGCCTTCCTGCAACGGCACGCCGACGTGATCGGTGAACTCCAATGGCGCTGCGCCCGTGCCGCCTTCCGCCCCGTCGACCACGATGAAGTCCGGCAGAATCCCCGTCTCCAGCATCGCCTTTGCAATACCGAAGAATTCCCACGGATGCCCGATGCACAGCTTGAACCCGGTGGGCTTGCCGCCCGACAACATGCGCAAACGGTCGACGAATTCGAGCAGGCCGCGGGGCGACGAGAATTCGGAGTGAGTGGCGGGGGAGATGCAGTCGCGGCCCATCGGTACGCCGCGCGTCTCGGCAATCTCGGGCGTGATCTTCGCGGCCGGCAGCACGCCGCCGTGACCGGGCTTCGCGCCTTGCGAGAGCTTCACCTCGATCATTTTCACTTGCGGTTCGGCGGCCTGCTTCGCGAACTTCTCGGCGCTGAAGGTGCCGTCGTCGTTACGGCAGCCGAAGTAGCCCGAGGCGATTTCCCAGATGATGTCGCCGCCATGTTCGCGATGGTATTTCGACATCGAGCCTTCGCCCGTGTCGTGCGCGAAGTTGCCTTTCTTCGCGCCGAGGTTCAGCGCCATGATCGCGTTCGCCGACAACGAGCCGAAGCTCATCGCGGAGACGTTGAAGATCGACATCGAATAGGGCTGCTTGCGCTCCGGTCCGACGACGATGCGGAAGTCGTGGTTATCGAGCGTGGTCGGCGCGAGCGAGTGGCTGATCCATTCATGCGCGACGGCCTTGACGTCGAGCTCGGTGCCGTACGGGCGGCTGTCCACGTCGTTCTTCGCGCGCTGATAGACGATGCTGCGTTGCGCGCGCGAGAAAGGCTTCTCGTCGGTATCGTTCTCGACGAAATACTGGCGGATTTCCGGGCGGATGAATTCGAACAGGAAGCGGAAGTGGCCCCACAGCGGATAGTTGCGCAGAATCGCGTGGCGTTCCTGCGTCAGGTCGAACAGACCGAGCGCGACCAGCACCACCGGCACGATAATCCAGAACCACGCAAGATGATGCGTCGCGGCGAGCGCCGCACAGACGGCGAGCAGAACGGTTGCGCACCACATCGCCAGATAACGTCGAGAAAACATGGGGACTCCAGTGCAGTGAAGATCGTCACGCAGGGATCGTCGACGCCGTGGGCGCAGACGGAATCCGTCGCGAAGGAAACGAACAACTGCTTGTTATGGTGAAGCTAGCTGCGGCTCGAAGGTGAAACAGGTGGGTGAAGCGTGAAGATGGGTCAGGAAGGTGAAGCGCGTGCGGCGAGCTCGGGCGATGCTCAACGTTGCCGCACGACAAAACGCATGGCTCAGCGGGCGGTTAGCAACGCGGCCGATTGCGCCTCGCGCGCCGCGGGCTGCCCGGTCACCGCGTGTTCGATGATGCCGCCGCCGAGACACACGTCGCCATCGTAGAGCACCGCAGATTGCCCTGGTGTGACAGCCCATTGGGCGGCGTCGAAATTCAGTTCGAACAGGCCCTCGCCGGCCCCCGCCGCGCTTGCGCCGAATGTGCACGGCGCGTCCGCTTGCCGGTAACGCGTTTTCGCGCCGCACGCGAAACCGTCGGCCGGCGGCTCGCCTGCAACCCAGCTCGTATTGCCCGCGCTCAACGTATGGCTTAGCAGCCACGGATGGTCGTGGCCTTGCGCGACATACAGCGTGTTCGAGGCAATCTCCTTGCCGGCGACGAACCACGGCTCGCCGCTGCCGTCCTTGCTGCCGCCGAGGCCAATGCCCTTGCGCTGCCCGAACGTGTAGAACGCGAGGCCGATATGTTCGCCGACCACTTTGCCGTCGGTGGTTTTCATCGGACCGGGTTTGGTTGGCAGATAGCGGTTCAGGAAGTCGCGGAACGGCCGTTCGCCGATGAAGCAGATGCCGGTCGAATCTTTCTTCTTCGCATTCGGCAGCGCGATCTGTTCGGCGATCTCGCGAACTCTGGTTTTTGGAATCTCGCCTAGAGGAAACAGTGTTTTCGACAACTGCGCCTGATTCAGCCGATGCAGGAAGTACGACTGATCTTTCGTATGATCGAAGGCCTTCAGCAGTTCGAAGCGGCCGTTGTTCTCACGCACACGCGCATAGTGGCCGGTCGCGATGGTTTCCGCGCCGAGCGACATCGCGTGGTCGAGGAAGGCCTTGAACTTGATCTCGGCATTGCACAGCACGTCGGGGTTCGGCGTGCGGCCGGCCGAGTATTCGCGCAGGAATTCGGCGAACACGCGGTCTTTGTATTCGGCGGCGAAGTTGACCGCTTCGACGTCGATGCCGATCAGGTCCGCCACCGAGACGACGTCGATCCAGTCCTGCCGCGTCGAGCAGTACTCGCTATCGTCGTCGTCTTCCCAGTTTTTCATGAACAGGCCGACCACGTCGTAACCCTGCTCCTTCAGCAGCCACGCGGTAACCGACGAATCGACGCCGCCCGACATGCCTACTACGACTTTCTGCTTGCTCATAAGGTGCTCACTGGGTACTGCGTGACTTCGTTGATCGTGGGTTGACCGTGGTTCGGTCGCCTGGTTGGCCGCTCGTGACGGCTCAGGCTCGTTTATGACGGTTTAGGCCGGACTATGTCTGCCTATGCCGTGGCTGCGGCCGCTTATATCTGCCGCTTACGTCTGCTTATGCCCGACCGAATGCGTGTGCACGAAGTCGAGCGGAATGCGCCGCCTCGCGAGGTAATCGTCGAGACATTGCATGACGAGCGGCGTGCGATGCCGTTCGGGGCAGGCGCGCAATTCGTCGGCGCTCATCCACAGCGTGCGGACGATGTCGGGATCGAGCGCGCGTGCCGCGTCCGGTTCGGCGCTCGTGCCGCAATACGTGAAGCGCAGATAGGTCACGCCCTCACTGCCGGGCCGCTCGAAATGCGTCATATAGATGCCGACCAGCGCCTCGGGCGTGAACGGATGCGCGGTTTCCTCGAGCGTTTCGCGGATGACCGCTTGCAGAAGCGTTTCGCCCGCTTCCAGATGGCCGGCGGGCTGATTCAGGCGCAGGCCGTCGGTGGTATGTTCCTCGACGACGAGAAAGCGTCCGTCACGCTCGACGATGGCCGCAACGGTGACGTGCGGCGCCCAGGTTTCTGGTTTCATGGGTGCGCATTTTACCGTTTATGGGCTTGGGCTGCCCGGAACTGGGTGAGCGGCGGTGGGCGGCCTGCGGCCGGCCTCCTGCCAGACGCCCGCTGGGCCAGGAACCCCGGATTGTCCCCGATTTCTGCGCACCCCCCTGTTTCGGTTAAAGTGACGCGTTAGCCGTTGCAATTGCAAGCCGGCGTGCCTCGTCGGCGCATCTGTCGTAAAACAGGAAGTCGAGGAGGAGCAAAGATGCACATCGGAGTGCCAGCCGAGACGCGCGCGCACGAAACCCGCGTCGCCGCGACGCCCGAAACGGTCAAGAAGTATGTGACCCAGGGCCATCGGGTCACGATCCAGAGCGGCGCCGGCACCGGCGCGAGCTTTCCCGACGACGCCTTTACGGCCGCCGGCGCGGAAATCGTCGATGCGGCTACCGCATTCGGCGCGGATCTCGTCCTCAAAGTCCAGTCCCCGACCGACGCCGAATTGCCGCTGCTCAAGCGCGGCGCGACGCTGGCCGGGATGCTCGATCCTTTTAATACCGAAAACTCATCAAAGCTGGCGGCTGCGGGCGTGACCGCATTCGCGCTGGAGGCCGCGCCACGCACCACGCGTGCGCAGAGCCTGGATGTGTTGAGTTCACAGGCGAACATCGCCGGCTACAAGGCGGTGCTGCTGGCGGCCACGCTCTATCCGCGTTTTATGCCGATGCTGATGACGGCGGCCGGCACCGTGAAGGCGGCCCGCGTGCTGATTCTCGGCGCGGGGGTGGCGGGTTTGCAGGCGATTGCGACCGCCAAGCGGCTGGGCGCCGTGATCGAGGCGTCCGACGTGCGTCCGGCGGTGAAGGAGCAGATCGAATCGCTTGGCGCCAAGTTTCTCGACGTGCCGTACGAAACCGATGAAGAGCGTGAAGCCGCGCAGGGCGTCGGTGGCTACGCGCGGCCGATGCCGCCCTCGTGGCTGACGCGTCAGTCCGCCCTGGTGCATGAGCGGGCCAAACAGGCCGACATCGTGATCTCGACCGCACTGATTCCAGGCCGGGCCGCGCCCACGCTGATCTCGGTGGAAACCGTGCAGGCGATGAAACCCGGCTCCGTGCTGGTGGACCTCGCGGCGGGCCGGGGCGCTGAGTACGAAGGGCGGCCCGGCGGCAACTGTCCGTTGACCGAAGCGGATCAGGTCGTGATCAAACACGGCGTGACGATCGTCGGCTATACGAATCTGGCCTCGATGGTGCCCGCCGACGCGTCGTCGCTCTACGCACGCAACCTGCTCGACTTCCTCAAACTGATCGTCACGAAGGAAGGCGCCCTCAATATCGATCTCGCGGACGACATCGTCGCGGCCACGCTGCTGGCCCGTGACGGAGAAGTCACGCGCAAGACCTGAAGCGAACTTACATAGGAGCGCGGCGATGGAAGTCATCAACCACACCGTCATCAATCTGATCATCTTCGTGCTGGCGATTTATGTCGGCTACCACGTCGTCTGGAACGTCACGCCCGCGCTGCATACGCCGCTGATGGCGGTGACCAACGCCATCTCGGCGATCGTGATCGTCGGCGCCATGCTCGCCGCCGGCCTCACGCTGGGCACGCCCGGCAAGTTCTTCGGCACGCTCGCGGTGGCGCTTGCCGCGGTGAACGTGTTCGGCGGCTTTCTCGTCACGAGGCGAATGCTGGAGATGTTCAGGAAGAAAGAGCCGAAGAAGCTGCTCGCTGACAAGACGGCCAAGGAGAACGCGTAATGAGTCTGAACGTCGTCACGCTGCTTTATCTGGTCGCGTCGGTCTGCTTCATCCAGGCGCTCAAGGGGCTGTCGAATCCGAAGACGGCACGCATCGGCAATACCTTCGGCATGGCCGGGATGGCGATTGCCATTCTCACCACCATCGCGCTGATCATCAAACAGGCTAACGGTCTCGGCTCGAATCTCGGTTTGGGGCTCGGCCTGCTGCTGGTCGCGCTGGTGATCGGCGGCGCGATCGGTGCGTTTGTCGCCGCGCGCGTCGAAATGACCAAGATGCCGGAACTGGTCGCGGCGATGCACTCGCTGATCGGTCTGGCTGCGGTATGTATCGCGTATGCGGTGGTGTCGGAGCCTGCTGCGTTCGGGCTCGTCGATCCCGAGAACACCGCGCCGGGTTTCCTGCCGTACGGCAATCGGATCGAGCTGTTCATCGGTACGTTCGTCGGTGCGATTACGTTCTCCGGTTCGGTGATCGCGTTCGGCAAGCTGTCGGGCAAATACAAGTTCCGGCTGTTCCAGGGCGCGCCGGTCGTCTATGCGGGGCAGCACCTGATCAACCTGCTGCTCGCACTGGGGATGCTCGGTTTCGGCGTGATCTTCTTCCTCACGCAGGCGTGGCTGCCGTTCATCATCATGACGATCATCGCCTTCGTGCTCGGCGTGCTGATCATCATTCCGATCGGCGGCGCGGATATGCCGGTGGTCGTGTCGATGCTCAACTCGTACTCGGGCTGGGCGGCGGCGGGTATCGGCTTTTCGCTGAACAATCCGATGCTGATCATCGCGGGCTCGCTGGTCGGCTCGTCGGGTGCGATCCTGTCGTACATCATGTGCCGGGCGATGAACCGCTCGTTCTTCAACGTGATTCTGGGCGGTTTCGGTAACGAAGCGGGTGCGGCGGCCGCGGGCGGTTCGGCGGAACAGCGTCCGGTGAAATCGGGTTCGGCCGACGATGCGTCGTTCATGCTCGGCAATGCCGAAACCGTGGTGATCGTGCCGGGTTACGGGCTTGCCGTGGCGCGCGCGCAGCATGCATTGAAGGAATTGACCGACAAGCTGGTCGAGAAGGGCATCGAGGTGAAGTACGCGATTCACCCGGTGGCCGGCCGTATGCCGGGCCATATGAACGTGCTGCTCGCCGAAGCCGAAGTGCCGTACGACATGGTCTACGAAATGGACGACATCAACGGTGAGTTCGGCCAGGTCGACGTGGTGCTGGTGCTCGGTGCGAACGACGTGGTGAACCCGGCGGCGAAGAACGATCCGAAGTCGCCGATCGCGGGCATGCCGATCATCGAGGCGTATAAGGCGCGCACGGTCATCGTGAACAAACGGTCGATGGCTGCGGGTTACGCGGGTCTCGACAACGATCTGTTCTACATGGACAAGACGATGATGGTGTTCGGCGACGCGAAGAAGGTGATTGAGGATATGGTGAAGGCGGTGGAATAGCGGGCCTGGGTTGTCGAGGGCCTTGGCCAGGACAACCCTTCCTCACCGAACGCGCCGAACGCACCGCGTTGTCCGTGCATCTGACTGTACGCGACATAGCCGTCAATCGCCGCTGCGCGTCGAACGTCCAGACACACTGCCGAATCTCACCGCGAAGATGAGCGCTCGCGTCTCACAGACTCGCTGGTGCATCGGTATTCTTATCTCGCCTTTGCGTTCACATGCCGCAGCAAGTCTGCTAGCCGTCTGCCTTCCTGATCCGGATACGGTTCGAGCACTTGAAGAGTCTGAATCTTCTCGAGTCCGAAATTGCGGAAGTCGCCGCGCAATTCACACCACCCGCCGAGTGTCCAGCGCGCGCCCCAATACGCCAGCGCCAGCGGCCATACGCGCCGTTCGGTCGCCGCGCCGTTTGCATCGGTGTAGGCAAAGCTCACGACATGCCGTGCGTCGATTGCTCGATGCAGGACGTCCACTTTCGCTGAGAAATCCGCTTTGATGTGAAACGACGGCGCGAAGATCGCCAGACGTTCGAGCGTCGCCCGCTTGTCGGCGGGCATCGCCGACGCGATCTTTGCCAACGCGCCGCGCGCGCCGCTCGCGAAGCCGGCGCCGCCCCACGATTCGAGCATCCGCGCGCCGGCTGCGAGCGCGGCCAGTTCATCGGCGGTGAAGGTGAGCGGCGGCAGGCTCGCTGCGCGGCTCAATCGATAGCCGATGCCCGCTTCGCCTTCGATCGGTACGCCTGACAATTGCAGATCGCGCACGTCGCGATAGACGGTGCGCAGCGAGATGTTCAGCCAGTCGGCGAGTTGTTGCGCGGTGGTCAGACGCCGTCCGCGCAGCAGTTCGGCGATCTGGAACAGGCGGTCGGCGCGGCGCGTCATCGTGGGCGTCTTGTAGAAAAGAACGGGGACAGTTCCGCGATGATAGCGCCGCATGCCGCGCTCCGGTCGGCGTTCCGCGCGGGGGCTGCTGGCCGCCGCGCTGGTGTGCCGCGTGGCGTGTTAGCCGTTGGTCCGCGAATGCAGGCCCAGGCGATTGCCTTCCGTGTCGGTGAAGAACGCGATATAGCCGATGTCCTGCGGCAATTTGATCACCGGACCATCGGTCTTGCCACCGGCCTGTTCGACGCGGGCGAGGGTTGCGTCGACCGTCGGCTGCGCGTTCAGATAGACGAGCACGCCGTCGTCGGTCGGTGTCATCGACGGGCTATGAACGATCGCGCCGCCGGTAGCCGGTTCCTCGTAGCCGAAGATCGCGATCGGCTGGCCGCCGATTTCCTGACGATCCAGTTTGAGCTCGAGCGCGGCTTCGTAAAAGCGCACAGCGCGATCGAAATCGACGGACGGAATCTCGAACCATGCAACAACTTTGGATGATGCGGACATGACACTCTCCTGTGGATGGCGGTAAGCCGTGCAAAGCGCCGGATGGCGTGAGAAGGAGTGTGCGGGGGTGCTACTGACAGCGTAGTGTCAGTAGGGCTTGCAAGGGAAGCAAAAGGAACTGGCGGACGATGAGCGCGCGGGGCGCCGGTAGCTATGGCGGGATGGCGGAGACGGCAGAGCTGGTGTCGCGGGCGCGAACAGACGGGTGGAGAAGTCGGGGTGGCAGTAGGGTGGGCGAGGCCGGCTGATCGGCGAGGCACTGGCGAAAAAAAACCGCGAACTTGAATCCGCGGTTTTCTTCGATGCTGCTTTGCTTTGCTTTGCTTTGCTTTGCTTTGCTTTGCTTTGCTTTGCTTTGCGCCGGCTTAGGCCGCTGGCGTGTCGTTATTCTGCGGGCGCTGGCGCACACTGCCGGCGATCAGATCGAAGCGGAACAGCCGGCATTCGAGCGCGCCATTGAAGAGTGGTGTCTTGGTCGATTCACGCAGACGCAACTGACCGGGCAACTTGCGATCCGACGTCAGGATGAATGCGTGCCAGCCGGTGAAGCGCTGCTTCAGCGCATCGCCGAGCGATTGGAAAAATTCGCTATCCGGCGTTTCTTCCTGGGCGCGGCGGAAGCCGTCGTCTTCGCGGCCTTCACGCGTGGCGCGTCCTTCGCGGATTTCGCCGCGGGCGTTGCGGCCGCGCACTTCGATCCGTTCGCCATACGGCGGATTTGCGACGAGGATGCCGGGCTCAGCCGACGGCGCCGCCATGCCGCGCGCATCGACCTGCTTGAGTGGAATCGACGGCAGACCGGCGCGCTGGAAGTTCGCGCGCGCCTTGTCCAGCATGTCGCCAGAGATATCGCTGCCGAAGATCTGCAGATCGGCGCGCGAGTTGCGGGCGGCGTGCCTGGCGTCGAGCGCGGCGGCCTTTAGCGTTTGCCAGGTCTTGGCGTCGAATTGCTTGAGCTTTTCGAAGCCGAAGCGGCGTTCCGCGCCCGGCGCGATATTCAGCGCCACTTGCGCGGCTTCCGCGAGGAAGGTGCCGCTGCCGCACATCGGGTCGTACAGCGGTGTGCCGGCCGTCCAGCCGGTCAGACGCAGGATGCCTGCCGCGAGATTTTCGCGCAGCGGCGCCGCGCCTTTGTCCAGGCGCCAGCCGCGCTTGAAGAGCGGATCGCCGGAGGTGTCGAGGTAGAGCGTGCAATCGGTGGCGGTGAGGAACGCGAACACGCGCACGTCGGGCATCGCGGTGTCGATGTTTGGACGCGCGCCGCTCACTTCACGCAGACGGTCGCAGATTGCATCTTTGACGCGCAGTGTTGTGAATTCGAGGCTGCGCAGTGGCGATTTGATCGCGGTGACGTCCACCCGCAGGGTTTCGTTCGCCGAGAACCACTGCTCCCAACGCTGTTCGAGCGCGAGCGCGTAGACGTCCTGTTCGCTGCGGTACGGCCGATGCGCGATTTTCAGCAGTACGCGGCTTGCGAGCCGTGAGTGCAGATTGGCGGCCATGCCGGCGGCCCAGCCGCCGCGGAAATGCACGCCGCCGGGCACTTGCGCGCCGGCTGTGAACGGCGCGCCGTTCAGGTGCTTCGCGGCAATTTCGGCGAGCTCGGTGGCGAGCGAGGCTTCAAGGCCGCGCGGACAGGGAAGGAAGAAATCGAAGGACATTGAGGTTGCCGGAAGGCGTTAGACAAGGGGGTATTGTACGCGGTCGGCGTGGGGGCTTTGTTCGGTTGCCGTCGGGGGTGGGGTGGTTGCCTGTTCGGCGCTTATTGTCTGATTGCCTACGGCGTTGGGCTTTTCTTGAAGTGGTTGCCTGCGCGCGCTTGTTTGCATTGTGCTTTTACGGCGTTGGCCTTTCCTTGCTTTGTTATTGGTCTATTAGCGTCGCCCCTGTGCGGGGCGGGCACCTACTTTTCTTTGCCTGCCGCGTAACTATTCAGCGCTTGTAAACTGCTACCAGGTTGTGCATAGTGAAGGACATGACGAAGATGCCCGACATCAAGGATCTGACACCGGAGCAGAAGGACGCACTGATCGTTGATCTGGTGAGGCG
>NZ_JAXDPY010000016.1:0-14507 GCF_034668105.1 Paraburkholderia sp. | reverse complement strand
ATCATTAGTCAGTCTGGGGCATTGCTATCGGGCAGGCAGCCGCTCCCGGCGATGCCGTCACCTGCGTTGCGTTCGGACCGTGAGAGGGAGTAAGCGATTACAATTTTAGAGAAAAAACCGCAACGCTTGATGGTAGTCATCCACGGTCCCCTTAACAGGGCGCGGGGAGCTATCCGCTTTCGATCGGATAACAGGGGGGTTTTCTAGGTTTACCCGTAGGTCGATTACATTGACAGACAAGCGGCCGCCGTTTTATAGTCGAGTAAGCGATTACATTTGCCGGCCGGAATTATTCGGATTGCTTTCGATTAATCGGCCTTTTCACCGCGTGGCGCCGCTTTTGCCAGCGAGTAGCCCGCATCTACTTTTATACATAGTAAAACTAAGCGACTATTCGGCTATCCCGATGTCGACAGCACGTTCGCCCACAGATCGTTCTGCAAGGAAAAGCCATTCGCACTGGAGGAGACGTGAGTTGGAAGGCCCGGTACTGGGTGTACTTGATGTTGTTCGTGCTGGCGATGATCAATTACCTGGACAGGGTTGCGCTTTCCGTAGGCGCCGGACAAATGTCGGCTGATCTATCGATCAGCAAGGTCCAGTTGGGATATCTGTTCTCATCGTTCTTGTGGGGTTACACGCTATTCCTGTTGCCGGTCGGCCTTCTGATCGACCGGTTCGGCTCCCGCTACGTCATTGCGATAAGCATGACGGTCTGGTCTCTCGCGACCATGCTCACGGGAGCCGCTGGCAGCGTGGGTTCCGTGCTTGCCGCGAGAATGGTGATGGGCGTCGGCGAATCGAGTTGTTATCCATCGGCGGCGCGCATCGTTCGCGAATGGGCGCCAGCCCGTGAACGCGCCACGGCGATGACCATCTTCAATTCGGGCGCCTATTTCGGTCCGGCCGTGGGCGCGTTTGTGCTGTCGTGGCTCGTGTCGTTCTCGGGATGGCGCTGGTCGTTCGCGATTTGCGGCGGGGTCGGCTTCATCTGGGTCGCGGTATGGCTGATCTTCTTTCGAAAGCCCGAAAACACGGGATGGTTGAGTGCGCACGAACGGCAGACGATTGAACGCGAGCGTGAAACAACGGTGCAAGCGCGTGTCGATGCCGCGCCGATCGGGTTGCGCAGACTGGTGCGCTCGCGAACCATGCTGGGGCTGATGTTCACGCAAGGATGCAACGTCTACGCCCAATACCTGTTTCTCACGTGGCTGCCGAACTACTTGCAGACTGAACGCGGCATGACGCTGCTCGGCAGCGGAACAGCAATGGCAATGCCGTACCTGGGATCGATCGTGCTTGCGATGGCGCTGGGAATCCTGAGCGATCGCATGCTCACCGAAAAGGCCGTGGAGAGCGGGCAGCGAAGAAGGCTCGTGGGCGCGGTGATGGTTGCGGGAGCAGTGATCGTATTCGTGCCCCTGGTTTCAAATGTCTGGATCGTTCTCGGTCTGATCACGATCGCGCTTGGCAGCGCATCGTCGGCCGTTGCGTTGAACATCGCTCTGCTGGGTGATCTGCTGCAGTCACGGGGAGACCTCGGACGCGCCGTGGGCCTCTTGCTGATCGGTGGAAACGTATTCGGCTTTCTCGCGCCCATCGTGACAGGATACATCGTGCAGGCGACAGGACATTTCGCCGCCGCCATCGCCGCGGCTGGCGCTTTATTCATAGCCGGCGCGCTGTCGTCATGGTGCCTCACGCATCGCGCCATCGGTGCGGGCGCAGCATCCACGACCAGCGGCGCCATGTCATCGCAACACGCAGGGAGCTGAAATGAGTCTGGAGAAGGGCGGGCATCAACTGGCGAATATCCAACCCCCGCACATAACGATACGGCCCGACTGGCTTGCTTTGCATTCGGAAGCCGCGCTCGATCCTGAGCGGCCGATCATCGATGCGCATCATCATCTGTGGCATTTTCCCGAGAAGCGCTACTTGAATGCTGACTTGCTCGACGACATCGGCTCAGGGCAAAACGTTCGCGCGACGGTGTTCATCGAGTGCAAAACGGGGTACAGAACGGAGGGGCCGGTGGAATCGTCGCCGGTGGGCGAAATAGAGTTCGTGCTGCGAGAGATCCGCGCGGCCGAGGCGCGTGGCGCGCAAACGAAAATCGGAGCGGCGATGGTCGCTTTTGCCGACCTGTCCCTCGGTGCGAAAGTGGGTACGGTGCTCGACCAACTGATAGCCGCGTCGGGTGGGCGGGTGAAGGGCATCAGGAATATCGGCGTCTGGCATGCCGATCCATCTGTTCGGGCGTCAGCGGCAACACCGCCGCCGCATCTGTTGATGGATCCGCGCTTCAGAGAGGGCTTCGGACAACTGGCGCCGCGTGGCTTAAGCTTCGACGCCTGGGTGATCCATACCCAAATCGATGAACTGTGTTCTCTCGCCCGCGACTTTGCGCAAACGCGGATCGTGTTGAATCACGTCGGTGGGCCGCTGGGAATTGGACCTTATCGGGGACGGCGCAGTGAAGTTTTTGATCACTGGTACAAGGCGATGAAAACGCTCGCCAGTTTCCCGAATGTATCGATCAAGCTTGGGGGATTCGGCATGACTCTCTTCGGGTTCGATTTCCATGAAAAGGCACGCCCGCCTGGATCTGTCGTTGTCGCCGAGGCGATTCGGCCTTACGTGGAAACATGCATCGAATTGTTTGGAACGAACCGATGCATGTTCGAGAGCAACTTCCCGGTCGACAAGGGTAATTTCGCATACGGAGTGCTGTGGAACGCGTTCAAGCGCATCACAAGCGGCGCTTCCGAAGCAGAGAAGGCAAGCCTGTTCCACGATACGGCGGCGGATTTTTATCGGATCAGCGTGTGATAGGAAGCCCGCAAGGCGATTTCCAGCGGCGCACCGAACACCGAATGCTCGCCAGTGGACGAGGCTTGCGATATGCGAGCCTCGTTCACTGGAAATTAAACCAGGTGGAGGGCGAGATTTCTAAACGTTTCGATTGAGCGATAAAACTGTTCTTCGTCGATGTATTCGGTCGGCATGTGAGCACATTCAATATGACCGGGACCATAGATCAGACACGGAGCAAGCTTGGAATACTCCGAAGCCTCCGTGCCCAGCCCGGACACACACGCACGGCACCCCAAAATCCGCTCCGCGGTGGTCACAAGTGAATGTTTTTTATCAAGCTCGGGAGGCGCCGCCTCCATTTTGATAGTCAGTTCGACTCCATGCGCGGCTGCCGAGTCGCGAATTTCTTTCATTACGAACTCTGGGTCAAAAGATTTTGAATAGCGGAATTTAACGAGGCAGGTGGCCAGGCCCACCGTGGTATTGGGAAATGCGCCATAGTTGTCGATCACAAAATTCAAATCGCAAAAAGGAGGGTCATACTGAGTGTCATGCAGCGTGACGTCGCGACGGAGACGTAAATGCAGATCTCTCAGATCGCTCAAGAACGGGACAAGAGAAATGTTGGCGTTTTTTCCTTTCCCTGTTGACGAGTGAGCCTGGATTCCTTTTGCGTGCGCTATGAATTGAATATCCACGCGATGCCCGCGCACCAGTCCGAGATCGGTCGGCTCTGCTACGACGAAGCACTTCGGCGGCCTTAGTCGATTGAGTATTTCACTTCGCGCCACGACTTCACGGACGCCTTGCTTGCCTGCCTCCTCGTCCGCGGTAAATACCAAAAGAGGCTGTGCCACGGGATCGAGGCTCTTCGCTGCAGTGATGAAGGCCGCAATGGGACCTTTCATGTCAGTTGTGCCCAAGCCGTAGATACGGCCGCCTTCCATAACGAGTTCAAAAGGATTTCGAGTCCAGCCAGTATCGGGAACAGTGTCCAGATGACCGGCAAACGCAACGGTGGATGTGCTGGCCGGATTGTAGGCGACGATATTGGTCTTTTTTACCTGGCGATTGTCCAAATAATCTATGAACTCTAATTCCCAACCTGCTAGTTCATTTGCAACCAGATTCGCTATTTCAACGTTTGAAACAAAACTTCTGGAGTCGATTGACACCATATCCTTCAACAATTTCAAGGCTGAACCAAATTGCGGTGTCTGCATAGCGGCGTTCGGACAAAAATGGCAGGAAGCGCCAATATGTTTTTACAAAAAGAACGGGTCAAGGCGAATTATTGGATGCGACTGTTCTAATTTTTGAGCGCCTTCGCGTCGGTCAAGGATGGGACGCAGCGCGTGTGGCAGGTTTCGCGGGCAGAGCACCTGACATTGAACAAGGAACCGCCTGCCGCGTTGGCCGGAGGAGCGTAGTCCTCCTCCGTACCGCGTCGAGAAGATCGTCCCGGCGGTTGTTGCTCCATCGGTGCTATCGTTGCGTCTGCCCTTGGCCGCGCTGTGGAAAGGCATGAATACAGAGCCCTCTCGTGCCCCAATCGAATGCATGGCCGCGAGTCCCGGGACGTGCTGTACGCCCAAGGCGTCCCTTCACAATCGCGAAACCCGGGCTAGCTGATTACGCCAAACATGTTGAATTCTGCTTATCGATATTTTTACGCGGTCGCTCTGGAAGGTTCAATTCGGCGAGCCGCGGAACGTGTCCACATTTCCGCTTCAGCGCTCAGTCGCCAGGTCAGACTGCTGGAAAGCGAGTTTGGCCAAGCCCTGATAGAGCACCAGGGCCGGCAAATCGTGCTAACAAACGCGGGGACCCTATTGCGTGAGCATATTCGTCAGCTCATGCTGCAAGACGCCGCGGTAAAGGACGCCATCCGCACTTCGAACGGCTTGCAATTCGGACATGTAAAAGTGGCGTCAGGAAACGGATATGTTTCAGATTTGGCCGATGTGGTCATACCGCAATTTTTAGAATGTCATCCACAGATGACGTACGGTATCGACATCGGGAACGGTGACGCGGTATTGAGGATGGTAATTGATGAAGTCGTGGATATTGGAATAACCATGAATCCACCGCAGCATCACCTTATCAAGGTTGTTCATTCCGCTCCGGCGCCGCTCCTGGTCGTTCTTCCGCTAGGGCATGCCTTGTCGGAAGCCGAATCGGTGAGCCTGGATGATCTTCAGAAATTTGCGATTGGCCTTCTGCCATCTCAACATCGGATCCGGCAGAGCATAAAAGTAGTCGAGGATGCGGTCGGGGTTAAGTTGCAGCCGGTGATTGAAAGTAACTCTTACGAAATATTGAAATCGCTTGTTAAAAACAGGCTCGCGATCACCATCCTGCCTGAATTTGCAGTTAGAACCAGTGGCTGGGAATCCACATTCAAGTTGATTCCATTGCAGCATGAGCGGTTGGCGCAAACAACATCGGGCATCATCGCTCGGCAGGGGCGAGCAATTCCGGAATCGGTAATGGCGTTCGTCGATTTCGTCATCGCTCGTCATAACGCGTTTTCTGGCAACCCGTCATAGGGCATCCGGTTATACGGAAGCACGACTTGCGAAGCATGACGCTGCCACGCGACCAGCGCGACCACGTCGATCTACGGCCGGTGCAAGAGCCGTCCGGAGGACGCGCCGGGGTCCCAGGATCGCGTGTTGACGACGTGTCTAATGTTGGATATATTGTGTAAATGTCAAATCGAACGAAAGAACAGCAAGTGCTGGTCGCACAACTGAAGCAAGTCGCGCTCGGCTTGGGTGAGACGTTTGCGCCGTTTTGCGAGGTGGTTGTGCATGACCTGTTGGACGCCGAACATGCCATCGCGGCGATTCACAACAATCTGTCGGGTCGCGAAGTAGGCGATCCTGCCACGGAACTTGGATTGGCGCGCATCGGTGATGCGAAGTATCCGCAAGTAATCGCCAATTACTCAAATCGTTTCGCCGACGGTCGACAGGCAAAAAGCACGTCAATCGGCATCAAGGACTCGAACGGAAAGTACGTGGCCGCTTTGTGCATCAATATCGATCTAACGCTTTTTGGTGCATTGCAGAACGTAGTGGGACAGTTCGCGCGCACGGACGATTCTGCCGGCACGAATGAAAAGCTCGACCCTCCTGGGGCAGAAGGAATAAGAATGCGGATTGACCAATTCGCCGCTCGGCTGGCGACAACACCTAGAGCATTGAAGACGGAAGAAAGGCGGCTCCTGATGCGTGAGCTCCGGGAGTCCGGCAGTATGGACGTGCGTCGGTCTATGGAGGTTGTTGCGCTACATTTGGGCGTATCACGAGCGACGGTGTACAACGATGCCAAGTGACGCTCAATTGTTGCTCCTCGACAAGAATCAAGTCGAGTCATTGCTGTTGCCCGATGATGTGATGCAAGCGGTGCGCGAGGCGTTTGTTCTGCATAGCCAGCGCGAGGGCCGTGTGTTCCCCGTGGTCAGGGAACCGTTGGTAACGGGCGGCATATTCGGTATCAAATCAGGCGACGTTCAGGTACAAGGGCTGCTGGGTTTCAAGGCGGCGGGGTTCTGGCCCACCAATCGTGGGCTGAACGGTGAACCTCACCAGGCAACCATCATGCTGATCGATCCAGCTACCGGTCGGCCTCAGTGCATCATCGACGGCAATGCGGTGACCACCATGCGCACAGGTGCGGCTGGCGGGCTTGGCCTCCTGCACCTTGCACGCGCGGACAGTACTCGAGTGTGTGTCTTCGGTTCGGGCGTACAGGCGCGCGTGCAACTGACTTTCGCTCTGCAGCTCATGCCCTCGCTTGTTCGGGTTCGCTACCTGACTGCGACTGGCCACCGTGACCCCGCGTTCGAAGCTCACTTCGCGCATCGCTGCGACATCTCGCATGCGAATGACGGTGATCTTGCTGTTAGTGAAAGCGACATCGTAATCACGGCTACGCCGGGCGGCGGCGCGCTGTTCGACTTAAAGTCGGTTCAACCCGGCACGCACCTCAATTGCGTAGGCGCCGACACCAAAGGAAAGCGTGAACTTCCCGAGGGTCTGCTAGGGCGGGTTCGTCTATTCGTCGACGATCAGGTTCAGGCGCGCCAGATCGGTGAAACGCAATGGGCAGCCGACAACCCGTGCACGGAACTGGGCGATCTGCTGACAGGCAAGGCACAGGTGAACCGTCGCGAAGACGACATTACGGTGTTCGACATGACAGGCCTGGCACTTCAGGACCTGACCGTGGCGCGCATGCTGTGTGAGCGTGCGCGTGAAACCGGCGTGGGAACCTCGCTAGCCTGGCCCTGGTAGTCGTTCGGGTCAGCCTGTCACCCGATACTTCGGCTCTCGGCGAATGCCGACCACGGGCGACTCGGCGGCGATGGACGGCACCTAGCGCAGTTGCGATAACGACGCGTGCAGATGGTCAAGAAAGCGAGCAGCGCGCAATGAGCGTCCATGTCGCGAGCTAATCAGCGCGACGATATCGGCATCCGGCAACTGCCACCCGTCGAGCAGTGGGACGAGTCGACCCGCACGGACATGTTCGGCGACGTCCCACTCGGAACGCGCAATGATCCCGAGGCCGGCAAGTGCCCAATCGCGCACGGTGCCGCCGTCGTTGCTCGTCAGGAACGGCTCGATCCTGACATTCGCCGCTGTGCCGTGGTACTTCGGCATAAAGCGCCACATCGTCACATCTTCATCGTTTTCGCGGAGCGCGATGCAGTCGTGTGCACGCAGCTCGTCCGGGTGCCGTGGTTCGCCGCGTTGCGCGAGATAGCGCGGAGCCGCGCACAGGATGCGCCGGTTCGGCACAAGCCGCCGGCTAACCAGCGTCGAATCGCGTAGCTCGCCGATATGGACCATCAGGTCCCACATGTCGTCCGAAATGTGCGCGGGTCGATCGGACAGCATCAAGCTTGCGGTCACTTCCGGATAGAGGCAGCGGAATTGCGCGACGGCGGGCGCGACATAGCGCTGCCCGAAGCCAAGCGGCGCAATCACCCGAAGATGTCCCGCGACCGTGCCACGTCGCGACGCCAGCGTGTCCGATAGATTGCCGATGTCATCGCAGATCCTGCGCGCGTGGACCGCAAACAGTTCGCCCTCATCGGTCAGCACCAGGTGCCGGCCCGAACGGTCGATCAACCGCATTCCCAGCCGCTTTTCCAGAGAACGCAATCGTTGTGTGACAGCGGGCGGCGTTACATCGAGCTTGCGCGCGGCGTCCGCGAGCGAGTCGGACGTCGTCACCGTGATGAAAAAATGCAGGTCTTCGCTCGAGATCATTAAATTGCAGGTTAACGAAGCAATAAGGTGATGTTAACCCGCACAACTATTTGGTGGCCAATACTCTTTTCACCGCGCGCGAACTCAAGTGCCGATGTTCGCGTACACCAACACCACGCCGCCATGCTGTCGATGGTAACTTACCTTTAATGACCCGCCGCGAATGTCAGAGTCCGATGTCGGCCGACGACGCCGGCCGATAAGGAGTGTTTAATGAAAAGCCCGCGTATTGCCATTCTTGGCTTCGCGATCGAGTCGAACCGGTTTGCGCCGGTTTCCACGCGCGCCGATTTCGTATCGCGTGCGTATCTGCAAGACGCAGCGCTGCTAGCTGATGCGAAAAGCGCGGCACCCGTGATGACGCCGGAAATCCCGGCGTTCGTCCGAACAATGGATGAGATCCAGGCATGGACACCGGTTCCGATCCTGTTTGCTAACGCGGAGTCTGGCGGACCGGTCGAGCACGTATTCTTCGCCGATACGCTGCGTGAGTTCGAGCAGCGGTTGCGGGCGGCGTTGCCGCTTGACGCTGTCTACATCTGTGAGCACGGCGCAGCCATCACGACAGAAGAAGACGATCCCGACGGCGCGGTTTTCACGCTCGTACGCAGCATCGTCGGGCCAGCGGTGCCGATCGTCGCCACCGTCGACCTGCATGCAAACATTTCGGACCGAATGGTCGACGCAGTCGATGCGCTCATATCGTATCGCCGCAATCCTCACACCGATATGGCCGAGCGAGGCGCCGACGCGGCGCGGATCATGGTTGAACTCCTGGACGGTATGCGCACGTCCGTCGCGCATGTGCGAATGCCCGTCTGTTCACCGCCGACGCAGTTGCTGACGGCGCCCGGCACAGGGCCCTATGCAGAAATGATCCGGCGCGCGGAAGCGCTCGATGACCCGCGCATCGTCAACGTCTCGATTGCAGGCGGATTTGCATTTGCGGACACGCCGAAGAATGGACTAACGGTACTGGTCACCACGCGAGGCGATGCGCAACTCGCGGCCCAGGTTGCGCATGACCTTGCGTCATACGCGTGGCAAGAGCGCGCCGCGTTTACGCCGCGGCTGACGTCTCTCGACGACGCGGTCCGCCTCGCGAAAGCAACAGGCGACGATGCATCGCGCGCGCCGGTGCTACTTGCCGACGTAGCCGACAATCCTGGCGGCGGCGGTCGCGGCAACACGCCGTTCATTCTCAAGGCGCTCAACGAACAGGACGTGCGTGGTGCGATCCTCGGCGTCATCACAGATCCGGATCTCGTGGCGGACGCCTATCTGGCCGGCACCGGAGAAACGTTCCAGGCGCGCTTCAACCGCACCGAAACCACCGTCTATTCAGAGCCGTTCAACGTGCCGGCGCGCGTGTTGCAGTTGCATGCCGGCAAAGGTGTTGGCCGGCGCGGACAGTTGGCTGGCTGCAGCTTCGACCTCGGACCGTCGGTCGCGCTGCAAATTGGCGGCGTGACGGTCATCGTCATCAGCAAACGTCACCAGTGCCACGAGCCGATGTTCTTCGAAATGTTCGGCATTGATATCGCCAGCGCGCGCGTTGTGGTGTTGAAGTCGCGCGGTCATTTCAGGGCTGCATTCGACGAGTTCTTTTCTGACGAACAAATCGTGAGTGTGGATGCGCCGGGCCTGACTTCGCCGATTCTCGCGCGTTTCGACTTCAAGAAATTGCCGCGGCCCGTCGTCCCCATGGACGACATTGCAAATTGGAGCCCGGCCGTCCGTGCCGTTCAGCCCCGGAGCGACGCGCGATGAATGCATTTTGCAATCAAGGCGTCGGCCGTCAGTCGCTGGACGAACTGGACACACCATGTCTGTTGCTGGATGAAGCACGGATGACGCGCAACATAGAGCGGCTGCGTACGCATCTCGGCGCGTTGGGCGTGCAGCTTCGGCCGCATTTGAAGACCCCAAAATCGATCGAGGTCGCACGACGGACAATGGGCAGCGCAGCCGGGCCCGCGGCAGTCTCGACGCTTAAGGAAGCCGAACAGTTCGCCGATGCCGGTGTGCGCGACATTCTGTACGCGGTCGGCATCGCGCCGAACAAACTCGACCGCGTCGCCGCGCTTCGGCGCCGCGGGGTCGACTTGTCGATCGTCGTGGATAACGTCGAGGCCGCGCAGGCGGTCGCGGCAAAGGCGCGCGAGACCGGCGACAAGATTCCAACGCTAATCGAAATCGACAGTGATGGCCACCGCGCCGGCGTAGCGCCGCAACGTCCCGACGATCTCGTCGCGATCGGCCGCGTGTTGCACGAGGGCGGTGCTGAGTTGCGCGGCGTCCTCACGCATGCGGGCGAGTCCTATAGTTGCAAAAACCTCGACGAAATAGTGGCGATGGCTGAACGGGAACGCGCAGCGGCGGTAACGTGTGCGCAGACATTGCGTGCTGCGGGGCTTCCGGCGCCGGTCGTCAGCGTCGGCTCGACACCGACAGCGCACTTTGCGCGCGACCTGACCGGCGTGACGGAAGTGCGCGCGGGCGTATTCGTGTTCTTCGATCTCGTCATGGCCGGCCTCGGCGTGTGCGCGACCGACGATCTCGCGCTCAGCGTGCTTGCGACCGTTATCGGTCATCAGCGCGACAAGGGCTGGATACTCGTTGACGCGGGCTGGATGGCAATGTCGCGCGATCGAGGTACTGCCCGGCAGCGCATCGACCAGGGGTACGGCATTGTCTGCGATGTCGATTCCCAGATATATCCGGATCTGATCATGGTCGAAGCCAACCAGGAGCAGGGAATTCTTGCGCTACGGCCGGGCAGCGCAGCCGTGCTGCCCGATCTGCCGGTTGGCGCTCAGGTGCGGATACTGCCGAATCACGCGTGCGCGACCGGCGCGCAACATGAGGCATATCAGGTCGTACGCCCCGGTTCGCGCGACGTGCTCGCGCGCTGGCAAAGATTCAGCGGATGGTAGACGGAAAGGATCGGTACTGAACGGGGCACGGAACGTGCCCCGTTCACTCCGTGTGCGCAGTTCACACGGAATTCGCCGCACAAGCAGCGGACTGACTGATTCATCCGCGAAGGGGTTCTCCCTTCGCGGCGCAACGGACCGGTCGCTGTGTTCGAACCGCATCTCTTCGATGTCGCATGCATTTGATAACGCAGCCGGAAAGCGACGACCTGACGAAGCGGGTCGAGTTTTCCATTGCACTACCTTAGTTGACGGGCGAAGTGAAAGTAGCTGTGCAAGAAAGTTTATTGACAGATTGACGAAAAAAATAATACTAGATAATCTGTCTAAATGTTGAAGCGTGGATGGAGCAGTAGCCCTCTCGGCTGGCAGCCAACCGGTGCGATGTGTTCGTATCTGTTGACTCGCATATGAACGTCCACTGCGGTTAGCGCGGTTCCCGCCCCAAGTGTGTTGTCAAGCTACAAAGCGAATCAATAGGAATACTATGCTTCAGATTCCCACTTATACAGACGTCGCTGCCGCCGCCGAGCGCATCAAGGGACGGGCGCACAGGACCGCGGTCGTGACCTCGCGCATCGCAGACGAAGAACTAGGCGCGAAAGTTTTTTTCAAGTGCGAATGTCTTCAACGGGCAGGAGCCTTCAAGTTCCGAGGCGCCTTTAACGCGCTGTCGAAACTGGACGAGCGCCAACGACGGAACGGGGTGGTCGCCTATTCATCCGGCAACCATGCGCAAGCCATCGCGCTATCGAGTTTCGTGCTGGGCGTTCCCGCCACGATCGTCATGCCGCACGATGCTCCGGCCGCCAAACTTGCCGCGACTAAAGGTTATGGCGGCAAGGTGGTCTTGTACGACAGATACACGGAAGACCGCGAAGCAATTGGCCGGGCGCTCGCCGAAGAACATGGGCTGACGTTGATCCCACCCTACGATCACCCGGACGTGATCGCCGGTCAAGGAACCGCGGCAATGGAGTTGTTTGAGGAGGTGGGCGATCTCGACGCCTTGTTCGTGCCTTTGGGCGGCGGTGGGCTGCTGGCAGGCTCTGCGCTTTCCGCGGCTGCCCTTGCCCCGCATTGCAAAGTCTACGGTGTTGAACCGGAGGCGGGCAACGACGGGCAGCAATCGCTGGCCGCCGGCTCCATTGTGCATATCGAAACCCCGAAAACCATTGCCGACGGCGCTCAGACTCAGCACCTCGGGGACTACACGTTCGAGATTATTCGCCGCCACGTCGAAAGCATACAGACGGCAACGGATGCGCAATTGATCGAATGCATGCGCTTCTTTGCAACCCGCATGAAGATGGTAGTCGAGCCAACTGGCTGCCTTGGTTTCGCTGCCGCGCGCGATATGCGGTCGAAGTTGCAAGGTAAGCGCGTCGGCGTACTCGTCAGTGGCGGCAACGTCGATGTGGAGCGCTACTGCGCGTTGTTGACGGCTTAGCTAAACAGGAGGGAGTTGGCTTTGAAGCGATGGCCGGGCGCGCGGGATGGACGAATGTAGCGCCCGGTCAAGTCATCACTCAACCGTTTTAAATTGTGCGCCAGAAGTGCCCGCGCTGGCCCTCGACATCCGGTCGATAAGGGCTGCTGAAAGCAGTGGGTCCGTCATCCATACGCTCAGGGCCAGGCCGGCGCTGTTCTTACGACTCTTCGACATTGACATGAAAAATACTCGCGTATTTCCCACAGCCTCAATCCCCTCGACCGGCGAGATTGAGTCCGGCCACGGACCAATGAAAATCGGATACTCCGCTTCGCGCAAGCTCTTCATTCTCGCGAGCCTGCTTTTCTCGTGGATATTGGCGAATGCGGACCGCATTGCGATGACGATTTCGATCATTCCGATCTCAAAGGAGTTCGGTCTGGATTCGAAATCGGCGGGATATGTGCTCAGTGCATTCTATGTCAGTTACGCTTTGGTGCAATTGGTGGCGGGCTGGCTCTCGGACAGATTCGGATCGAAAGGGGTATTGATCGGCTGCGTGGCGACATGGTCGATTTTCACGGGTTTGACAGGTATGGCAAGTTCGCTTGCCGTGTTGCTCGTCATCCGCTTTCTCTTTGGACTTGGCGAGGGTGGATTTTCCCCGGCAAGCACGGTGACGATCGCCGAGGTATTCCCAAAGAAGGAGAGAGCGCGGGCGAAGTCCCTCGTCATTGGTGCGATCTTCATTGGCGGAGCCGCCGGGACAGGTTCCATCGCAGCGCTGATCAACGCCCACGGATGGCGCTTTGCCTACCACGTGCTCGGACTGATTGGCCTGGTGATGGCGCTGATTCTCTGGTATGCGATCAAAGACGTACGGCCTCGCTCGGCCGCAAAACCTGGCGAAAAGAGCGCTCCCAAGTTTCGCACGCTGGCACGCATGTCGATCATGCGTAAAACGACGATGATCTTTTTCTTCAGTAACATCGTGCTGATTGGGCTGATGTCCTGGATGCCGACGTTTCTGGTGAAAACGAAGAATATCGACATCATCCATGTCGGCGTCGCTTCCGCAATCCCGTATGTCGTGGCATTTATTTCACTGAACGTCGTGGGCTGGCTGCTGGATAAAGTCGGGCACGGCCGGGAGCGATTGTTCATGGCGGTTGGCGGTTTCTGCATCGTGCTATTTCTAGGTTTGATGACGATGAGCGATTCGCTCACCGTGCTTCTTACTTTCTGGACGCTCAGCATGGTGGGCTACACCATGGTGTACGGAACCATCTACGCTATACCGCTCAAGCATCTGCCGGACGAAATGGTCGGCACAGCCGCTGGCGTCATCAATTTCGGCGGACAATGTGCGGCCGCCGTCGCACCCGCGACAATTGGCTTGCTCGTCGGGCATTCGCACGGGTCCTTTACCAGCGCGTTTCTCTTTCTCCTCTGCTCGGGAGTCGGGGTATTCCTTGTCGCGTTGACATGGCGCGTGGAGTGATCAGACGGATAGCAAAAGAGCTCGGATTTTATTCGCCTCATCCGCCCGGCAGTCCAGAAGCGGGCGGCGCATTCAAGTGCTGCCAACCCTTGCGAATGCTGGGCCGCGCCAGATTGACCTGGTAGCGGACCTGCCCGGTACGCTCAAGTTGGCAGCGCGCTTGCTGGAGGTGCTCGACGCTGTTGGATTCGAAAGCAGTCTCCTTGGCTGCTTAACAGAGATTCTTCGCGGGATCATGCAGTCTGCGAACCATTGAATCCTCGCGGACCGCGCTGCGTCCGCCGCCCGGAGGATGCGCTCGGGCTGGACTCTGAAGCATACAGGCGCTGGACGGTAACGGAATACTTCCACGGGGCTGTTCGGCCACGGCGCATCCGATGGTTGTGCGCGGACAGTTGCCGATCCCGAACGCCAGCGAAGCGGAAGCTCGTTAAGCAAGGCGATATTCGAGCACTTCGTTTGAATAATAAAACATCAACACGTCTTATTCGACAGGAGTTGGAAATGAAGAAGGTTGTAGTAGCAGCATGTGC
>NZ_JAXDPY010000015.1:0-4504 GCF_034668105.1 Paraburkholderia sp. | reverse complement strand
CTTGCAAACGCCGGCGTCCAACCTCAATGTTTGCCGGTACTTCCAAAACCACCCGCACCTCGCTCGCTTTCCGCGAAATCATCCACGATATTGAACTCGGCCTGGACCACCGGCACGATCACGAGTTGCGCGAGGCGCTCCAGCGGATTCAGCACGAAGGTGGTTTCGCCACGATTCCACGTCGAGATCATCAACTGACCCTGGTAATCCGAATCGATCAGGCCGACCAGGTTGCCCAGCACGATACCGTGCTTATGACCCAGACCTGAGCGCGGCAGAATCAACGCCGCATAACCCGGGTCGCCTACGTGAATTGCCAGACCCGTCGGCACCAATGCGGTTTCGCCGGGTTTCAGCGTCAACGGTTCGTCGAGGCAGGCACGCAGGTCGAGGCCCGCGCTGCCGGTGGTTGCGTAGGCCGGGAGTTGGTCGCGCATGCGCGCATCGAGAATCTTCAGGTCGAGTTTCATGCAGGGTCGAAGGTTTAAGGGGTGGAGGCCGGGCGTCCGAGTTGGAACGCATCGGCGAGAAGTTCATAGGAGCGCAGCCGCGCGCGGTAGCTGCCCGATACAGTGAGCACGATCAATTCGTCGGCCTGGAACTGCTCCTGCAAGGCGTGGAGCCGTTCAGTGACCGTTTCCGGTGTGCCGATGATGCTGCGCGGTTTCTCGCGATCGATCACGAGGCGCTCGCGTTCGCCATATTCCTGGGCGATGCCTTGTTCAATGGTCGGGATCGGTTCATTCAAGCCATAAGCCATTTGCACGCGACGCAGGTCGACGGCCTTTTCCAGGTC
This sequence comes from Paraburkholderia sp., assembly GCF_034668105.1. Classification (GTDB taxonomy): domain Bacteria; phylum Pseudomonadota; class Gammaproteobacteria; order Burkholderiales; family Burkholderiaceae; genus Paraburkholderia. Next base: position 3,708 of record NZ_JAXDPY010000015.1, on the reverse strand, counting down.
GGCTGCTTCCTGTTCGGTGTCCGCGCAGACCACGAATACGGCTGCGGCCAGATAGGCTTGCTGCGCTTCCTGGCTGGCTTTGAAGCGCTCGCGATAGGCCTGCGCGACCTGGTGCCCGAAATGCGCGTTGATGAAATGCGCGAACGCAAAGCGAATGCCGAGTTGCGCCGCCAACAAGCCGCCGAATTCGCTCGAGCCGAGCATCCAGAGTTGAGGGCGTGTGCTGACTTGCGGTTGCAACAGCACACCGTGCGCGAGATGACCTTCGGGCAGCGTGCCGTGCATCAGGCCGACCAGATCCGCGACTTGCTGCGGAAAAATGTCGCCGCGATTGTAGGCGCCACCCGCTACCGCTTGCGCCGTATGCATATCGCCGCCCGGCGCGCGGCCCACGCCAAGGTCGATGCGATTCGGAAACAGCGCCTCGAGCATCATGAATTGCTCCGCAACCTTGAACGGGCTGTAGTAGGGCAACATGATGCCGCCTGAGCCCAGGCGAATGCGCTGAGTCACACTGCCGAGGCGCGCCAGCATCACTTCGGGGCACGGATTGGACACGCCGCGCAAACCATGGTGTTCAGCACACCAGTAGCGCGTGTAGCCGAGATCATCGGCGAGTTGGGCGAGTTCGACGGTGGCGGCGATCGCGTCCGCCACCGAGTGCCCGTCAATCACGGGCGTTTGATCGAGCACGGAAAGTAGCGTCATGGCAGTACTGCTCCAGATGATTCGATGCGCCAGAGGCGCAGGCGGCGAACGCGGCAGGCGCCGCCGCGCGCGGTTTTAGCGGATCAGACTTGTGTCGGGCAGACGTCTGGCAATTTCAACGATCAAGGCGCGCGCGAGCGTCTGCTTGTCGGCGCGCGGCAGCTTCGTGGCGCCCCCTGCCTCGAACAGGATCACCTCGTTGTCGTCGAGACCGAAAGTCAGCGGGCCGAGATTGCCGATCAGAAGCGGCACGTTCTTGCGTATGCGCTTCTCTTCGCCATGCACTTCGAGCTCGCCGCTCTCCGCTGCAAAGCCAACTGCGAAGGGCGGATGCGGCAGTCTGGCGACCGCTGCCAGAATGTCCGGATTCTCGACGAACGTGAAGGTGGGCAGTGCGCGATCGGCGGTCTTCTTGATCTTGTGGTCGCTGGCGTGATCGACGCGCCAATCGGCCACCGCGGCCACGCCGATGAAGATGTCGGCGTCGGCGACCGAGCGCATCACCGCGTCGTGCATTTGCTGCGCGGTTTGCACGTCTTCACGGAACACGCCCCACGGCGTTTCCAGCGCAACCGGGCCCGCGACCAGATGCACTTCGGCGCCCGCTTGCTGCGCGGCGCGCGCGAGTGCAAAGCCCATCTTGCCGCTCGAACGGTTGGTGATACCGCGCACCGGATCGAGTGGTTCGAACGTCGGCCCCGCCGTCAGCAACACGCGACGGCCGGCCAGAATCTTGGGCGAGAAGAACGAGGCGATTGCCTCAAACGTGGCGGCGGCTTCGAGCATGCGCCCGTCGCCGATTTCGCCGCACGCTTGCGGACCCGAGTCCGGACCGAGCACTTCGACGCCGTCGCCGCGCAGTTGCGTGACGTTGCGCTGGGTGGCGGGGTTCTGCCACATCTGCCGGTTCATTGCCGGTACGACGAGCAGCGGACAATCGCGCGCGACACACAGCGTCGAGAGCAGATCGTCGGCCATGCCGTGCGCGAGTTTGGCGAGGAAGTCGGTCGAGGCGGGCGCAATGACGATCGCGTCCGCTTCACGCGAGAGGTCGATGTGCGCCATGTTGTTCGGCACGCGTCCGTCCCATTGGCTCGTGTAGACCGGACGGCCCGACAGCGCCTGCATGGTGACAGGCGTGATGAACTGCGTGGCCGCTTCGGTCATCACGACCTGCACGGTCGCGCCAGCCTTGGTCAACAGGCGCGTGAGTTCGGCGATCTTGTAGCAGGCAATGCCGCCCGTCATGCCGAGGACGAGGTGTTTTCCTGCGAGTTCTGCGGTTGCCAACGAAAGCCTCCGACAAAGCATGATGGCGCGCGAGGGCCATGAGTTTGACCCATGATCTGGCCACTAAGCACCGCCCCCGGCGCGGCCCTGATCATTGTCCAAGCGGGCTGCGGTGCCCGCCCCTGTTACCGCGAGCCGCGCACCCGCCGCAGCTCGTCGAGGACCAGCAGGATCGCGCCGATCGTGATCGCGCTGTCGGCGAGATTGAACGCCGGCCAGTGCCACGTGCGTACATGAAAGTCGAGAAAGTCGATCACATGGCCGTACGCGAGCCGGTCGATCACGTTGCCGAGTGCGCCGCCGAGAATCAGCGAAAGCGCCGCGCAGAACATTTTCTGCCCGCCGTGACGCTTGAGCAGGTAGCAGATCACCAGTGCCGCGACCACGCCGAGCGCGGTGAACGCCCAGCGCTGCCAGCCGCCCGCCATCGCGAGGAAACTGAAGGCGGCGCCGCGGTTGTACACGAGGATCAGGTTGAAAAACGGCGCGACCTCATGCGGAACACCGTAGGCGAACACCTTCTGGACCGCGATCTTGGTGAGCTGATCGAACAGGATCACGATCAGCGCGACGCCGAGCCACGGCGCCAGCGAACTGTTGCTGGCCGACGTTTTCGACATGGTTTTTGCCATTATGCCGCGCTCCTCGTTTCACCGCTGCCGAACAGATTGCTGAAGCAGCGGCCGCACAGCGTGGGGTGTTCGGCGTGCGCACCGACGTCCGCGCGGTAGTTCCAGCAGCGTTCGCACTTCAGATACTTCGAGGCGATCACGTCGACACTTTCTTCCGCTTCGCTATCGACCTTGACGACGTTCGCCGCCGACGTGATCAGCACGAACTTCAGGTCGTCGGCGAGGCTCGCGAGCGCGTCGTAACGCGCGCCGCTCGCGCGGATTTCGACTTCCGCCTGCAGCGACGAACCAATCAGGTTCGCGCCGCGCGCTTCTTCCAGCGCCTTGGTCACGTCGCTGCGCGCGGCGCGCAGCAGCGTCCATTTGTCGAGCAGCTCGCCCGCGTCCGGCACGGCCGGGAACGCGTGATAGGTCTCGGTGAAGATCGTTTCGCTGTTCGGCTGGAAGATCTTCCATGCTTCTTCCGCGGTGAACGACAGGAACGGCGCCATCTGGCGCAGCAGGCCATGCGCGATGTGATACAGCGCGGTCTGAGCCGAACGGCGCGCGACGGAATCTGCCGCCGTGGTGTACAGGCGGTCTTTCAGCACGTCCAGATAGAAGCCGCCCAGGTCTTCCGAGCAGAACGTCTGCAGCTTCGCGACCACCGGGTGGAACTCGTACTTGTCGTAGTGCGAGAGGATGTCGTTTTGCAGATTCGCCGACAACGCCACCGCATAGCGATCGATCTCAAGCCAGTCTTCGACCGGACGCGCGTGTTGCGCGAAGTCGAAATCCGACAGGTTCGCGAGCAGGAAGCGCAGCGTGTTGCGGATACGGCGATAGCCTTCGGTCACGCGCTTCAGGATTTCTTCGGAGATCGCCAGTTCACCCGAGTAATCGGTCGAGGCGATCCACAAACGGATGATTTCCGCGCCGAGGCGATTCGCCACTTCGTGCGGATCGATACCGTTGCCGAGCGACTTGCTCATCTTGCGGCCTTCGCCGTCCACAGTGAAGCCGTGCGTGAGCAGCGCGTTGTACGGCGGACGGCCGTCGAGCATCGAGGCGGTCAGCAGCGACGAGTGGAACCAGCCAC
>NZ_JAXDPY010000014.1:0-7674 GCF_034668105.1 Paraburkholderia sp. | reverse complement strand
CTCGCCGGGTTCGCACTCTACGCATTCGGCGGCGCGGGCCCGCTGCACGCGCTGGAAGTCGCGCAGGAGTGCGGGATCGGCACGGTGATCGTGCCGCAGGAACCGGGCACGATGTGCGCGCGCGGCATCCTGCTGTCCGACATCTCGTTCGACTTCGTGCGCAGCCGGATCGCGCTGATCGACGCGGGCACATGGCCATCGATCGTGGACGCGTTCGTCGGTCTGCATGCGCAAGCCGACGCATGGCTCGATCAGGAGGGCGTGAAGGCGGCGCAACGCAGCTTCGTGCTGGCGATCGACGCGCGCTACGTCGGACAGAATTTCGAAGTGCAGGTGGCAATGGACACGGTGGGCGCCGCGGATCTGGCGGCGTTCGAAGCAGGCTTTCGCGCCGCGCACGTGCGCGAATACGGCTATGACGTGCCGGGCCGCGCAATCGAGGTGATCAATTGCCGCCTGAAGGCAGTCGGCGCAGTGCCGAAGGCGCCGCTGACGCCTGCCGCCGCGAGCGGTGCCGATGCGAGCACGGCGCGCAGCGGCGAACGCGACATCTATCACGGCAAGCGTCACGGCTGGCAATCGACGCCGGTCTACGATCGCGCGCGGCTCGCGCCCGGCGCGACGCTGCAGGGGCCGGCCGTGATCGAGGAGATGAGCTCGACGACGGTCCTTGCTCCGACTCACGCGTTGCGTGTCGACGCCTACGGCAACCTGATCGTCCGGGTCGCCTGAACCACAAAGGTCAATCATGAATTCCACGCCTCTCACTGAAAACCAGCTCGATGCGCAGCAGGAAGCGCTCGCCGATCCGATCGAAATGGAAGTGTTCGCCAACCGGCTGCTGTCGATTAGCGAAGACATGAACAACACATTGGTTCGCTCGTCGTTCTCGACCAACATCAAGGAGCGTAAGGATTGCTCGGTCGCGCTGTTCGACGCCCGTGCGCGGCTCGTCGTGCAGGGCACGCAGATTCCACTGCACCTCGGCTCGCTGAACGGCGCGGTCAACGCGGTGCTCGCACACTATCCGGCCGATCGCATTGCGCCCGGCGACGTGTTCATCTGCAACGATCCGTATCTGTCGAACGGCAGCCATCTGCCGGATATCAACGTCGTCACGCCGGTATTCGCCGATGGCGAGCTGGTGTTTTTCGCCGCCAACGTCGGCCATCACGCGGACGTCGGCGGCACGGTGCCGGGCTCGATCGCGGGCGGCTCGCGCTCGATCTTCGAGGAAGGCATCCGCATTCCGGTCGTGCGCATCGTGCGCAACGGCGTGCTCGACGAAGAGATGCTGCGCGTGCTGTGCAACAACACGCGCGACCCCGAAGAGCGTTCGCTCGATCTGCGCGTGCAGATCGCGACCAACGCGCGCGGCGCACAGGCGGTCGGGGGTTTGATCGCGCAGATGGGCATCGCCGCGGTGCGCCGCTCGGTCGAGGACGTGATCGGCTATACGCGCCGGCGTCTGCTCAACCGGATTTCCGAACTGAAGCAGGGGGTCTATGCATTCGAGAGTTTTCTCGACGACGACGGACTCGGCGGCGGCGAGCCGGTGCGGATCGCGGTCAGCGTCGAAGTGCGCGGCGGCACGCTGCGCTTCGACTTCACGGGCTCGGGCAAGCAGGCGCGTGGCGCGATGAACCTGCCGGTGAATGCGTTGCATGCGTGCGTCTACTACGCGGTCAAGGCGTTGCTCGATCCGGAATTGCCCGCAAACGCAGGCCTTTTCGAACCGATCAGCATTTACGCGCCACTCGGCACGATCACCAATCCGGCGCCGCCCGCGGCGGTGGGCGCGCGCTCCATCACCGCGCAGAAGGTGGCCGGCGCGATCTTCGGCGCGTTTCGCGGCGTGCTGCCGGACGAGCGAATCATGGCGTCGTCCAATGACTGCTGCCCCGCGATCGTGTTTTCCGGTCCGCTGCGCTCGCGTCCCGGCTCGTTCGTCTATCTGGAGACGCTCGGCGGCGGCAGCGGCGCGCGCTATGACGTCGACGGCATGGACGCGGTGCACGTCCACATGACGAATACCTCCAACCTCCCGGTCGAGGCGCTGGAAAACGAATATCCGCTGCGCGTCGACGAATATGCGCTGATCGCGGATTCGGGCGGCGCCGGCCGCACGCGCGGCGGCCTCGCGATCGCCAAACAGATCTCGGCACTGGGCGAGGGCATCGTGTTCTCGGCGCGCTCGGACAGTCACGTGACGGGCGTGGCGGCGGGCGTCGCGGGCGGCAATGACGGCCGGCGCGCACGGCTCGTGAAGGAAGCGAACGGAGCGAGCACCGAGCTGTCGTCCAAGACCGCGAACATCGCACTGGCGGACGGCGAAAGCGTGCGCCTCGAAACGTCCGGCGGCGGCGGCTATGGCGCGCCGTTCGAGCGCCCGCGCGGGTCGATCGAACGCGACGTGCGCGACGGCAAGATCTCGCTCGAAGCGGCGCGGCAAGCCTACGCGTCCGCGCTCGCGCCGCAGGAGGCGCAGTGAGCACGCGTCAAAGCGCCCACACGCGCTTTGCCGTGATCGGCGGCGGGCTCGTGGGATCGGCCATCGCCTACGGGCTTGCGCGGCACAACGAGGACGTCGCCGTGTTCGACGAGGGCGACCTCGCGTTCCGCGCGTCGCGCGGCAACTTCGGGCTGGTGTGGGTGCAGAGCAAGGGGCTCGGCATGCCGGAGTACGCGGCGTGGACGCTGCGCTCGGCGTCGTTGTGGCCGCAGCTGGCGAACGAGCTGATCGAAGGCACGGGTGTCGATCCGCAGCTCGCGCAGCCGGGCGGGCTGCACATCCTGTTGTCCGACGACGAGTTCACGCGCCGCAAGGCGTTTCTTGAAAAGCTGCACGGGCAGCCGGGCTTTCCGAAGTATCCGTATCGCCTGCTCGACCGCGCGGAGCTGAAGTCGATGTATCCCGGCATCGGACCGGATGTGGTCGGCGCGAGCTACACGCAGTACGACGGACACGCGAATCCGCTGCGCCTGTTGCGCGCGCTGCATACCGCGTTCAAGCAGATGCGGGTCGTGTACCGGGCGCATCACGCGGTGGATCGCATCGAGCCGCTGGACAGCGGGTTCGCGATCCACGCGGCGGGCAGCCGCTTCACCTGCGAGCGCGTGGTGATCGCAGCCGGTCTCGCCAATGCGCGGCTCGCGCCGATGGTCGGACTCGACGTGCCGGTGCGTCCGCAACGTGGCGAGATCATCGTGCTTGAACGGATGAAGCCGTTCCTGCGCCATCCGATGCTGACGCTGCGTCAGACCGGCGAAGGCACGGTGATGATCGCCGAAGCGAAGGTGGAGGCGGGCTTCGACAAGAGCACCGACATGGGCGTACTGGGCGCGCTCGCGCGGCGTGCGGTGCGCTCGTTTCCCGCGCTGGCCGAGGCACGCGCGGTGCGCATGTGGGGCGCGCTGCGGATCCTCTCGCCGGACGGTTTTCCGATATATGGGCAGTCCGAACGGCATCCGGGCGCGTTCGCGGCGACCTGCCACAGCGGCGTGACGCTCGCGGGCGCGCATGCGCTCGACCTCGCGCCGCAGATCGCTTCGGGCGAACTCGACGCGGGCGTGCGCCCGTTCACGCCGCAGCGTTTCGCAGAAGGAGTGACTTATGTTCCGCATTAGCGCGCAAGCGGAGATACCGCTGCAACGCCGGACCGTGTCGATCATGTTCGAGAACACGACAGTCCGGGCGTTCGAAGGGCAGACCATAGCGCAGGCGCTCGTTGCCGCCAACGCCGGGCGCTGCCGCACCACGCCCGTGAGCGGCAGTCCGCGCGCGCCGTATTGCCTGATGGGCGTGTGCTTCGATTGTCTCGTCACAGTGGACGGCAAGCAGAACCAGCAGGGATGTCTTGTACCAGTGCGCGAAGGCATGCACGTAACGATCCAGCATGGTGAGCGGGTGTTGGCGCCGGAAGGTCGAGGAGAAGCCGGTGAGAACTGATTTGCATATCGAACGACACTACGACGCGTTGGTCGTGGGCGCGGGCCCGGCCGGCATGAGTGCTGCGTCGAGCCTCGCGGAGCGTGGCCTGCGCGTCGCGGTGGTCGACGAGCAGACCGCGGCCGGCGGGCAGATCTACCGCGCGGTCGGCGCGAGTCCGCTGCCGGCGCGCGGAATACTCGGCGAAGACTATTGGCATGGCGAAACGCTACTGAGGCGCTTCCTCGGGAGCGGCGCTGAGTATCTTGCGCAGACGACCGTCTGGCAAATCGATCGCATCGGCGAGTCGTGGCGCGTCGCGGTGTCGACGGCGGGTGAGTCGCGCCTGCTGTTCGCCGCGCACCTCGTACTGGCGACCGGCGCGCAGGAACGTCCGGTGCCCGTGTCCGGCTGGACCTTGCCGGGCGTCATGACGGTCGGCGCCGCGCAGGTGCTGCTCAAGACCACCGGCGCGGTGCCGCAGGGCGCGACGGTGCTGGCCGGCTGCGGGCCGCTCCTGTGGCTGTACGCCGCGCAGGTGCTGCGCGCGGGCGGCCGCATCGATGCGCTGCTCGATACGACGCCGCGCAGCCAGCGGCGCGCGGCCCTCAAATATATCGTCGACTTCCTTCGCAGCGACTACCTGAAGAAGGGCGTATCGCTGCTGATGGAAGTAAAGCGCCGCGTGAAGGTAATCGGCGATGTCGCGAGCTTCGCGGCGACGGGCGCCGACGCGCTCGACGGCGTGGAGTACACGCTCGCGGACGGCACGCGCGGCCGCCTTGCGGTCGATACCTTGTTGATCCATCAGGGCGTGGTGCCGAACGTGAATCTCTCGAACGCGCTTGGCTGCGCGCACGAATGGAACGACGCGCAGGCGTGCTGGCAGCCCGTGCTCGATTCGTGGCTGCAGTCGTCGCAGCCTGGCGTGTTTGTCGCGGGCGACGGCAGCGGCATCGGCGGCGCGCGTGCGGCCGAAGCGCAAGGCGAACTCGCGGCGCTGCAAATCGCGCATGTCGCGGGCGTGACGGGCGCCGCCGCGCGAGACGATGCCGCCCGCGCCGTGCGTGCGCGTCTCGCTCGCGCGCTGCGCGGCCGCGCCTTCTTCGAAACGCTGTACCGGCCCGCCGACGCCATGCGCATCCCGCGCGGCGACGTGGTTGTGTGCCGCTGCGAGGAAGTGACGGCGCAGCAGGTCGTCGATGCCGCCAGGCTGGGTTGCAGCGGGCCGAACCAGCTCAAGGCGTTCCTGCGCTGCGGGATGGGTCCGTGCCAGGGCCGCACGTGCGGACTGACCGTCTGCGAACTGCTGGCGCAGCAAAGCGGCACACCGGTGCGCGAACTGGGCTACTACACGCTGCGTTTTCCGATCAAGCCGCTCACGCTCGCCGAAATCGCGGCGTTGCCCGCGACCGGGGAGGGAGAGAGGTCCATCGTCACTGCGTAAGTCTCATCCGGGCGCCGCCGGTGCGACGCCTGCATTCATCAACCCGGTGGTCTCGAAGTAGAACGTTTCTGGAGGTGCAGATGCACGCAGCAGTGAGTTTGTGGCCGCTGGTCGGTGTCGCGGTCATCGTGGTCGGATTTGCGTTGCGCATCAATCCGATGCTGGTGGTCGTGGGCGCAACGGTCGTGACCGGGGTGCTCGCGTCGATGCCCGTCACGCTGATCCTGACGCAGATCGGCAATGGCTTCGTCAAGACGCGCAGTCTTCCCCTCATCATCATTCTGCCGCTGGCGGTGGTCGGTCTGCTCGAGCGCTACGGGCTGCGCGAACAGGCGCAGAACTGGATCTCGAAGGTGCGCGGCGCGACGGCAGGGCGTCTGCTCATCAGCTATCTGGCGGCGCGCGAGCTGTCGGCCGCGCTCGGTCTCGTCAGCCTGGGCGGCCATGCGCAGATGGTGCGTCCGCTGATCGCGCCGATGGCCGAGGGCGCCGCGATCAACAGGCACGGCCCGCTCTCCGACGAACTCAGGAACCGCGTGCGCGCCCTCGCCGCCGCGACCGACAACGTCGGGCTGTTCTTCGGCGAGGACATGTTCGTCGCGTTCGGCGGAATCATGTTGATGCACACGTTGCTCGCCGACATGAAGGTCGACGTTACGCCGGTCGCCATCGCGATGTGGGGCATTCCCACCGCGCTCGCCGCTTTCCTGATCCATGCCGTGCGCCTCTACCGTCTCGACGGCTATCTCGCACGCGCCGTCGATCCCGCCGCGCCACGCCGCGCGGCGGCGGTCACGGCGACGCCGTCCGAGTCGGAGGGACACTGAGATGATTCTGCGCACCGAATATTTCTACTGGCTCGCGGGTGTCATTCTCGCGATCACCGGCGTGCTGATCATGCTCGACCGCACGCACTCGCGCCGCTTGCCGAGCGGGGTGTTCTGGCTGATCTTCGCCACGCTGTTTCTCTTCAGCGACCGGCTGCCGCCCGTCGCCGTGGGCACGGCGGTGATAGTGGCGGCGCTCATTGCGGGATTCGGCGGCCTCGGACGCGGCAAGTCTTCGCTGCTGCCCGACGCCGAGCGCAACGCGAGCGTGCAGCGCCTCGGCAACTGGCTGTTCGTGCCCGCGCTGATCGTGCCGGCCGGCACGTTGATCGGCTCCGTCGCATTGGCGAAGCTCACGCTCGGTGGACTGTTCGTCTTCGATCAGGCGAACCCGACGCTTGCCGCGCTCGGCGTGAGCGTCATCATCGCGGTGCTGGTCGCGTGCCGGATCACGCGCGGCACGCCCGTCGAAGCGATGCGGCAGTCGCGTCATCTGACCGAGTCGTTGGGCTGGGCGCTGCTTCTGCCGCAGATGCTCGCCGTGCTCGGCTTGATGTTCGGACGCGCAGGCGTTGGAGAGGCGGCCGCGTATCTCACGCATACCTACGTCAACACGGACGTCAAGCTGGTCGCGGTCATCGTCTACACCTTCGGGGCGGCGATCATGACGATGATCATTGGCGGTGCGTTCGCGGCCTTCCCCGTGGCGATGATGGCGGTCGGCCTGCCGGTGCTGATCCACACCTACCATGGAAATCCGGCCGTGATCGCGGCGATCGGCATGTTCTCCGGCTACTGCGGCACGCTCGTCACGCCGATGGCGGCGCACTTCAACATCGTACCGGCCGCGCTGCTCGAACTGCCGGACCGCTACGGCGTGATTCGCGCCCAGGCAATGACTGCACTCCCACTGCTGCTGGCCAACGTCGTTCTGCTCTATCTGCTGATGTAGCGCAAGCCTCGCGCGCCACGCTCGCGCATCACGGCAAGAAGCGCGCAGCGAGCTGGCAGCGCGCTGCATCCGGCTGCCCAAATCCCACGCATGAGACACCTTCGCGCGGACGGTCCACCGCCCGCGCCGGGTGATGTCGCGCGGTTTTTTGTAGTTCCACTTATATGACAGGTCGGGGTTTATTCATGAAGAAGCATCTCTGTGCGCAATCCGCGGCGCTTGCATTCCTGCTGGGTGCGGCGAACCTGGCGCACGCGCAAGGCAGCGTCACCCTGTACGGCATCATCGACGAGGGTCTCAACTACATCAGCAACCGCGGGGGCGGCAAGGTCTTCAGCACGACGAGCGGCGTGATCCAGGGGAGCCGCTGGGGCGTGCGCGGCGTCGAAGACCTGGGCGGCGGACTGAAAGCGACCTTCATGCTCGAAAACGGCTTCGACGCGTCGACCGGCAAGCTGGGGCAGGGCGGTCTTGAATTCGGGCGCCAGGCCTGGGTCGGCCTGAGCAGCGCGCGGCTCGG
>NZ_JAXDPY010000013.1:0-8268 GCF_034668105.1 Paraburkholderia sp. | reverse complement strand
TTGCTGGGAGTACCCGGACTGCTGCGGATACCCCGCATCGTATTGCTGTTGCGGAGCCTGCTGCATCGGCGCTTGCATCGGCGGCTGGCTTTGACCGGGATATGGCTGCAACGGCGCGCCCGACTGGCTCGATCCGTAAGTCTCCTGACCGTAGCCACCCGCGTTGGCGCCCTGACCCGGCGCGTTATAAGGAAGGGCGGCAGGCGCGGGATTCGGCACATACGGCTGGGCGGGCGCCATATAAGGCGCGACGTAAGGCGCGGGCGGGGCGGGCGTCGTGGGAGGCGGATAGTTCGGCACGGTCTGTGACGGCAAGGAGGACTGCGAATACGGAAGCGATGCGCGCGCGGCATTGGAGCCGCCGTCGGCGAATGCGGCGTTGTCGGCGTCGGTCGGCGAGATCGTTGCGGTTTTACCTTCGAAAGGATTGGTGCCCGGCAGCGGCGTCGCGCCGATCCGGCGCATCGCGACTTCCCAGCCACGCGGCACATTGCCCGCCGCATTCGCGCGTGGCGCGTTGGCCATCAGCGGCGTATTGGCCGCGACCAGCGAGCGTTGCAGATACGTCGCCGCGAGCGACAATTTGCCTTCGGCGCGATACATGCGGCCGACCGTGGCCAGCACGCCCGGATCGCCCGGCGCCGCGGCAAGCGCTTGCCGCGCGAGCGATTCGGCATAGCTGAACTGTTTCGCACCGGCCGCCGCGGAAATCGCCGCTTGCAGCAGGTTCAGGTCGTCGGGCTTGCGCTGCAACGCGACGCGGTAACTGGCGAGCGCGTTGCGGTCGTCGCCGGCGCTCGAATAGAGGCGGCCCAGGGCGGCTTGCAAATCGGGATTGTCGGGCATCGCCGCGAGCCACGGCGCGATCACGTCGTAAGCACCGGCAAGGTCGCCCCGCTGACGCACGGTGTCGCATTGCTTGATGACGATCCCCAGATTCAGATTGCCGAAATCCGTGCGCTGCTGCGGCGTCAATGGCATCGACGCAAGTCTGTGCATCACCATGCCAAGCTCGGCTTCCTGCTGCGTGGCGGACAGAATGCCCGCATATTGCAGCAGTAGATCGGTGTTGCCGGGCGCCGCGTTCATCACGCCGCGCACGAGGCTCAACGCGCGATTCGGGTCGGCCGCCTGCTGATACGCAGCGGCGATCACGCCGATCAGTTCGGGGCTGTTGCCGGCGACCGGCTCGGCCGCCTGCAACGTGGCCAGCGCCTGTTGCGTCTGCCCATTGCGCGCCATCCGTGTCGCGAGATCGGCCTGCCGATGCACCCACAGGCGGTGCTGCAAAGTCGTCATCGCGTCGGTGCGTTGGGCGACCGGAATCCGGTCGAGTTGCGCGAGGCCGGTGGACCAGTCCTGCGTTTCCGCCGACAACAACGCACTCGCATACAGCGCGTCGGTCATGTCGGGATGCGCGGCGAGCAGCCCATCCATCATGCTGCGGGCATTCGCAACCGCGCCCTGACGCACGTAAATGCGCGCGAGGTCCAGACGCAGCCAAGGGTCGTCAGGCGTATTCAGCAATGCGTCTTCGAACAGACTGCGCGCGCTGCCGAGATCGCCGCGCGCTTCGGCCGCGCGTGCCTGGGCGGCCTGCGCCTCGCCACGCAGACGGTTGATGCCGCCGGCCTTCGCTTGCTGTTCGGCGTTCAGCTGGTTGGCGAATTGCAGCGCTTCGTCGCCGCGGCCTTGCGCGGCGAGCGCGCCGACGAGGCCGCGAATCGCGTCGGGATTGTCGGCCTGGCGGCGCAGCGCCATCCGGTAGGCCTGCTCCGCGCCGACCGGATCGCCATTGGCGAGCAGCATTTCGCCGAGCAATACCTGCGCGGTGACGTCAGAGGGATTCAGTGCGATCGCGCGTTCGAACAGCGACTTCGCCTTCGCGAATTCGCCATTGCTGCGCGCGCCGATTGCGTCGCTGGTATAGGTCCAGTAGGTCGCGCTGTCGAGCGCGGTTTTCCAGCGCGCCGGATTGCCGCTGCGCGACGCGCGCTCCAGATAGTTGCGGGCTTCGGCGAAGTGTTCCTGCTTCAACGCGGCGATACCCATGCCGCCGAGCGCGTCCGTATCGCTCGGACTATTCGCCAGGACTGACGAGAACTTCGCGCGTGCCATGACGAGATCGTCACGGTCGAGCGCGGCGAAACCGTCGGCAATGATGCGGCCGCGCGCGTCGACGGTGGCGTTTTGCTGGGCGCGATCGCGGGCCGCCTTGTCCTGTTGAACCATCGACTCGTAGCGCGCCTTGACCGCGGCGTCATCCGTTGCGCCTTGGAGATAGGCCTCGTACAGCGCGGCATCGGAGGGCCGGGCGTCGAGCCACAACAGCGCCTGGCGCCAGGCCTTCTTCGCCGACGCGCCGACCGTGCTGTCGGCGGCGAGCTTCTGCAAGCGCGCAATCCCGTCACGCCGCGTCACATCGCGATACGTCAGATGCTGTGCGTAGGCGAGGGCGTAGCGCGGATCGTCGGGGTTGTCGCGCGCGAGCTGTTCGAGGCCGCGGCGTGCCTGATCCCAGCCCTGCGGCGTGGCGGAGAGCGCCTGGTAATATTCAAGTTGCAGTTGAGGTGTCGCCGGCTTGCCTTCAAGCGCGCGCTGATATTCCTGCGCCGCGCTCGCGCTCTGGCCGCTTTGCGCGAGCCGCCGTGTATCGTTGACGGTTTGATCGCGCACGCTCGATTCGCCAAGGCGCCGCCCCAGTTCGTCCAGATTCGGATAGTTCGGCGCGGCCGCCTTCAGGCGCGCGAGGTACTGCTGCGCGCCCGCGCCGTCCTTGCGGTCGGCGAGCACCATGCCCATACCGTAAGCGCGTCGGGCTGCTTCGGATCGATGCGCAGTACCTTTTGCCACGCCTGCTCGGCGAGGTCGCCGCGTTGATGCGATTGCCAGTACTTGCCCTGATCGATCAGCACGCTCAAAGGATCTTTCGAGGCCTGCGCCAATGCGTCAGGCGAAGCCGTCGCCACGCAGCAGAGCGCCGTGAGGTCCAGCGTCACCAGCAGCGGCCAACGGGTGCGCGCCGAACGCGCTTCGTTTTCGCGGCCGATTTCCTGGTACGCGTTCGCGTCGCCGCCAAAATGATCGAAAAGTTTCTCGATGTCGCTCGATGAGCTCATAGTGCCGCCGTCTTGTTCATGACTTGTTTTGCTCCGATCCCTGTACTTATGCGCGGCGCTGTAATGCGGGCATTGCCACTTCACGCGCACCGGTCTGGCGCGTTCCTCTACTGCTTGTTGCCTGTTGTCCGGCGACTCTCCACCGGATGCGAGCCGGTCTGGCCGGCGCATGCCTGATGGTTCTTCTTTTCAAATCGCTTACCCGGTCCGACTGGCAGCTTCGCTTGGCTGCTTCGCTTACCGGTCCGCTCAAACAGAATGCCGCCCTAGCCGGAACTCGATCGCGGTGTCCGTGCCGTACTCGCTCGTTTGCACCACCGACAAGCCCTGTGCGCCCAATCCGCTCAACCACGTCTGATAGACGCCTTCGAGAAACGCCGGCGTCCATGCGAGCGCCGTGTGGCCGAATGCCTGCAGCGGCGCGCAGTAATGAACGATGCGCAAGGACTCGGCTTCGTCGGAGAGCTTGACGTAGCCCCAATCCATGTCATGCCAGTACAGGTTTAATGCCTCACCGAGCTCGGCCGTTGACCCGCATGCGGGCAATTGATGCACTGCCGCGAACCGGCAGCCGACGCGATACATCAGTTGGCGCAACTCGTCGCGACCGATCTGCGCTTCGAACTCTGTGGCGAGCGCAGTCAGCATGCCGCGCCACTGTGGCGAGATTTGGCGCTCCAGCAGGTAATCCAGAATTGGGACCATGTTTTCCGGGAAATGGCCCTTGCGTGGGCCGTGTAAAAAAACGGATGCCGACGAATCCATCTGAACGGGGTAGGGAGGCCGCGCGTTGCACGCGCCTAGGTTATTTTTACCGAGCTGTCTAGTCTTTCCGCGCCACTTCGCAGAAGTCTACTTAAGAGATTAACTTTAGGCCAACTTTACATTCGTCTGGTTTATACGTGCAGACATTTGCGGCGGATGCCGATCCAAAGCGTGACTTCTCCTGTATGAGTCGCGGCTGGTCTTGCCCACCTTCGCTTAGCGGGTGCCAAAGTGTTCGTCATCGTTTTAAGCATTGCCCGCATGACGCTGGCGGTGCCGGTTTTATCGTTGCCGGGGGGTGTTTTATTTCGTGGCAAATGCAACGCTTTGCGAATGGGCGAATGCGATAGGCATTTGCCTTTGCCGGTAATTCTTGCAGAATCGTGCAGAATCGTTGCGACCTCAACTTTTGTCGGGGCCAGTAAGCTGACCAACTTGCACAACCGGCTGTTCATGCAATGGGGCAACCGCGCAGCCAGCGGAGCGTAGCGCCTCACGGGGATGCTGTTCGACTCACATAACAATGATCAATCCACTCTCTATTCTGGTTGTCACCGTTCTATCCAGTGCCATGAGCATGGCCGTGCTCGGGTCGTTATGGCGCGCGGCGATCCCGGGCGTCGGCTACTGGATCTCCGCCAACGCGGTCGCGATCGTGGCACTGATTGGCTTTGTCCTGCAAGGCCATGCATCGCACTGGGTGGGTATCGTGGCGGCCAATGAACTGCTGGCCGTCTCGCTGCTGCTGGTGGTCGAAGGCTGCGGCCGGTTTCTGGGCCGCCGCACGCGGCCATGGGCGGCTTACGCCGGAGCGCTCGCGGTGTTGGTCTGCATGATTTACTGGACGTTTGTGGCGCCAGACTTCAACGCACGCGTGACCGCGGTGTCGACCTATCACGCGATCCTCTACGCACTGCTTGCCATGACGATGCTGCGCGAGCGCCCCGCAAACCGGCCGCGCTACAGCTATTACTTTGTCGCGGTCGCGGCGTCGCTGTTATGTATCGGGCATGTTTCGCGCGGCGTCTTTTACGGCTTTGGCATGTTGTTGCAGTTCAACTTGCTGGAAGTGTCGCCGAGCAACGTCGCTTTTCTCGCACTAGGCATTCTCACGACGCCGGCCCTTTCGATCGGTGTGGTGATGCTGGCGCATGACCGCCTCGCCGAGCGGCTCGAGCGGCTCGCCAATGTCGACGAATTGACGGGCGCGCTGTCGCGCCGGGCTTTTCTCGCGGCCGGCGACGCGCTGCTGAACGCGGCGCGGCGCACTCGCTCGCCGGTGACGGTGGCGATCATCGACATCGATTCGTTTAAAACCGTCAATGACAGCTATGGCCATGCCGCCGGCGACCAGGTGTTGAGCCATTTTGCGGCGTTCGTCACCGCCAACCTGCGGGTCGGCGACGTGTTCGGGCGGCTGGGCGGCGAGGAGTTCGGCGTGCTGTGCCCGGCAACCACCGCCGCCGAAGCCGTGAGCCTGCTGGACCGTCTGCGGGTTCAACTCGCGTCGAGCACGCCGCTCGAGTTGCCGCGTGGACTGAAATACACATTCAGCGTCGGGGTGGACCAGCATCGGCGCGACGAATTGCTTGCCCAGTTGATGGCGCGTGCTGACGGCGCTTTGTATGCCGCCAAGGCGTCAGGACGCAATCGCGTGATGGTCGCGTAGCCCGGCGGGGCGCGGCGCCATCTATTTGCGGGCGCGGCATAAATATTTGTCAGACGGTTGCCGTTATACATGGGCAAAGTGACCGGAGCCAGCCTGATAACTATCAATATGCTTTCCACTTCCACGAAGCAACTGTCCGATTCCGGGTTGCGTAATCGTTTTCATCAACGGTCGCTGGAGCATCAGCGCCCGCTTTCGGTGGTGACGATGGCGTTTACCGTTGTCGCGTTCCTCTGTTTCGTGGGGGCGCGCAACATGGTCGGCGGCCCGGCGATACCGCTCGCCTACCGGCTCGCCTGCGCGCTGGTGCTCGCCCTGCTGGTGATGGCGATTCCCCGCGCCGGCTCGACCTGGACGTTCGGCGCAATCGGTGTTGCGTACTCGCTGGTGCTGGTGGCCGGTCTCGCGCTGAATGTCTCCGGCGTCGAACAACCGTTGCTGTGGGTCCTGCCGGCTCTCGTGGTGATCCCGATCTGCGCGGCGCCGCTGTGGCTCACGCCGATGCATTTTTGCACCGGCAGCGTGCTCTTTTATGCTGCCGCGTTTGCGTTGCTGTCTGGCGAGCCGCGCACGCATGAAGTCGACGTTGTCGTGTGGATGTGGATCGTGGCGATCGGCGTACCGACCTCCGCGGTGTTTCACTTCGGCTTCTACCGGTTCCGGCACAACCACTTTCTGCTCGAGAGCCAACTGGCGCAACTCGCTGCGACCGATCCGCTGACCGGCCTGCAAAACCGCCGCGCGTTCGTGAAGCAGGCCGAGCGCCGCCTTGAAAACATCCAGCCGGATATGCGGGTCAGCGCGATTTTTCTCGACATCGACAATTTCAAATCGCTGAACGACCGCTTTGGCCATGCAGTCGGCGACCACGCGCTTTACCAGGTCGCCCAGGTGCTGATGGAGGAGACTTCCGCGGACGACAGCGTGAGCCGGATCGGCGGCGAGGAGTTCGCCGTGCTGCTGCTCGACGGCCTGGCCGGCGCACTGGCGCTGGCCGAGCGCCTGCGCGGCGCGATTGCGGCGATCGAGCGCCCTGACGGCCGCCTGACCGCGAGCTTCGGCGTGGCCGAGCACCGCAGCGGAGAAAGCATCATGGTGCTGCTCGATCGCGCCGATGAAGCGTTGCTGCGCGCCAAGCATTCGGGCAGAAACCGCGTGTGCGTCGAGCGCGCGTTACCGTTCGAGTCGCTGCAAATGCTTTCCGGCGAGGTGCCGGACGGTGCGGCGCCGCCGCGGCATCGATGGGAGGACTGCTACCTGACCTCGCATTTTCAGCCGCTCTACAGCTTGTCGCATCAGAAGCAGGTGGGTTTCGAGGCGTTGCTGCGCGGCGAGCAGGACGACGGCACGCTGGTGCCGCCCATGGTGCTGTTCGCCCCGAAGCCGTCGAACGACGAGGGCGCGCTCGATCGCGCGAGCCATGCCGTGCATCTGGACAATGCGCGCAAGGTGTTGCCAGCTGACGCATGGCTGTTTCTCAACATTTTGCCGGCGACCTTTATCGCCGCAGGCTATGCCGACCAGCTCGCGACGACCGTACGGGCGGTGGGGCTCGAACCTGAGCGGGTGATTCTCGAGATTCTCGAGTCGCATGGCGGCAGCGTCGATGACATGTCGCGGGCGGCGGCCTTGTACCGTGAACACGGTTTCCTGATCGCCGTCGACGATTTCGGCGCGGGCCAGTCGAACCTTGACCGGCTATTCCGGATCCGGCCGGATCTCGTGAAGCTCGACGGCGAATTGATACGCGCGACCGGTCACGGCACGGAGCAGCCGATCTTGCCGAAGCTTGTTTCGCTGTTGCATCAGGCGGGGATGCTCGTGGTTGTTGAGGGCGTGGAGACCACTGAGGAATTGATTCTTGCGGTGGAGTCGAATGTGGATTTCGCGCAGGGCTATCTGCTGGGGCGGCCGGCTGCGGAGATTGCGCCGCCGGAGTCGGTGCATCGGCGGATCGACGATGCTTTTGATGTGATTGCCCAGGGGAGGGCGCATCAGCACGCTTTGTTCGAGTCGGAGGTCGAGCCGTATCGGGTGGCTTTGAGCCGTGCGGCTGATGATCTGCTGGCTGGGGTTTCGATGGATCAGGCGTTTGCTTCTTTGGCGACGTTTGATCGCTGTATCAGTTGTTTTATTCTCGACGATTCCGGGCGGCAGATTGGGCATGAGGTGCTGGGGCCGGCCTGGAGTAGCGAAGCGGCTTCGCTGCAGCCGGTGGCGAATCCTCGCGATGCGAGGTGGGATCATCGGCCTTATTTCCGGAATGCTGTTTTGTTTCCTGGGGTTGTTGTTTCTAGTAATCCTTATCTTTCTTTAGCGAGTGGGCGGCCTTGTATTGCTGTTACGCTGGCTGTGCAGTTTGTGAGTGAGCGGCTGGTTGTGGGGGTGGAGTTGGATTGGTCGGCGGTGGGGTTGCCGTGGCCGGCGGGGGAGTGAAGGTTTGGGTTTTTGCCTGCGGCGCGATTGGTTTTCTGTTTGTCTACGGCGTTGGCCTTTTCCCGTTCCTGTTTGTCTGTGCGGCGCTTTGTCTGTCGTTTTATGGCATCGGCATTTGCTTGAGCTGGTTGCCCGCGTGGCGCTTGTTTGTATGGGTTTTTATGGCGTTGGCCTTTCCTTGATTTCTTATTGGTCTATTAGCGTTGCCCCTGTGCGGGGCGGCACTTACTTTCTTTGCCGCGGCAAAGAAAGATAAGCAAAGAAAGCCGCTCACACCGC
>NZ_JAXDPY010000012.1:0-15082 GCF_034668105.1 Paraburkholderia sp. | reverse complement strand
ATATCCGCGTACCGAAGTGGCTGCAATCCTGGGGATCGTAGGAGTTGCCTTTGCGATTTGACTCGCGATACCAACAAGCGACAATGCACTCGCTCTAAAAAACAATCGCCTAGTAGTCATCGTGTTTTATCTGGTAGATATCGTTGTTTTCGAATGTGGCTTTCGTTACATTCGAAATGTATTGCTCCCGACGATATGACAGGCATCAGATAATTCTGAAAATTTCGGGATTGCGATGAATATCGGACTCTTGTTGAAATATTACGAATGACAAGAAAGACCTTGGAGGATTTCTTTACGATGCGCGTACTCTGGTTTCTTGCGCCTCAAGAAAGCGATGCAAGAAAACCAATCAGTATCGAGACGCGATTGGAGATTTGCGCGATCCATGCAACCGCTCGGCGGCCCATGATCTGACTGAAAATGCTGATGGTGCGCTGCAGGCAATTCTGTCTGGCGCCGATGGTGGTGTGGCGATCAGACAGGCGTAGAAGCGAAATTGGAGTGCAGCAAGATTGAAAACACGCCGCATCAGGGCTCGTGCAAGATCAATGCGATGTCAAAACCCTGATCGGCGTGTGAGCTTCATGCGATCGCTTTGGGGCGATCTTCGATATAGCCGCTCTTTTCACAACCGTATTCCGCGAAACCTCGGCATCCCCCTTCACTGAAACGCCACTTCCGCAAAACTCCGCAACTTGCGGCTATGCAGCCGATGCAGCCCGTTCATCCGCAACAACTCCATCGCCTTCACGCCGATCTGCAGATGCTGATCGACCTGAGCACGATAGAACTGATCCGCCATACCGGGCAGCTTCAATTCGCCATGCAAGGGCTTGTCCGACACGCATAGCAAGGTGCCGTAAGGCACCCGGAAACGGAACCCATTGGCGGCGATCGTCGCGCTTTCCATGTCGAGCGCAACCGCGCGGCTTTGCGACAATCGCTGCACCGGCTCGCGATGATCGCGCAACTCCCAGTTGCGGTTATCGACGCTCGCCACCGTGCCCGTGCGCATCACGCGCTTCAGTTCGACACCATCCAGCTGCGTGATCTGCGCGACCGCGCGCTCCAGCGCCACCTGCACTTCGGCGAGCGCCGGAATCGGCACCCACAGCGGCAAATCGTCATCGAGTACGTGATCTTCGCGCACATAGCCGTGCGCCAGCACGTAGTCGCCCAGGCGTTGCGTATTACGCAGCCCCGCGCAGTGGCCGAGCATGATCCACGCATGCGGACGCAGCACGGCGACGTGGTCGGTGATGGTCTTCGCGTTCGATGGCCCGACACCAATGTTGATCATCGTGATGCCGCTGCCGTCGGCACGTTTGAGGTGATAGGCGGGCATCTGCGGCAAACGCGGCGGCGCCGTGCCTTCCTGCGTCTGCTCGCCGAGATTCTCGTTGTAGGTGATCACGTCGCCCGGTTCGACGAACGACGTGTATTCGCTGCGATACGCGCGCAGCTCTTCGTCGTCGGTATGGGCCATCATCGTGCGGCCGAGTTTGACGAACTCGTCGATATAGAACTGGTAGTTCGTGTACAGCACGTAATTCTGGCAATGCGTGGGCGAGGTCGCCGTGTAATGCTTCAGCCGATGCAGCGAGAAATCCACCCGCGCCGCCGTGAACAGCGCCAGCGGATGCGGCTCGCCCGGCAGCGGCTCATACGTGCCGTTGACGATGCGGTCGTCGAGCAGCGCGAGGTCCGGCGTATCGAATACGTCGCGCATCAGGAACAGGCGCTCGCGATCCAGATCGCCCTCGAGGTGAATGCCTTCAGCGAACGCGAAGTGAATCGGAATCGGCTGATCGGACACACCCACTTCGATCTTCACGTGGTGGTTCTTGGCCAGCAAACGCAACTGCTCGCGATAGTAGTTGCCGAACAGATCCGGCCGCGTGACCGTGGTCTCGAATACGCCCGGACCCGCGACGAAACCGTACGAGCGGCGCGAGTCGATATGGGTGTTGACGTCGGTGCGCACCCGGACGAACGGGTAGCAGGCGCGCACCCGGCGTTCGAACAGCTCGTTGCGGCGGTAGCGCGCGAAAGCGTCGCGCAGAAACGAAGTGTTCGCTTCGTAGATCGCCGACAGACGCGTGACGGCCTCCGTGGCATCGTCAAAGGATTCGGTCGGGAAGCTGTTGGCGGGAGTCTGCACCGCGCGTTGATTGGTATCGTTGTTCATCTTCATTCGCCCCTATTGATGAGACGACATTACCACGGAACCCGCGATCGCCAAATGACCCCGCGGTGCGCAACACAACGGCTGCAACAGTGGGCGAAGATTGCGCGCGCGACGCGCGAAAGCGGCGCAAAATAAGGCGGTCGCGCCCGTGGGCAAGGCTGGATTTGCTAGAATCGGGGCACCATATTGGAGAATCACCATGAAGCCGCTCCTTCCCGTCGCCGTTGCACTGGCACTCGCCTTTGGCAACGCCGCGATGGCTGCCCAGCCTGTCGATGACACGCCGGCCCCCGGTGCGCCCCAGTCCGCCAATGAACGGGCCGGTCTGCCTGACCTGGAGAAGATCAATCGTCCGGGCGCCGAGGTCAGTTCGAAGGTCGAGATCAACGTCCCGCGCACCCCGAGCTTCTACGAACGCAGCGCGAACGGCACCGAGATCACCGAATATCGTGACAAAGGCAAGCCCGTTGAAATCAACGTGCGTTCGAATTTCGGCACGCGCTATCAGATGAGCGCGCCGCTCGACACATCGCCCAGCGTGCACGACAACGGTCGGCCGAGCACGCGGTTGCCGTCGGTGAATCTGAGTTATTGATGTATGCCTGGCCGGCGGCGCGGCATCAACCGCTCCCCCGGGACCTGCGCGGCCCGAGGGCGTCGCCTCGGGATTTCAGCTTGCCTTGTCATTTTTAGTGCCGCCTGCGGCATGGCCTGAAACACCGCGATGCCGCGCTCAATTGCCGCAACGCTTTATGGCTTTGGAGAGTGGCGAGGATCGCGGCCAGAGTCGTGGCCACGTTCACGGCCCGTTGCATGGGCGGTACTCTCAGCCCGATTGAACTTGATCGCGCTGTCCGCAACACATTTGCCACACCTCGCACTGGCCGCATCGCGCCAGCCCGACTAACTTCTGATCCGACGTTTCCCGCATGGCTGTCTTCACCGCTGTCACCGAACCCCAACTAGCAGAATGGATGCGTCATTACGATCTCGGCGACGTCGTCGAGTTTCGCGGCATCCCGTCCGGTATTGAAAACAGCAACTTCTTTCTGACGACGACGCGCGGCGAATACGTCCTCACGATTTTCGAAAAGCTGACGGCCGGACAACTGCCTTTCTATCTCGACCTGATGCAGCACCTGGCCGCGCACCGCGTGCCGGTGCCGGATCCCATGCCGCGCGAAGACGGCGCGCTGTTCGGCATGCTGCATGGCAAGCCCGCGGCCATCGTGACCAAGCTCGAAGGCGCGCCGGAATTGGCGCCGCGCGTCGAACACTGTGTCGAGGTCGGGCACATGTTGGCGCGCATGCATCTGGCAGGGCGCGATTACGCGCGTTATCAGCCGAATCTGCGCAGCCTGCCGTGGTGGAAGGAAACCGTGCCGACCATCCTGCCGTTCCTCGCGGGCGCGCAGCGTGACTTGCTGTCGTCCGAGCTGGCGCATCAGGAGGCTTTCTTCGCGTCGGCGGATTACGCCGCGTTGCCCGAAGGCCCCTGTCACGCCGACCTGTTCCGCGACAACGCGCTGTTCGCGCATGCCGCGCCGGAAACGGGCCACGAGGTACGGCTCGGCGGTTTCTTCGACTTCTATTTCGCCGGCTGCGATAAATGGCTGTTCGACGTCGCGGTCACGGTCAACGACTGGTGCGTCGACCTCGCCACCGGCAAGCTGGACGAAGCGCGCACCGAAGCCATGCTGCGCGCCTACCAGACCGTGCGCCCGTTCACCGTCGAAGAAAACCGGCATTGGGGCGACATGCTGCGTGCGGGCGCTTACCGCTTCTGGGTCTCGCGCCTGTATGATTTTCATTTGCCGCGCGCGGCCGAGCTGCTCAAACCGCACGATCCCGGCCATTTCGAGCGCATTCTGCGCGAACGCCTGTCCGGCGTTGCACTTCCAGGCATTCATACCTCATGCAACTGATCGAAGTCCCCGCGAAAACCGGCTATGTCTGGTTCCGGCAAGGTATCTGGCTGTTCCGCAAGAACCCGCTCGCGTTTCTGACCTTGTTCTTCACGTATCTGCTGGTCATGACGCTGGCGGCGCAGATTCCAGTCATCGGCGGCGTGCTGCCGCTCGTTTTCATTCCGGGTGTCGCGGTCGGCTTCATGGCGGCGTGCCGCAACACCATCGCCGGCAAGCCGGTGTTCCCGACCATTCTGGTGGACGGCTTTCATTCGTACGGCCCCGTGGTCGCCAAACGTCTGCTCGTGCTCGGCGCGCTGTATGTCGTCGCGATGGCGCTGGTGCTGGCCGGCTCGGCACTCGCTGACGGCGGCATGCTGCTGAAGATCATGCTCGGCGCGGCCACGATGGATCAGGACGCGATTGCCAACAGCAATATTCCAATGGCCGTGATCGCGGCGTTCGCGTTCTACATTCCGGTCGCGATGATTTTCTGGTTCTCGCCGATTCTTGCCGCGTGGCACGACGTGCCGCCCATCAAGGCGATGTTCTTCAGCATCGTCAGCTGCTGGCGCAATCGCGGCGCGTTCATTGTGTTCGGCGCATTGTGGTTCGCGGTAGCGACGACCGTTTCGTTCGGCTTGTCCGCGTTGATGCAGGCGCTGGGCGCGGGCGATTTCGCGTTCGCGATTCTGATGCCCGCCACGATGATCGTGACGACCATGCTGTACTGCTCGTTTTACGCGACTTATCGCGGCTGCTTCGGCGTGCAAACGCCCGAAACGCCGGATCTGCCGACCACGCCGGCAGCTTGAACGGCGGCCAGCTATTCAGGCGCGGGCGTTTTGGTGGCGCCCGCGCGGTTTCGTTTCGAAACGCTGCCCGCTTCCGTTCTGGTGTCCTTCTCAGTCCCGTCTGACGGTCCGTATGCCAGCCCTGGCGGCCCAGTACGCTCGTCCTGGCGCCCTCAGCGCTTGCGCCTCAAAGCACGTCATGCGGCGCCCCGCTGCTGTTCCGAATCCCCCCGCTTTCGCCAACCAGCCTCGAATTGCGGCACAATGGTTTGCACGCAATCGATTTGCACGCTCTTTTTATACGAGATGCACCATGACCCAGCGCCCCGCTTTACCCTTCACGCTCGACGAACAACTCTGCTTCGCGCTCTATTCGACCTCGCTTGCGATGACGAAAGCGTACAAGCCGTTGCTCGACAAGCTCGGCCTCACCTATCCGCAATATCTCGCCATGCTGGTGCTCTGGGAAGCCGACGACGTCACCGTCAAAGACCTCGCCGCACGTCTGAATCTCGACTCAGCAACGGTCACGCCGCTACTCAAGCGCCTCGAGGCGCAAGGCTACCTGGAACGGGTACGCGGCGTGGAAGATGAGCGGCTCGTCTACATCCGCCTCACGAAAGCCGGCACCGCGCTGAAGCGCCAGGCACGCGAAGTGCCGGCGGAAATCCTCTGCGCAACCCAGCAGACACCCGAATTCCTGCTCCGCCTGCGCGACGATCTGACGCGTCTGCGCGCCACTCTCAACGATTTCATGGACCACTAGCCAGCCTGCTTCAAAAAGCACGCTATCGCTATGATGCAAAATTTAATTTGCACACAAATGATTTGTGTACTATCTTTATCGCATGCCGCTTCGATAAGACGCCGCCCGAATGGTGGCCGAGCAAGCAGCGGTAGACAGGCAGATCCTCATCACCCAGACAAAGGAGCAGCACCATGAACATTCTCTACAAAGCAAGCGCAACCAGCACCGGTGGCCGTGACGGCCGTGCAGTGTCGTCGGACAATGCGTTGGACGTGAAGCTGGCCGCACCCCGTGAACTGGGCGGCACCGGCGCGGCGGGCACCAACCCGGAACAACTCTTTGCAGCCGGTTATTCGGCCTGCTTCCTGAGCGCGATGAAATTCGTTGCTGGCCAGCGCAAGCAGGCTTTGCCGGCTGACACGCAAGTCACGGCGGAAGTGGGTATCGGCCCGAACGACAAAGGCGGCTTCGCGCTCGACATCGATCTGCGCATCTCGTTGCCGGGCCTCCCCGCTGACGCAGCGAAGGAACTGGTCGACGCCGCGCATCAGGTCTGCCCGTATTCGAACGCCACGCGCAACAACGTCGCGGTGCGTTTGCAGGTCGCGTAAGGTTCGGTTTCGATGCATCGCCGGTGAATCGCTGAACCGGCGCGGCGCGGCTAAGCTGCCTCGCCATGAACAGTGCCCGTACCTGCTTTTTCGGTACGGGCACTGTTCCATTTGCGAACGCGGCATGCAACGTGCAATACCGGACTGTGCGATCACTTATCATCACAAACCCGGTGAACAATCGCGCAGCGCAGCAATACGTTTTCGCGTGACAGAACCCAATGCGCCGCTTGATGCCCGGCCACACAACCCGCCACCCGACCGATGATTCCGATGACACGCGCCCGACGCCTGAACGACACTTTCGATACCGGTCTGGTCTGGTTCCGCCGCGACCTGCGCAACACGGATAACGCCGCGCTTTACTACGCGCTCAAACATTGCGAGCGGGTCTGGTGCGTTTTCGTATTCGACACGACGATCCTGCAACCGCTGATCGACGCCTGGCAAGCTCGCCATCCGGATACACAACCGCAGGACCGGCGGATCGAGTTCATTCTCGCTGCGTTGAGCGAGTTGAATTCGGCCTTGCGCGCCAAAGGCGGCGGCCTCGTCGTGCTGTATGGCGATCCGGCTGATCTCGTGCCGAGGCTCGCCGACGAACTCGGCGTGGACGCGGTATTTGCAAATCACGATTACGAACCGGTCGCAATCGAGCGTGACGAAACGGTGCGCGAGCGGCTGACCGTTGGCGGGCGCCAGTTGCTGACGTTCAAGGACCAGGTCATTTTCGAACGCGATGAGGTGCTGTCGGGTCAGAACAAACCTTTCACGGTGTTCACGCCCTACAAAAACGCATGGCTCAAGCAACTGACGGCCTTTGATCTGAAGCCGTATCCCGTCGAAATCTACGCGAAACATCTGGCCGCTTTTCCATCCAGTCTGGACCGGCAGTTACCGTCGCTCAATCAACTCGGATTCGCACCGAGCAATCTTGCGGAGCTCAATCTGCCCACTGGCATGAGCGGCGCGCAACATCTGCTCGACGACTTCATGACTCGCATCGACAGCTATAAGGACCGGCGTGACTTCCCCGCTGCCAAAGGTCCGAGCTATCTGTCGGTGCATTTGCGCTTCGGGACCGTTTCGATCCGCACCCTCGCGCGGTTCGCGCACGAGATGTCGCTGCAGCCCGACGGGGAAGGCTCGGCCACATGGCTTTCAGAGCTGGTCTGGCGGGATTTCTACTTCATGATCCTCGCGCATCATCCGAGGCTGGCGGCGGGCGCGTCGTTCAAGGAAGAGTACGACCAGCTGCGCTGGGCGCAAGGCCGGGAAGCCGACGAGGCGTTCGCCGCATGGTGCGACGGCCGAACGGGCTATCCGCTGGTCGATGCCGCGATGCTGCAACTGAACCGCACCGGCTATATGCACAACCGACTGCGAATGGTGACGGCGAGCTTTCTGGTGAAGGATCTCGGCGTGGACTGGCGGCTCGGCGAGCGCTACTTCGCCGAATTATTGAACGACTTCGATTTCTCGGCGAATAACGGCGGCTGGCAATGGGCGGCATCGACGGGATGCGATGCGCAACCGTATTTCCGGATTTTCAATCCGATCACTCAATCGGAAAAATTCGACGCTGAAGGTCGCTTTATTAAACGCTATCTGCCCCAGCTTGCGAAGCTGCCGGCCAAATGGATCCACGCGCCATGGCTGGCGGGCGCGGAGCGGCTCGCGGAATTCGGCGTGATATTGGGTAAGGATTACCCCGCGCCTATCGTCGACCATGCCGAAGCTCGGCAGCGTACGCTTACCCGTTTCGGCAAGTGAGCGCCTGCTTACGCAGATTTGATCGAAGAATTTGTAACACCTTGGGCAACTAACCCAAACATCGACGCTCTTCAAATACACGCCGATGCTTCAACTTGCGCAGCTTTAGTGCTGGCTCATCCACGATGGCTGGCGGGTGCGCGCCTCACGGTCCAGCTTGCGCATACGGAATTCCAGATCATACAGATCGGTTGCCTCTGCGAGGAAAGCGTCAGCGCGTTCTTTCGCGAGTTGATCGGGCGATTTGGTCAGGAAGAGAAACAGGCGGCTAAGCAGATACATGGTCAACCTCGACAATGAATTTTAGGCGTTAACGCCTAAGGGATAACCCGTATTATAGGGAAAACCCTCTGATCGCGCCACTGTTCAATTCGAAGTGCGGTTCCACCGTCACCGAACGCCCGCCGAGGCTTCCGTGACGGCGCTTTCAGCGATACGGCCTGCACCGGTGCGGCGTTGATGCTTGAAGAACTCCCATACCAGGGCGCTTGCCTCCGGGCCTTTGGCGGAATGGAACGGCACGGCGTCGTCGCCGCCGCTCCAGGCGTGTGCCAGCCCTTGCACACGGCACAGCCGCACCACGCGCCGCCCGCCACGGATGTAGTCGCGCATCATTACGCCGCTCTTGCGCTCTTCCCGAACTTCGCCGGATTTACGCGCGCCTTTCTCGTCGACGATGCGGTTCAGCCGGAGAAACTCCGCCGCCAACTGGTCCGCATTGACCGGCGCGACCACATGGTCGGCGTCGCCGTGAAGAATGATGGCGGGCATGCCCGGGTATTCAGCCACATTGACGAGTTCGTCGACCAGCTCGGCCGGCTCGCGGCGCGCGCCGCGCCGCATCACATCCATTGCCGCAATGCCGGAGCGAGCCTCGCCAAAAGCGGGACCGGAATGCAGCGCGACCGCCGCGAAATGCTCCGGATAGTTGACGGCCAGAAGCGCTGTCAGGCCGGCGCCGGCGGAGATGCCGGCGACATACACACGCTCGCCGTCGAAGCCATGCTGAGCAATCAGCGAATCCACCAGCGAGACGACAGCACGCGCCTCAGCGCCGCCGGCGCTGTCACTGGCGTCGTACCAATGCCAGCAGCGATGCGAATGCACATGCTTCGACTGCTCCGGATAGACCACGGCAAAGCCGAACCGGTCGGCGAGCACGTTCATCCGGGTGCCTTCCGCGAATTCGTCGATCGATTGGGTGCAGCCGTGCAGCATCACCACCAGCGGCATCGCCTCGAGGGCATGACCGGACGGAATGTACAAACCGTATTGCAGATGATTGACGAGCCGCCCCGGCGCGGCAGGCGCCGAATGGAACGAGCGCGTCCACGAACCGCTCGCCCATGCCGAGGCGCGTGGCCGAACTCGCGATTCCCGTGGGGCAGCGCGCGGCGCCTCGCGTTTCGCGGATGCCCGCAGCGCTGCCGCCGGCTTGACAGGACGGGCCTTCGCCGAAGGCTTACTGGTGGCAGCACGGACCGGCCGTTTGGGGGCGCGCTTGGTCGTTGCGTGAGCGTGCTCGGTTTGAATGGCGAGCAGCCGCTTGAGACCGCGCAGCCAGATTTTCGATAGACTTTTTGCCATCGGCGGGTAAACCTCGCAAAAAGGGACAGGTGCCGCTCGATCGAACGACGCTTCGTTGTGCAATGCACAATAACACCAATCCTCATGCGATGGTGGGGACCCAAGCCGCCACCGGACAGCGGAATTTTCCGCCAGCGAACGTTGCAGTCACATCAACGTCAAACCGTTGCAAAGCTTGTTCGCCAGCCCACGCGCGGTCACAAAAAGCCTGGTGCGTGGCGCGTCCGGCCCTTGGCACCCGTCTATACTGGCGGGGTAAATCATTTCGGTACACGCTTTTTTTGCTCGGTCGGCGAGTCATGTCGCTTGCGCGTTAAACCGGCGTTCTACCCGTTAAACCATTACCAACCCGACTCTACGCGGCCTTGGTCGCGCTTTTGCCATGCCCGATTTGCCTGCCCATTTGTGGTACTCGATCACCAGCCTCGGCGGTGCCGGTATGACGCTGCCGCTCGCGTTCGCGATCGCACTTTGGCTGGCGGTCGGCTACACGTGGCGCATGGCTGCCGGCTGGCTGCTGCTGCTCGGCGCGGCCATCGGCGTTGTGACCGTGACCAAGTTGGCCTTCCTCGGTTGGGGTGTCGGCGTGCGCGAACTGGATTTCACCGGCGTCAGCGGTCACGCCATGCTATCTACCGCCGTCTATCCGGTCGCACTGTTCCTCATGTTGCTGCCGGCGCGTCCGGCGCTTCGTCTGCTTGGCGTCTTGCTGGGTCTGGCCGCGGGCATCGCGGTTGGCCTGTCGCGCGTCGTGCTGAGCGCTCACTCGCCGTCTGAGGCCGTCACCGGCTGCCTGGTCGGTGCGCTGGCAGCGCTGGTCTTTGTGCGCATGGCCTGGCATGCCGAGCCGGGGCGGCTGTCGGCGTTGCCCGTCACTGCGAGTCTGATGATCCTCGCGGTGTTGATGCACGGCGTGCACGTGCCGACACAACGTTGGGTCACGCATATCGCGCTGAAGGTCTCGGGCCACGACAGGCCGTTCATTCGCGCCAAGTGGAAAGCCGTTCGTGACGTACGCCCGGCCACGGCGCCGTTGTCGCAGACGCTCAACACGCTTGCGCCGCCACATTCGCAGGATGTCTGAAGCACGTTCCGTTTTCCGCACTCGACAGCGCGCTGCGTCAACGCATGCGACGCGAGCTGTCGGACCTGCAAACGCGGCTCGATATTCCGATGGTGTTGATCACCCATGATCCCGACGATGTGGCCGCGTTAGGCGATCAGGTCGTGCAGGTCAGCGATGATTGTGTGCGCGAGAATCAGGCGTTCACCGGGGTGTGTGCGCAGCGAGCCTTAAGGCCGCCGTTTGCCGTCCGGGTCTCAAGAACCTCAGCGCCTCAATCCTTCACGCCAAGAATCACGCTCGACGCCTTGAACGCCGCGACCGCGGTCCCACCTTCCGCGAGCCCGAGCGTGTCGACGCTTTCATTCGTGACGACGGCGGTGATCACCGCGCCGCCTTCCAGCACCAACGACACTTCCGCGTTGACCGCCCCGTGCTTCAAGCTCTCCACCCTGCCGCGCAACTGATTGCGCGCGGACAGTTTCAGCGGCGCACCGCTGTCAGCCTCCACGAACAACACCACCCATGACGCCTTGATCAACGCGAACGCCGCCGAGCCCACCGCGAGCCCAAGCGTCTCGGTGCTTTCATGCGTGACGATCGCAACGATCGTGTGGCCGCCGGTCAGCGCCAGCGACACTTCGTCGTTGACCGTGCCGCGCGTGATCGCCGACACCGTTCCATAAAGCTGATTGCGCGCGCTCGTTTTCACGCCGATGCGGCCGATCAGATCCCAATCCGTCGCAAAGCCTTCGATTGCCGCGCCCGCGCGTTCGAGAAAGCGCCGATGCTCTCGCTCGACCGCCCGGAACGTCTCGATCAGCTTCACGGCGCGCGGCGTGAGCTTCGTGCCGCCGCCGCCTTTGCCGCCGGTCGAGCGCACGACGAGCGGCTCGCCGGCGAGATTGTTCATCGTATCGACGGCGTCCCACGCGCCTTTGTAGCTCATGCCGACGGCTTTCGCCGCGCTGGTAATCGAACCGGTCTCGCCGATCGCCGCGAGCAGCGCGATCCGCGCCGCGCCGCCGAGCGTTTGCGCGCCGGCCTGAAACCAGACGGAGCCACCGAGTTCAAGGGAAGAGTCACGGGCATTGGCGCTCATAGGGGGAAGTAACCAGATAAGTGTGAGTCATTATAGGGATGCAATCGCGGCCGCCGACTTTCTAGCGATCCATGCACGACTACGAGCCCCACAGATCAATCTGAGTACCGGTCGGAAATTTCCCGCACGATCAGGAAACCCCTAAATACCTCCCGTCCGGCCAATCTTAGTATTGACATCTAATAGCAGTCACAACGATGAACGTGCCTATTTCTGCGGGACGCACTCACGTTTGGCATACTTGATCATCATTCAAGCATCTCACAACGGCTGACTCGTCTACCGGGTTGCCCACAAGGAGCAAGCCAATGAACATCGATCTCTCCGGCAAGACCGCCATCGTCAGCGCCTCCACGGCGGGCATCGGCCTTGCCATCGCAACAGGCATCGCCGCTTCAGGGGCGGAAACAATCGTCAACGGACGCAAACAGGAAGCGGTGGACCGTGCCATCGAAGCCATCCACAAAACGGCGCCCCAAGCGAAGCTGCGTGGCTTCGCGGGCGACCTTGGCAGCCGCGAAGGCTGCGACGCACTGGCAAAGGCCGTGCCGCAGGCCGACATTCTCGTGAACAACCTTGGCGTCTTCGGTCCCGGTGACATCTTCACCATCGAAGACGACGACTGGGAGCGCTACTTCCAGGTCAATGTGATGTCGGGCGTGCGGCTCACGCGCAGTTACCTCACCGGGATGATGGCGCGCAAATGGGGCCGCGTGGTGTTCATCTCGTCGGAATCCGCGTTGAATATTCCAGCGGACATGCTCGCCTACGGTTTCTCGAAGACCGCGCAGTTGAGCATCGCGCGCGGCATCGCCAAGTACGCGGCCGGCAGCGGCGTGACGGTGAATTCCGTGTTGCCCGGTCCGACTTTGTCGGACGGATTCCGCTCGATGGTTGAAGAAACCGCGAAGTCGCAAGGCAAGACGGTCGAACAGGTTGCCACCGAGTTCGTGCGTGAACACCGCAGCAGCTCGATCATCCAGCGAGCTGCTTCCACCGAGGAAGTCGCGAACATGGTTGTCTACGTCTGCTCGCCGCAGGCTTCGGCGACCACCGGTGCGGCGCTGCGCGTGGACGGCGGCGTAATCGATACGATTGCGTAACGCACATCGCGTCTCCAGACAACAAGCGGGCGACAGGGCCGATTGACTTTGCCGCCCGATTTGCTTGACGGGCGCGCATGGCCGCCTGCCTCAAATACCTGCCACCGCCCGTCACATTCGTCAGTCGTTCAAACCGCGTACTGCGCGATCCCGTTCCCAAACGACCAATTCTCCTTCAGCACCTCGACGAGATTGATGAACACATCCTCTCGTCGCAGCCCGGGCGACTCCGCCAGTTCATCCGCCATGCGCTTGTACAGCGCCTTCTTTTGTTCGAGCGTGCGCGTGTTGTTAAACGTGATCTGGATCACCACGAGATCGTCGCTGCGGTCGATGTTCAGATACTGCCTGTCGTAAATAAAATTGCTGGCTTCGTGCTCGGTGATCAGCATGAAGATGTCGTCTTTCGGCACATTGCACGTCTCCACCAGCGAGCGCTGAATGCTGTCCGTCAGTGCCTTCCGATATTCCGCCGGCTTGCCGGCGCGCAATGCGATTCGTGTGAGCGGCATGGTGAAACTCCTTGGTTGCCGTGATGGGTAAACACAGCTTAGGCGCACTCAGTCATAATGAACAGCCATCATCGGCTATTTCATCTATATTGAATCGAAATGAAAGTCCTCGATCTTGATGCGGTCCGCGCCTTCGTGCTGGTCGCCGATCTGCACAGCTTCACGCGGGCCGCCGACGCGCTCGACACCACCCAATCGGCCGTCAGCCTGAAGCTTAAGCGGCTGGAGGCGCATCTCGGCAAGCAGTTAGTGGAACGCACGCCCCGCGTCGTGCGTCTTTCCGCGGACGGCAACGCTTTTCTTGGCGCGGCGCGCGATCTGCTGAGCGCGCACGAGCGGGCACTGGGTTCGCTGTCGGTGGAGCGGCGGCGGCTCACGCTCGGGCTGAGCGAGCACGTCGCTGGAACAGACTTGCCGACGTTGCTCGCGCGGCTCAACGCGCACGATCCGGGTCTCGTGGTCGAATTGCATCTGGGCATGTCGGCAGCGCTGCTTGCGCAATTCGACGAACGGCGCCTCGACGCGGTGATCGTCCGCCATGGTCCCGACGAGCCGCCGCGTGACGACGCGCAGGTGCTGTTCAGCGAACCGCTTGTTTGGCTCGCCATGCCGCAATGGCTGCCGCGCGTCGGCGAGCCGTTGGCGCTCGCGCTGCTGAGTCCGCCGTGCAATGTGCGCGATGTCGCGCTGCAAACGCTGAATGAGGCGGGGGTTGCGTGGCAGGAAGTGTTCGTCGGCGGCGGTGTGGCGGCGGTCGGCGCCGCGGTCGCAGCTGGGCTGGCCGTGTCGCCGCTGGCGCGTAGGGTGGCGCCGCGTGGCCTCGTGGATGTCGGCGCCCGGCTCGGTTTGCCTCAGCTTCCCGAATCGCGCGTGAGCGTGCATTCGCGGGTGAGGGATAAGCGGTCGATGGAAACGTTGCGGCTGGTGACGAATGGGTTGGCAACGCAATGACGGAACGACTTCTCGCTCCAAACTATGGGTAAAGTTCGCCGGCTTTCGCTTAAGCAGGAAAACTGACCATTACATTTAAAATTAGATCAGTGGACCTCGACGCCCGACAAACCGCCGCTGTCCGCGCGGTCATCGAAACCGGCAGCTTCGAGCAGACCCCTGCTCGCCTCCGGACTCGCGATCGGCTGCATCACCACCGAACCGGCGCCGATGCGCGGTTGTTTCGCGGAACGACTCGGCGCGATGCGCTACCGGCTGGTGGCGTCGGCAGCGTTCGTCGAGCGATGGTTTCCGCATGGATTGACGCGAGAAAGCGCGCGGCGCGCGCCGGTGATCCTCTCCTCACGCAAGGACGCGTTGCAGGCGCGTTTTCTCGAGACACGTTTCGGCCTGCCGCCGGAAGCTTATCCGTGCCACTACGTGCCCGCGCCGGTGCCGCGTTACATGGCGATCCAGCGTGGACTGGCCTATGGCATGGTGCCCGAACTGGAATTCGGCGATGCCGTCGAGCGCGGCGAACTGGTCGACCTTGCGCGGAAGCAGCCCACCGACGTCGAACTGTACTGGCACGCCTGGAAGGTCCCGTCGCCACGGCTCGAAAGGCTGTCGGCGCGCATCGTCGAACTCGGCCGCACGGCCCTGGGTCCGCCGGGCACCCAGGTCAAACGCAAACGCGCCGCCTGAACTGAAGGTCAGTGGAGGATCGGCGGCAACGATCCGCTGCTCGCGGTGGCGGGATT
>NZ_JAXDPY010000011.1:0-4112 GCF_034668105.1 Paraburkholderia sp. | reverse complement strand
ATCGCCAAGGACACCATTCCGAACTTCACCAAACAGACCGGCGTCCAGGTCAAATACGACAACTACGACAGCGACGACACGCTGCAAGCCAAGCTCCTCACCGGCAATTCCGGCTACGACATCGTCGTGCCGACCAGCAATTACGCCGGCAAGCAGATCGCAGCCGGCATCTTCGCGCCGCTCGACAAATCGAAGCTGCCGAATCTGAAGTACCTCGATCCCTCGTTGATGGCTCTCGTGGCCGGCGCCGATCCGGGCA
Organism: Paraburkholderia sp.; assembly: GCF_034668105.1. GTDB lineage: Bacteria > Pseudomonadota > Gammaproteobacteria > Burkholderiales > Burkholderiaceae > Paraburkholderia. Next base: position 3,853 of record NZ_JAXDPY010000011.1, on the reverse strand, counting down.
ACAAGTACACCGTGCCCTGGGCATACGGCACGACCGGGCTCGGCTACAACGTCACCAAGGTGCAGCAGATCCTTGGCAAGAACGTGCCCCTCGACAACTGGGACATTCTCTTCAAGCCGGAAAACATTTCGAAGCTGAAGGCCTGCGGCGTGTCCGTGCTCGACGCGCCGGACCAGATGTTCGCCGCCGCGCTGCACTACATCGGCAAGGATCCGGCGAGCACGAACCCGGCCGACTATCGCGCCGCGCTCGAGATGATGAAGAAGATCCGCCCGTACATCACGCAGTTCAACTCGTCGGGCTACATCAATGACCTGGTCGGCGGCGACGTGTGCTTCGCCTACGGCTGGTCGGGCGACGTCGTGATCGCCAAGCATCGCGCGCTCGAAGCGAAGAAACCGTTCAAGGTGGAGTACTACATTCCGAAGGGCGGCGCGCCGGTGTGGTTCGACGTGATGGCGATTCCGAAAGACGCGAAAAACAAGGAAGCCGCGCTCGAGTGGATCAACTACATCGAAACGCCGCAGGTTCACGCCGCGATCACCAACGCCGTCTACTATCCGAGCGCCAATCTCGAAGCGCGCAAGTATGTGGACAAGGACGTCGCGAGCGACCCGGCGGTGTACCCGCCGGCCGACGTCATCAAGACGCTGTTCCTGTTGAAGCCGCTGCCGCCGGAAATCCAGCGTCTGCAAACGCGCCTGTGGACGGAATTCAAGTCCGGCCGCTGAAGCGCGGCAGAGTGAACGGGTAAGCATCATCATGAAGCCCTCGGTGTCCACCGGGGGCTTTGTTCGTCAAACGCCGGAGTAATGCATTGTGATGAGTAGTGACCAGTCGGGCGCCCTGGCGGGGACCGCCGCGCCGTTCCCGCGCCTGAAGGCCGAAGCGGGCGATGCGGCAGAGAACTTCGTCCAGATCGTCGACGTCGTGAAGAAGTTCGGCGAGACCGAGGCGGTCAAAGGGGTCAACCTGTCGGTGAAAAAGGGCGAGCTGTTCGCGCTGCTCGGCAGTTCCGGCTGCGGCAAATCGACCTTGTTGCGCATGCTGGCCGGGCTCGAATCGATCACGTCGGGCAAGATTCTGATCGACGGCGAGGACCTCGCGCAATTGCCGCCTTATCGTCGGCCGGTCAACATGATGTTCCAGTCGTACGCGCTGTTTCCGCACATGACGGTCGAGGCCAACGTCGCTTTCGGCCTGAAGCAGGAAGGCGTGCCGAAATCCGAACTGAAGGGTCGCGTGCAGAGCGCGCTCGATCTCGTGCAGATGGGCCGCTTTGCGAAGCGCAAGCCGCATCAGCTTTCCGGCGGCCAGCAGCAACGTGTGGCGCTCGCGCGTTCGCTCGTCAAGCGGCCGAAGCTGTTGTTGCTCGACGAACCGATGTCCGCGCTCGACAAACAGATTCGTCAGCGCACGCAGATCGAACTGGTCAACATTCTCGACAAGGTCGGCGTGACCTGCATGATGGTCACGCACGACCAGGAAGAGGCCATGACCATGGCGGACCGCCTTGCCGTGATGAGCGAAGGCGAGATCATCCAGCTCGGCACGCCGCACGAAGTGTACGAATATCCGAACAGCCGCTTTTCGGCCGAGTTCATCGGCTCGACCAATCTGTTCGAAGGCCATACCGTCGAAGACGAACCCGATCACGTATTCATCGAAACGCCCGACCTGCCGGTTCGCCTCTACGTGAATCACGGCATTACCGGGCCGCTCGGCATGCCGGTGACGATCTCGGTGCGTCCCGAGCGCATCGCGCTCACCCGCAAGCCGCCCGAAGGCGCGTACAACTGGGGCAAGGGCGTCGTCACGAATATTGCGTACATGGGCGGCTATTCGCTGTATCACGTGAAGCTCGGCGCCGGCAAAACGGTGATCGCCAACGTGACGAGCCTTGCCTTGACGGAGATCGATTCGCCTACCTGGGGCGACGAAGTCTATGTGCGCTGGAGCGCATCGGCTGGCGTGGTGCTGACGTCATGAAGCGCTCGATCAGTGCTCTCGCGTCGTGGCCGGTGCGCCGTTTCAATCTGACCGGCCGCACCGCGGTGGTGGCCGGCCCGTTCATCTGGCTGCTGCTGTTTTTCCTCGTGCCGTTCCTGCTGGTCGTGAAGATCAGCTTCGCGGATTTGCAACTGGGCATTCCGCCGTATACGGAACTCACCACGTTCTCGGATGGTGTGATTCACGTCGCGCTGGACCTGTCGCATTACGCATTCCTGCTGACCGACAGTCTGTATTTCGCGACCTATGTGAATTCCGTGGTGGTCGCGGCGATCTCCACGTTGCTGTGTTTGCTGATTGGTTACCCGATGGCGTACTACATTGCGCGATCGAATCCGGCGAGCCGCAATCTGCTGATGATGGCCGTGATGTTGCCGTTCTGGACGTCGTTTCTGATTCGCGTGTATGCGTGGATCGGAATTCTGAAGAACAACGGTTTGCTGAACAACTTTCTGATGTCGATCGGGCTGATCCATACGCCGATCGAGTTGTATCACACGAATACCGCGGTCTATATCGGCATGGTCTATTCGTATCTGCCGTTTCTCGTGATGCCGCTGTATGCGCACCTGGTGAAGATGGACATGACGTTGCTGGAAGCCGCCTACGACCTCGGCGCGAAGCCGTGGCGGGCGTTCTGGCAGATCACCTTGCCGCTGTCGAAGAACGGCATCATTGCCGGCTGCCTGCTGGTGTTCATTCCGGCGGTGGGTGAGTACGTGATTCCGGAATTGCTGGGTGGCGCGAACACGCTGATGATTGGCCGCGTGATGTGGAATGAGTTCTTCGACAATGCCGATTGGCCGATGGCATCTGCCGTGACATGTGCGATGGTCTTGTTGTTATTGGTGCCGATGGCGTTTTTCCAGTACGCGCAGGCGAAGGCGATGGAGGAAAGGCGCTGATGAAACCAAACCGGATTTTGCAGTTCATCGCGTTGGGGATCGGGTTTCTGTTTCTCTACATTCCGATTGTGAGTCTGGTTGTTTATTCGTTCAACGAGTCGCAACTGGTCACGGTGTGGACGCGGTTTTCCACGCGCTGGTATGCGGCGTTGTTGCAGGACGACGAGTTGATTGCGGCTGCGTGGTTGTCGCTGCGGGTGGCTTTGTTGACGGCGTTTGCTTCGGTGATTATCGGCACGTGGGCGGGGTTTGTTCTGGCGCGGATGGGGCGGTTTCGTGGGTTTACGCTCTATACCGGGATGATCAATGCGCCGTTGGTGATTCCCGAGGTGATTCAGGGGATCTCGCTGCTGCTGTTGTTCATCGAAATGGCCAAGTGGTTGGGATGGCCTGCCGGGCGTGGCGTTTTCACGATCTGGATCGGGCATGTGATGTTGTGTATTTCTTATGTGGCGATCATCGTGCAGTCGCGGGTGAAGGAGTTGAATCCTTCTCTTGAGGAGGCCGCGCTTGATCTTGGGGCTACGCCGGTTAAGGTGTTTTTCTTTATTACGTTGCCGTTGATTTCGCAGGCTCTGGTTTCTGGGTGGTTGTTGTCGTTTACTTTGTCTATCGACGATCTGGTGTTGTCGGCGTTTCTGTCCGGGCCTGGGTCGACGACGCTGCCGCTCGTTGTTTTTTCTCGGGTTCGGCTTGGGTTGAATCCTGAGATGAATGCGCTTGCTACGTTGTTTATTGCTGTTGTTACTGTTGGGGTTGTGGTGGCTAATTATTTTATGCAGCGGGCGGAGAGGAAGAGGGGGGTGATGGCGGGGTAGTTTTTTTTTGCATGCGCGGCGCTTTGTCTGTATGCCTATGGCGTTGGCCTTTTCTTGATCTGACTTCTTGGCCTTTCCTTGATTTTTTGGTGGTCTATTAGCGTCGCCCCTGTGCGGGGC
>NZ_JAXDPY010000010.1:0-23800 GCF_034668105.1 Paraburkholderia sp. | reverse complement strand
CGCGACATCGCATAACTCCCCGGAGGAACGACGTGAGCAATCTGATCATTCGCAAGGTAGCCGTGCTCGGCGCCGGCGTGATGGGCGCGCAGATCGCAGCGCACCTGATCAACGCCAAGGTGCCCGTACTGCTGTTCGATCTTCCCGCCAAGGAAGGCCCGAAGAACGCGATCGCGCTGAAGGCGATCGAGAATCTGAAGAAGCTGTCGCCCGCGCCGTTCGGCGTGAAGGACGACGCGCAGTACATCCAGCCCGCCAATTACGACGACGACATCGAGAAGCTCGCCGAATGCGACCTAGTGATAGAAGCGATCGCCGAACGCATGGACTGGAAGCACGACCTGTACAAGAAGGTCTCGCCGCACATCGCGCCGAATGCGATCTTCGCGACCAACACGTCGGGTCTGTCGATCACCGATCTGTCGAACGGTTTCTCGGATGAACTGAAGGCGCGCTTTTGCGGCGTGCACTTCTTCAATCCGCCGCGCTACATGCATCTGGTCGAACTGATCCCGACCGCGTCCACCCGTCCGGAAATTCTCGACCAGCTCGAATCGTTCCTGACGAGCGTGGTCGGCAAGGGCGTCGTGCGGGCAAAAGACACGCCGAACTTCATCGCCAACCGCGTCGGTATCTTCTCGATCCTCGCCGTGATTACCGAAGCCGCGAAATTCGGCCTGCGTTTCGACGAAGTGGACGACCTGACGGGCGCGCGTCTGGGTCGCGCGAAGTCGGCAACGTTCCGCACGGCCGACGTGGTCGGTCTCGACACGATGGCGCACGTCATCAAGACGATGCAGGACACGCTGAAAGACGACCCGTTCTTTCCGGTCTACGAAACGCCGGCTGTGCTCGCTGAACTGGTGAAGAAGGGCGCGCTCGGTCAGAAGACCGGCGGCGGCTTCTACAAGAAGGAAGGCAAGGCGATTAAAGTGCTCGACCCGAACACGGGCGCATACGTCGACGGCGGCGCGAAGGCCGACGAACTGGTTGGCCGCATCCTGAAGCGCCCGCCGGCGGAACGTCTGAAGCTGCTGCGCGAATCGGAGCACCCGCAGGCGCAATTCCTGTGGTCGATTTTCCGCGACGTGTATCACTACATCGGCGTGCATCTGGAATCGATCGCTGACAACGCGCGCGACGTCGATCTGGCGATTCGCTGGGGTTTCGGCTGGAACGAAGGTCCGTTCGAAGGCTGGCAGACGGCCGGCTGGAAGCAGGTCGCCGAATGGGTGCAGGAAGACATCGCGGCAGGCAAGGCGCTCTCGAACGTGCCGTTGCCGTCGTGGGTGCTGGAAGGTCCGGTTGCCGAGAAGGGCGGTGTGCATACGAACGAAGGTTCGTGGTCGCCGGCATCGAAGACCTTTGTGCCGCGCTCGTCGCTGTCGGTCTACGACAAGCAGGTGTTCCGTGCACCGCTGGTCGGCGAGACCGCGGCGGACCCGAAGACCTACGGCAAGACGCTGTTTGAAACCGACGCCGTGCGCGCGTGGGTCGACGACCGCGCCGGCGAGAACGACGTGTTGATCGTGTCGTTCAAGAGCAAGATGAACACGATCGGACCGTCGGTGATCGACGGCCTGACGCAAGCCATCGAACTCGCCGAGAAGGACTACAAGGGTCTGGTCGTGTGGCAGCCTACGTCGCTGAAACTCGGCACGCCGGGCGGCCCGTTCTCCGCCGGCGCGAATCTGGAAGAAGCGATGCCCGCCTTCATGATGGGCGGCGCGAAAGGGATCGAGCCGTTCGTGCAGAAATTCCAGCAAGGCATGCTGCGCGTGAAGTACGCGAGCGTGCCGGTCATCTCCGCGGTGTCGGGCATCGCGCTCGGCGGCGGCTGTGAACTGGCGCTGCATAGCGCGAAGCGTGTCGCGCACATCGAAAGCTATATCGGCCTGGTCGAAGTCGGCGTGGGTCTCGTGCCGGCAGGCGGCGGTCTGAAGGAAGCGGCATTGCGCGCGGCGGAAGCTGCCACGCAAGTGGGCGCGACCAACGATCTGCTGAAGTTCGTGCAGAAGTCGTTCGAAAACGCGGCGATGGCGAAGGTCTCGGCCTCGGCGCTGGACGCCCGCGCAATGGGCTACCTGAAGCCGTCCGACACGATCGTGTTCAACGTGTTCGAACTGCTCGACGTCGCGAAGAAGGAAGCGCGTGCGTTGTCGGCAGCGGGCTACCGTCCGCCGCTGCGAGTCACGCAGGTGCCGGTGGCGGGGCGCTCGGCGATTGCGACCATCAAGGCATCGCTCGTCAACATGCGCGACGGCCGTTTCATCAGCGAGCACGATTACCTGATCGCGAGCCGTATCGCGGAAGCGGTGTGCGGCGGTGACGTGGAAGCCGGCAGTCTGGTCGACGAAGAATGGCTGCTGAAACTCGAGCGTCGGGCGTTCGTCGATCTGCTCGGCACGCAAAAGACGCAGGAACGGATCATGGGCATGCTGCAAACCGGTAAGCCGGTGCGTAATTAAGCGACCGCGATGAAACTGCATGGGACAGGAGTAAGCGCTAAAGCGCTAACTCCTGTCGACACGGAGATATTCAAATGGCAAAGCAATTGCAAGACGCATACATCGTCGCCGCGAGCCGCACGCCGATCGGCAAGGCCCCGCGCGGGATGTTCAAGAACACGCGCCCGGACGAACTGCTGGTGCACGCGATCCGATCGGCCGTGGCGCAGGTGCCCGGTCTCGACACCAAGGTGATCGAAGACGCCATCATCGGCTGCGCGATTCCGGAAGCGGAACAAGGCCTGAACGTCGCGCGAATGGGCGCGCTGCTGGCAGGCCTGCCGAACACGGTCGGCGGCGTGACGGTGAACCGCTTCTGCGCGTCGGGCCTCACCGCGCTGGCGATGGCGGCGGACCGCATCCGCGTCGGCGAATCGGACGCGATGATCGCCGGCGGCTGCGAATCGATGAGCATGGTGCCGATGATGGGCAACAAGCCGTCAATGTCGCCGCACATCTTCGATCGCAATGAAGACATCGGCATCGCCTACGGCATGGGCCTGACCGCGGAGAAGGTCGCGGATCGCTGGAAGATCAGCCGCGAAGCGCAAGACGCGTTCTCGGTCGAATCGCATCGCCGCGCGATCGCCGCGCAGCAAGCCGGCGAGTTCAACGACGAAATCGCCGCCTACACGATCACCGAGCGTTTCCCCGATCTCGCCACCGGCGAAGTGAAGGTGAAGACGCGCGAAGTTTCACTCGACGAAGGTCCGCGCGGCGATACGTCGATGGAAGGCCTTGCCAGGCTGCGTACCGTGTTTGCCAACAAGGGTTCGGTGACTGCCGGCAACAGCTCGCAAACGTCGGACGGCGCGGGCGCGCTGATCGTCGTGTCGGAAAAGATGCTGAAGGAATTCAACCTGACGCCGCTCGCCCGTTTCGTCAGCTTCGCCGTGCGCGGCGTGCCGCCGGAAATCATGGGCATCGGGCCGAAGGAAGCGATTCCGGCCGCGTTGAAGGCCGCCGGTCTGAAGATCGACGACATGGACTGGATCGAGCTGAACGAAGCGTTCGCCGCGCAATCGCTGGCGGTAATTCAGGACCTCGGTCTCGATCAGTCGAAGATCAATCCGCTTGGCGGCGCGATCGCTCTCGGCCATCCGTTGGGCGCGACGGGCGCGATTCGTGCGTCGACGGTGGTGCACGGCCTGCGCCGCCGCAACTTCAAGTACGGCATGGTGACGATGTGCGTCGGCACCGGCATGGGCGCGGCGGGCATCATCGAGCGTCTGTAATCGTGGGTGCCAGCGTCCCCGCGGCGGTCGCTGGAGCGATCCTCGCAGTGATTGCCGCAGTGGTCCGCTAGGGATCACAGAAACGGTTCGCAGGCCGCCTGGCTTGCGGACCGTTTTTTCCATTCAGCAGCAAAGAGGAGTACGAGGAGATGACAATGGATATTCTGATCGAGCGCGCCGACGGCGTGCTGACGATTGCCTTCAACCGGCCCGACAAGAAAAACGCGATCACGGCCGCCATGTATCAGACGATGGCCGACGCGCTGGTCGAAGCACAGGGCGACACGTCGATCCGGGCGATTCTGATTCGCGGCAGCGCCGGCATCTTCAGCGCCGGCAACGATCTCGAAGATTTCATGAAGACCCCGCCGATGGGCGAAAACGCGCCGGTGTTCCAGTTCCTGCGTGCAATCAGCTCGGCCGAGAAGCCGGTGGTGGTATCGGTGGCGGGGCCGGCGGTCGGCATCGGCACGACATTGCTGCTGCACTGCGACCTGGTTTACGCGGCGGATACGGCGAGTTTTTCGCTGCCCTTTACACAGCTGGGGCTGTGTCCGGAAGCGGCGTCGAGTTTGCTGTTGCAGCGCGTGGCCGGCTACCAGGCGGCAGCGGAGAAACTGTTGCTAGGCGAAGCGTTCGATGCGGCCGAAGCACACCGCATGGGCTTCGTGAATCGCGTGCTGCCCGCCGCTGAAGTCGATGCGTTCGCGGCAGCGCAAGCGGCGAAGCTGGCGGCCCTGCCGGCCTCGTCGTTGCGCGTGACGAAGAATCTGATGAAGCGCGCGAGCCACCAGGAACTGCACACGCAGATGTCAGAGGAAGCGGTGCACTTCGGCAAGATGCTGCTCGCGCCGGAAGCGCGCGAGGCGTTCAAGGCGTTCTTCGAGAAGCGCAAGCCGGATTTCCGGCAGTTCGATTGAGCGAGGGGCCGCGTTTGGGTGCTTGAATGGCGGTGAAGAATGCCAGAAAGCCCTGAATGCACTCAATGCGCCCGGCGATCAGGCGCATCGACAGTTGCAAATCCTTCCGGCGTTTCGGCCGCTCAAGGCTGCGTCGACTGCAAAGTGTCGTAGTCGACGTAGCTGGTTTCGCGGCAGAAGCTGACCAGCCGCACGCCGGCCTTGCGCGCAATCGCAATCGCCAGCGACGACGGCGCCGAAATCGTCGCGACCATCGGCACGTCGACCCGCGCCGCCTTGCGCACCAGCTCGTAGCTGGCTCGGCTCGACAGAAACACAAAACCTTCCTTGGTATCCACGCGATCGAGCACGAGCTGGCCGATCAGCTTGTCGAGCGCGTTGTGACGGCCCACATCCTCGAACGCGTAACGAATCGCGCCTGACGCATCGCACCATGCGGCGGCGTGCAGGCCGCCGGTCAGACGCGTCAGCGCCTGGTGCGTCGGCAATTCGCGCGCGGCCCGAGCGATCGCATCCGGCGCGAGCCGTTGCAGAAAGCCGGTATCGGGCACGCGCTCCGGATTCAGATCCAGCAGATCGATGCTTTCGATTCCGCACACGCCACAGCCGGTGCGCCCGGCGAGCGCGCGGCGCTTTTCCTTCAACGCGACGAAAGCCTGCTGCACCACCTTCAATTGCACTTCGGCGTGCGGCAATTCGTCATCGTCGTGTAGCTCGACCTCGATGTCCTGAATGTCGCTGCCGCGTTCCACGATCCCTTCCGAAATCGCAAAACCGACCGCGAACGCTTCCAGATCGCGCGGCGTGCACATCATCACCGCGTGCGAGATGCCGTTGAAGACGAGCGCCACCGGCCACTCCTGACCGACGTGATCGGTGACGGATTCGACCGCCGCGCCGCGATGCCGGTGTACGTGACGCTCCACGGTGCCCGGCTGCCCGGCTGTATCCAGTTCGTTCAAGCTGTTTCACTCCTGTCAGGCTGCGCGTTTGAGCGGCTGGCAGCGTTGCCCGGCGCCGTTAAGCGGTGCCAGACCACGCCGCTATTACGCGAATAAGGTTCTAAAATACCTCAAGCTGGGCTGGTGCGCTGCCCGCTACCAACGAGGAATACTGTCATGGGACTCAACGAAGCACCGCTTCTGTTCAACTTCGAAGTCGCGTCTTCGGAGAATTTCACCTACATCCCGATGTCGGTGCGCTTCAATCTTGATCGCTTCGGGCTGCGCATCACGCTTGCGCAGTGGCAGTTGCTGCCGCTCGAGGATCGCAAGCTGCTGGCGCGTTTTCCGGTCGAAGAGGACGCGGAAATCGAACCGAATTTCGACCACGCGCTGTTCGAAATGCTGCGCACGCACGCCAACGTCGAGCCGGAATGGTTTACGCCTGAAGAAGCGCCCGCGTGGCGGCGCACGGATAGCGTGCCGGATGGCGTCGCGCATCAGGCGGGGCTGGCCGGCCTGCCGACGCCGGAGGTTGCCCAGTGGGCCGAACTCGAGCCGTTCAAGCGCTACGTGCTCGCCAAATTGTCGCGCAAGCCGGACAGCAACCACGACTTCGTCCCCGCGATGAAGGAATTTGGTGCGGCCGGCTAGGTGCGACCGGCTAGGTGCCGCGATTTTTTTCATCCTTCGCCCTCAATCCGTTCCGAACCCTGCCGTTATCCATGGGTTGGCGCGTAAAAACACTCGACTCGATGCGACCCGACGCACCGAAGGCGACCCCGCGCTCCCGCCCTCAGAACGATTGACGTTCGGAATCCATGACTCCTTTTTTATCGAAGCGGCTGCTGATCAATCTGGCGGTCGTCGCCGCGGCGGTCGGCGCGAACGCGTGCGTCGCCTATACGCAGATTTGCGGCCAGCGCGACGCCGACGCGCGCATGCTGCGTTCGACGAGCGTGCGTCAGAACCTCGACGCCTACCATACGGCGCTCGACGGCGGGCTGGCCGCGCTTGGCCGTTTCGAAGCGATCGGCGAGGCCGTGCCGGTCAACGAGGTCGCCGCGATGGCGCCCGTGCTGGCGGGTCTGGAGCGTGATTTGCGCAACGAACTCGCCGGCGAGCCCGCGATGCTCGACACGCTCGGCAGGCTAAGCGCGGACAGTCACACGCTGCAGCACGATATCGCCGATGCGCTGTTGAAGGGCGCCGACGCCACGCCGAACGAGTCGCGCGCGTGGGCGGTGTCGACCCATACGCATCTCGGGCTGGGCCTCGGCCGAGTGGAAGCCGGTCTCGCGGCATTGCGCCAGCAGGAGGACCAGGCGTTGCAGGCGTCGCTCGCGGCTTCCACCAGCGAGACCCGGCGCACCATGTTTCTGCTGCTCGCGACGATGCTCGGCGGCGGCGCGCTCCTGATCTTCACGTTCGGCGCCCGCGAAAACCGCGTGCGCGAGAAGCTACGCACCGTCGGCGCGCTTAGCCGCAACGACGAGCGTTTTCGCGGCCTGTTCGACGATCATCCGGTGCCGATGTACATTTTCGAGCGCGAGACGCTGCGCTTTCTCGCCGTCAACGCGGCCGCGATCCAGCAATACGGCTACTCGGAAAGCGAATTTCTCGGCATGACGATTCGAGCGATCCGCCCGAAGGTCGAAATCTCGCGGCTCGAATCGCACTTGCAGCGCAGCGATGTCCTGCAACACGGCCGCACGATGGCGGGCGTCTGGCACCACCGGCGCAAGGACGGTTCAATAATCAGCGCCGACATTTCGTATCACGCGCTCGACTTCATGGGCCGCGCCGCTTTCTTCGTGCTGGCCGATGACGTCACCGAGCAGATCAACGCCGAAGCCGAAGCGCAGCGTTCGAACCAGATGCTCGAAACGGTGATCGACAACATTCCGCAGCGGATTTTCTGGAAGGACCGGGAGTCGCGTTATCTCGGCTGCAACATGGCATTCGCGCGCGATGCGGGGCTCGCTTACTCTGAGCAGGTCGTCGGCAAGAGCGACAGCGAGATGCCGTGGCGCGCGTACGCCGAGCTGCTGAACGAGCACGATAGGGAGGTGGTGACCACCGGCGTGCCGAAGATGAGCTTCGAGGTCGATGTGCTGATCGACGGCGTGCATCGCACCATGGTCACGAGCAAGCTGCCGTTCACCGACAGCGACGGCCGCGTGATCGGCGTGCTCGGGTCCTATACGGACATCACCGAGCGCAAGCGCTCCGATCTGGCTTTGCGTCTGCAAAGCCGCGCGCTCGATGCGAGCGTCAACGCGATTCTGATTACCGCGCCATCGCCGGCGGGCAATCTGATCGAATACGTGAATCCCGCGTTCATGCGCATCACCGGTTACGATCCCGCCGAAGTGATCGGCCACGATTGCCGTGTCCTGCAACGCGACGACCGCGACCAGGAAGGCGTTGCGCTGATCCGTCAGGCGCTAGCCGCGAACCGCGAGGTCAGCGCCGTGGTGCGCAACTATCGCAAGGATGGCGCGCTGTTCTGGAATCAACTGTTCATCGCACCGGTGCCGGACGCGGAAGGCGTGATCACGCACCACATCGGCGTGATCAACGACGTGACCGATCTGATCCGCTATCAGGAACAGCTCGAGTATCAGGCCAATTACGACAGTCTCACGCGGCTGCCGAATCGCAACCTGCTGCGCGATCGCCTGCAGCATGCGTTGATCGTCGCGCACCGGCATCACAAAGGCGTCGCGGTCGTGTTCATCGATCTGGACGGTTTCAAGAACGTCAACGATACCCTCGGTCATAGCGTCGGCGACCGCTTGCTGAGTGTGGTGGCCGAGCGGCTCGCGCGCTGCTCGCGAACCAGCGACACGGTCGCCCGGCACGGTGGCGACGAGTTCGTGATCGTGATGACCGATACCGTCGACGAGCAGTCGCTGATCGCGTGGATGGAGCGTGTGCGCGCGTCGATTTCCGAGCCGGTGTGGCTCGACGGCACCGAGTTGTATGTCGGCTGCAGCATGGGCGCGAGCCTCTTTCCGCAGGACGGCGAAGATGCGGAAACGCTGATGAAAAAAGCCGACCTCGCGATGTATCGCGCGAAGGACATGGGCCGCAATACCTTCCAGTTCTACCAGCCGGAAATGAATGCGAGCGCGGGCGCGCGGCTGAATCTCGAGCGGCGTTTGCGCCGCGCGTTGCGCGACAACCAGTTCCTGTTGCACTACCAGCCCCAGGTGGATATCGAGAGTGGACGGATCGTCGGTACCGAGGCGCTGGTGCGCTGGCACGATCCGGAAGTCGGCCTGGTGCTGCCGTCGCTGTTCATTCCGGTTGCCGAGGAGAGCGGCTTGATCGGGCCGTTGTCGGAATGGGTGCTGCGCGAGGCGTGCCGCCAGAACAAGGCGTGGCAGGACAACGGTTTGCCGCCGGCGCGGGTCTCGGTGAATCTGTCGGCGCGCGTGTTTCAGCAGCGCGATATCGCGCAGCTGGTCAAACAGGTGCTGGCCGAGACCGGTCTCGAGCCGCAATATCTCGAACTTGAGCTTACCGAAAGCACCATCATGCGCAATGCCGAGGAGGCGGTGTCGATGCTCAACGAGCTGCACGCGCTCGGCATTGGCCTCGCCATCGACGACTTCGGCACCGGCTATTCGAGCCTCAGCTATCTGAAGCGCTTTCCGGTGGACCGGTTGAAGATCGACCGCTCGTTCGTGTCGGATATCGGCGTGTCGGGCGACGATGAAACGATTACCTCGGCGATCATCGCGCTCGCGCATTCGCTGAAGTTGCAGGTGATCGCGGAAGGCGTGGAGACGTCGGCGCAACTCGACTTTCTGAAAGAGCGTGCATGCGACGAGATGCAGGGCTTCTACTTCGCAAGGCCGCTGTCGACGGATGCGATCTCCGAGTTGTTCCAGGGTGGCGTGGACCGGGAAGCGGCGATGGTGTAAGCCGGGGGGCTGCGGGTGAGCCGGCAGCAAACGCGCGGCTTGCCGTTCCGGTGTCTGCGATCGGCATTGAAGCCCGCTGCAGGCTGCGCATGGTGCTCGCTCGCCGCCCACGCGCGGCTAGTCCGCCGCCCACGCGCCGTTTATACCGCCGGTGTGTCGACGAACACTGGCAATTGCTCAGCCGCCTCGGAAAACGCCTGGAGTTGCGGGTGTGCGGCCTTAGTGACGATCTCCGGCAAGAACATCTGCGTGAAATTCCACGCGACGGCTACCGTCACGTCCGCCGCGCCGAAACGGTTCGCTTCGACCGGCAGCGGGACCGACACGAGTTCTGCTTCGAGTTCGCGGTAAGCGGCGAGCAATTGCTCGGTCACGCGGTCGACCCACGGCTCATGCTGCTTGTCCGCCGGACGCAGATTGCGTTCGTAGACGATCTGCACGGACTTTTCGCAAGCGGCCAGCGCGAGGCCTGTGAGCCGCGCGGCGCGCAGGCAGTGCTCGGCCTGGGTCGGGAAGATGCGTTGCCCGGGCGCGGCGAGCGTGGCGACGTATTGCAGGATCACGGTCGAGTCCATCACGCGCTGGCCGTTGTCGAGGATCAGGGTGGGCGCTTTCACGACCGGGTTGATCTTCGCGAACGCCTCATACGTGCTGAACACGGAAATCGACTGGTGTTCGAAGTCGAGCTTCAGCAACTTCAGGCAGATAGCGACGCGCCGCACGTAGGGCGAATCCAGCATTCCAATCAGTTTCATTTCACTCCCGTTAGAAGTTCCAGAGGACTTGCCCGAGCGGGCGAAGGATGTGGCCGTTCTGCTGTCAGACGGCGTTCGTGCAGTATTAAGCCAGTAGATTAAGGCGTTCGCCAAGCCAAAAAGCGATATTAATCGCCCGTTTGACCGGTCTTTCGCCGGGTAAAGCGGTTTGCGCGCGAGGGGCAGTCGTATATATTCGAGTTTCCCATCTCAGACTTCGCTGGGAACCACGAAGCACCGATTCACGTGGCGTTGCGCCCGCCTTTCGCTGCTCGCACTCTGTCATGGGCGTTTCGCCGTCGAATATCTGCCAATCCGACTGGAGAGAAAAATGACGTCTTCACCTGCAAGGAAATGGGCTGTGTTGCTGGCATCGGTTGTACTGAGCGTGGCTTCGGTGGCACCGGCGTTCGCGCAAGGCGCCGGTGGCGGTGGCCCGGCGGGGGATGACACCGATGCTGCCAAGCCGGTGGCCGCTTCAAAGGCAACCACCACGAAGGCCGAGCGCAGCGCCGCGGCCAAGCAGAGACGGGCGAAGAAGAACGCCGAGTTGAAGCAGTTGGAGAGCAACGGGTATAGCCCTTCGCGCAACGATCCGAATTACCCCACTAATCTCCAGAACGCGCAGAAGAAGGCGGGGATCGGCGCCGCGGCGAGCCAATAAGCGGCTGCGGGCCGGACGGAGGCGCTCCCGGCTCGGTCACGTTGGCGCTTTTTGCGAGATTCCGGCAAATGCAACGCGGTGTGCACAGCCTTGGCAACGCGGCCCACCAGGCACAACCTATGAAAATTGGCGAGGCGCTCAGGCGCCTCGTTTTCGTTCAGTGTCCGCCGCTCAATCCAGTACCGGCAGCGCGCGCGGGCGCCGGTCGCTGTCGGTCGCGACATAGGTCAGGGTTGCTTCGGTGACCTTCACGAGGTCTTCGGTCAGGCTCATGCGCTGCGCGTAGACCTCAACCGCCACCGTCACCGACGTATTGCCCGTCTTGACGATATCGGCATAAAAACTCAGCAGATCGCCGACAAACACCGGCTGCTTGAAGACGAACGAATTGACCGCGATGGTCGCCACTCGCCCATTGGCACGGCGGCTTGCCGGAATCGAACCGGCGATATCCACTTGCGCCATGATCCAGCCGCCGAACACGTCGCCGTGGACGTTCGCGTCAGACGGTTGCGGCATGACGCGCAGTGCGCAAGGTTTCTGCGGGAGTTGAAGAATATCGGTCATCGGGGCACCCTTGAAGTTCGTAATGGCTCGGCCGGCTCGACCAGCAGGCGGGGGATTTCACGAAGACTGCACGACATTGCGGTACGACCTGGCGGCACGAGATGGCAGTGACGCATAGCCACGCGGCACGCCGGCGCGGCCCGGAGGAGACCTCGGCCGACCATCCCATGAAAGCGGCGCCAGCCAGCTTCTGCGGCAGTATATGATCAGGAATTGTACGGGAAAGCGCCTGGACAGGGCGCGTACCGACAAGCCGTGCGTCAGACGGGTTCGCTGCCGGCCGGCGTGCCGCCGATAACACCTGGTCCGCCAGGCATCAGCGGCGCGCGGCCCTGATGGTTCGGTTTCGACGATCTCGATGTGAAATGGCGCTGCGAAGTACGGAGGTAACACCCTGCGCAAAAACAGCAGCGCACGATGGCGGTTCCCGTGCGGATTGCCTCGTTCCGGATATCCAGGACGCTGCGGCGAATGGCCGTTTCGGACGAGACAAAAGGAGCAGTGCGCACGTCCCGAAATCCGACGACGCGAGATTATCGATGAGAATCACCAGCAGTATTGCAGTGTCCCATTGGCAAGAGCCGGAGCCGAGCAATACAGGGCGCGCCGGCGATGAACGAAGCGCGCGCTCCGGTGGCGCGCGCGTGAAGCGCTCAATACCGGAAGACGACCCGACAGCTTCACCGCCAAAGAACGAGCCGCCGCATAACGGCCCGGATGAGGTCCGATACGTAGGCGGTATTCGCGTCAGAACCAATTACACCCTGGAAGGCGTACTGGAAACCGTCAAAGATGCGCTTAAACACCCGATTGGCGCGTTTGCCGCGAGTATCAGCGATGTGCACCACGTCGTGATGCATGGCAGGAATATCACCTCTCGGGAGAGCAAAGAGATTGCCGAGAATACCGCTCAGATCGATTCCATGCTGGTGGCCATTCGCGGGGTGACACCGGGCGGCGGCGTGATGAATGTCATCACTGTTTCCGCCGACTTGATCACCGCCATGTCCAAAGGCAAGCCATTAACGCTGGATCAGGTGCACGATCTGGTCTTCAGCATCAACGATTTGCCTTCCGGAGAAAGCGCCGAAATCCCCATCAGACGAGAGGAAGGCGAGGCAGCGAAGGTGCCGTCGAACAGTCCGGATTTCAAACCTCCGAAGCGATTGCCGGATGGCCGTACAGGCTATCTGCTGAGTCCCACCGAGCCCCCGACATTACCAGGCGAGTCGACGGGAATGAGCGCGAGCGAGCATGGGGCGCGGCCCAAAAAAAAGGCGCCCCCTTCCGGGGCGCCGCAAGCCGGGACAAGCGAGCCGCAATCGGGCACGAGCCAAAAAAGGCCGCGCACGCCGATCAGGACGAAAATCCGGGGCGCGTTCCATAGCGATGCCAACCGGGTCAGGAAAGGCGATATTGCGCCGCTTGAAGGGAGAGGCGCCATTTACCTCAAGACGCCGGGCAAGAACAACACCAGGTTCAGTTTTTATCGTTACGACAAGGAGATGAAAATGTCCGGCCCGGCTAACTCATCGGATATCTCACCCGCTGCGGCGCAAGAGATTCTGCGCACGGGAAATGGGCGGGACGTCACTTCTTATTCTCCGGCCTCGAACAGTTATTTCGGTCAATGGGGGCGAGGCAGGCGCAAGCTGAGCGAGCAGGTCGACGTGATCGAACTTGAAAACGGCCGGGAAGGCGTGGGTGCTGTGCAAATATCGTTTGCGGATATACCGCCCAAGGGGGCGGTTCTGGTGACGACAGGGAGTCTCAGCGGATGTACCACAATGTTCGCTGCGGATAACCAGAAATTTTATGCTTACCATACCGGGACATCGACTCCAAATGCCAGCTGGAAAACCGCCCGGGAAGGCGTGAGCAGTCTGCGCGAGGCGCACGAACATCTAAAACCCGATGCGCAAAAGAAGGCACTGGCACAACCCGGTAATAACGATCTGGTCGACATGGGGAATGACTATCCGTTTTCCGTGATCACCTACAACGGAAAATTCAATAAAGCCCGTCCGCAGGACGACATGCGGATTAATCGTCCGGAATGGGAGTGGTCGGAAGGAACCCACATTAACAATTATTTTGAACCCGACGGAAAAATACCGTCGATAGGAACGAGTGTTGCGTTGATTCGAAAAAATGCGCGGGGACGCGTCACTGTCAGCGTGCTTTATGAAAAAGGTGCGCTGAAGAGATCGGCCTCCAAGGGGCGCGTGGGCGATCCCTTCACGTACGACTACAAAGCCATAGAGACGGAGAAATACAAGTTCATCCCGCAAGGCAGTTGACGGGCCGGGCAGTCGGCCGGAGGTGAAGTACTGCTGCCGCTGCCGAGGTCCTTCTGGACATCGTCCGGCAGCCTACCTGGCAAGCCTGCGACCCGCGCAAGCCGGACACGCCAGGATACGGTAGACTGATCCGCAATGACAAGGCGCTTAAGCCATCCACAGTGAAGGCGGGCGCCGCGGACTTCGCTGGAGCGCGTCTGGCCTGTACAGGGCGGTTCCGGCGCTTCCACACCCTCCTCAGCCGACCCATGCGCCGTACGCCCTCATCCGAACCTTCGCCGATCTCGACCCAGCCGCGCAACGACTGGCAAACGATCCTGTCGCTGCTGCCTTACCTCGCCACCTATAAATGGCGCGTCGGCTTTGCGCTGAGCTGCCTGATCGGCGCGAAGGTCGCCAACCTCGGTGTGCCGATCGTGATGAAGCGGATCGTCGACAGCCTCGCGTCGGTCCAGCATCTCACCGCGCTCGGCCGCGCGCACGATTCGCCCGGCATCGTGCTGCTGGGCGGTGTCGGTTTGCTGGTGGTTGCCTATGCGGTGGTGCGGCTGTCCACCTCGCTATTCACCGAGCTGCGCGAGATTCTGTTTGCGAAAGTGACCGAAAGCGCGGTGCGCCAGCTCGCGCTGAAAGTGTTCCGCCATTTGCATGCGCTGTCATTGCGGTTCCATCTCGACCGCCAGACGGGCGGCATGTCGCGCGATATCGAGCGCGGCACGCGCGGCATTACGCAGCTGATTTCGTATTCGCTGTACAGCATCCTGCCGACGCTGGTCGAAGTCGGTCTCGTGCTCGGCTTTTTTGTCGTCAAATACGAGGCGTATTACGCGATCGTCACGTTTATTGCGCTCGCCACGTACATCACGTTCACCGTGAAAGTCACCGAGTGGCGCACGCATTTTCGCCGCACGATGAACGATCTCGATTCAAAGGCGAATTCGCGCGCAATCGATTCACTGCTCAACTACGAGACGGTCAAATACTTCGGCAATGAAGAGTGGGAAGCGCATCGTTACGACGAAAACCTCAAGCGCTATCGCACGGCCGCGATCAAATCGCAGCGCTCGCTGTCGGCATTGAACTTCGGGCAGCAGGCGATCATCGGCACGGGGCTCGTGTTCATTCTGTGGCGCGCGACGGAAGGCGTGATGGCAGGCCGCCTCACGCTCGGCGATCTGGTGTTGATCAACACCTTCATGTTGCAGCTTTATATTCCGCTGAATTTTCTCGGCGTCGTGTATCGGGAACTGAAGCAAAGCCTCACCGACATGGACCGCATGTTCACGCTGCTTGGCGCGGCCCAGGAAGTGCCCGATGTGCCGGGCGCGCCCGAGTTGCGCGTGAGCGGTGCGCAGGTCCGCTTCGAGCAGGTGAACTTTTCGTATGAGCCGGCGCGGCAGATTCTGCACGACGTGAGCTTCACGATTCCGGCGGGCACCACCACGGCGGTGGTCGGCCATAGCGGGTCGGGCAAATCGACGCTCGCTCGGCTGATGTTCCGCTTCTATGATCTGGACCGCGCAACGGGCGGCGCGATCACCATCGACGGTCAGGATATTCGCGACGTCACGCAGGATTCGCTGCGCGCTTCGATCGGCATCGTGCCGCAAGATACCGTGCTATTCAACGATTCGATCTACTACAACATCGCTTATGGCCGTCCGTCGGCCACGCGTGAGGAAGTGATCGCGGCGGCGCGCGCGGCCCATATTCACGACTTCATCGAAGGGTTGCCGAAGGGTTACGAGACGCCGGTCGGCGAGCGTGGCCTGAAGCTGTCCGGTGGCGAAAAGCAGCGCGTGGCGATTGCGCGGACCATCCTCAAGAACCCGCCGATCCTGTTGTTCGACGAGGCGACGTCGGCGCTCGATTCGCGTTCGGAGCGAGCGATCCAGCATGAGCTCGATCAGATCGCCCGCGAGCGCACGACGCTGATCATCGCGCACCGGTTGTCGACGGTGGTGCACGCGCAGCAGATCATCGTGATGGACAAGGGCCGCATCGTCGAGCGCGGGACGCACGCCGAGTTGCTGCGTGCCGACGGCCTGTTCGCGCAGATGTGGGCGTTGCAGCAGCAGCGTGCCGCGCAGGCGCCGGAGTCGGCTGAAACGGTGGATAGCGAGCACTGAGCATGTGCTGAGCGAGCACTGAGCGAGCACTGAGCAAGTGCTGAGCGGGCAGCGGCGGAAGGCATTGCTGGGCGAGCAGCGTTGACCGCTCAGCGTTGACCATGACACGCTGCGCCGCCCGCGTTATTCCATTGCGTCGTTGAGCGCTTGCGGCCTGCAATCAGCGTGCGCTCAAACGCTGATCCAAAGCCTGCAACTGCGCCGGCGTGCCGACGTTTTCCCACAAGCCTTCATACAATTCGCCACTCGCGAGACCGCGTGCAATCGTCTCGCGGTAGTAAGGCGAGAGCGCGCGCCGCGTGCCACGCGGCAGACCGCGCACCATCCGCGTGTCGTAGAGGCCGATGTTGCCGAACGTGAAGCGCGGTTGTGCATCGAGCGACAGCACGCCGTCGATCAAACCGAAGTCGCCGCCAGGATGGAACGCCGGGTTCGGCACCATCACCAGATGCATGCCTGGCTCCGGCAATGCCTTCAGCGCTTCGGCGCGCGTGTTCAGCGTCGCGTAATCGAAATCCGCGTAGACGTCGCCGCTCACCGCCACGAACACTTCGCTGTTGCCCGCGTCTTCCAGCAGCGGCAACGCCTGCACGATTCCACCGGCGGTTTCCAACGCTTCATGCTCGGCCGAATAGCGCAACTCGACGTTCCAGCGCGAACCGTCGCCGAGCGCGGCTTCGATCCGCTCGCCGAGCCACGCGTGGTTGATCACGATGGTTTGAAAACCGGCGCGTGCGAGGCGTTCGATCTGCCACACGATCAACGGCTTGCCGCCCACTTCGAGCAAAGGCTTCGGGCACGTGTCGGTCAACGGACGCATACGCTCGCCGCGGCCCGCCGCGAAAATCATCGCTTTCTTCAGAGACATCGTCATCGGTCAGAACGTGTAGCCGACTTCATTCGCGCGGCCTTCGAGTTCGTCGAGCAGTTTCGCGAACGGGCGCAGCGGCGCATAGCGTTCCGCCACCTTGCGCGCATAGCCGATGAAACGCGGCAGATCCTTCATGTAATGCGGTTTGCTGTCGCGGTAGTTGATCCGGCAGAAGAGTCCCAGCACCTTGATGTGCCGTTGCAGGCCCATCCATTCGAGCTGGCGGTAGAACTCGCCGAAATCCGGATCGACCGGCAGGCCCGCTTTTTTCGCGTGCTCCCAGTAGTACACGAAGCAATCCAGTTCGAACTCCTCGTCCCAGCCGAGGAACGCGTCGCGCAACAACGAGGCGACGTCGTAAGTGATCGGGCCGACCACCGCGTCCTGAAAGTCCAGCACGCCGGGATTCACGGGATTGGGGGCGGTCGCGACCATCAGGTTGCGCGGCATGAAATCGCGCAGCATGAACACCTGCGGCTGCGCCCGGGCGCTCGCGATCAGCAGCGCGAAGGTACGATCGAGCAGTCCGCGGGTCTTGTCGTCGATCTCACGGCCCAGATGGCGGCCGATGAACCACTCCGGCATCAACTCCATCTCGCGGCGCAGAAAGGCTTCGTCGAACGGCGGCAGCACGTCTTCGCGCGACGTGAGCTGCCAGCGGATCAGCGCGTCGAGCGCGTCGCGCATCAACGTGCGGGCACGGCGCGGGTCACCGCCGGTTTGTGCCGCGCTCAGCGCGCCGAGGTAGGAATCGGTGCCCAGATCGGTGACGAGCATGAAGCCGGCGTCGAAATCGACCTCGAGCACACGCGGCACATGCACGTTGGCGGCGTCGAGCAATTGCGCGACTTGCACAAATTCGCGGCACTTTTCGGGCGGCGGCGCATCGACGGCGATCAGGGTGCCGGCGCTTGCGCCTTCCGCCGCCTTACCGGCGAGCCGGAAATAGCGGCGGAAACTGGCGTCGGATGAAGCCGGCGCAAGGGTGTCCAGTTCGAGCGCATAGCGCGCTGCATGGGCGTTCAGCCAGGCCTTGAGCAGGTCCAGGCGGCTGTCGGAGGAAGCTTGAGTCGGGTCGTTGGCAGGGGGGAGCGTCATGAAAACCGGCGGCAAATTCTGAGGGACAACGTCTTGCCATATAATACCCCACGACTTTTTTGACGCGACTCACGCCAGCTTTCGCGTGTTCCGCTTTACCGCCCGCCTCATCGTTCGAAAGATTGTAAATATTGATGTGCAGCCGACTGTCACGGTCGGGGTGCGCAGGCGGTGGATCGTGACTGCAGAAGCTGACGGACGGGCCGATTCGCCAAACGATACATGCCGCCTAGACAGCTTTCCCAAACGACTCCCTCTTGTGCTGTAGTACCGCGCAAAAGGCGGCTCGTCGCGGCGTTGATCGCCGTTCCGGGCCTGATGCCCGCGCTTGCGCACGCCCAGTTGGTGGGGGAAGCCGCGCAGCCGCAACCTATCGACGCACCATGGGGCATGCAGCTCGCCCCGCAGCTTGAAGAACATCCGTTGCAGGCGGGTCAGAAGCCGGCCACCTTCGTGCTTGGCGACACGACCACTGGCACCACCGACCAGGACATGGCCGCCAAGGGCTCGGCCGAGGTGCGGCGCAATACGTTCGTGATCAAGGCCGACGCGCTGCACTACGATCAGGACACGGACATGGCCGACGCCTATGGCCAGGTTCACCTGAACAATAACGGCGCCACGTTTGCCGGCCCGGAAGCGCATATGCGGGTGGACTCGAGCGAAGGCTTCATGTCTTCGCCGAAATACCAGTTCAACGTGACGGGCGGCTCGGGCAGCGCGGAGCGCGTCGATCTGCTCGACAACGAGCGTTCGGTGTTCACGAAGGGCACGTACACGGCGTGCTCGTGCACGGACAATCCGGCCTGGTACATCAAGGGCAGCGAGTTCGATTTCGACACCGGCGCGGACGAGGGCGTTGCGTATAACAGCGTGCTGTTCTTCCAGGGCGTGCCGATATTCGCGTCGCCGTGGCTGTCGTTCCCGTTGTCGGGCGATCGGCGCAGCGGGGTGTTGCCGCCCACGTTCTCGGTCAGCTCGACGAACGGTCTCGAACTGGCAGTGCCGTATTACTTCAACATCGCGCCGAATCGCGATCTGCTGGTCACGCCGCGTCTGATCTCGAAGCGCGGTGTGCAGCTGCAGACCACCTTCCGGTATCTGTCGCCCACGTATTCGGGCTCGATCACCGGTGAGTTCCTGCCCGACGATCACCTGACGCATACCAACCGCTACGCGCTGTACATCCAGCACAACCAGAACTTCGGCAACGGGTTCGGCGGTTACATCTATTACAACAAGGTTTCGGACAACACGTATCCGGAAGACCTGTCGTCGTCGGTCAGTCAGTTCATGAACGGCACCCAGCTCCTGTATCAACAGGAAGCCGGGTTGACCTATAACAACGGCCCGTGGTCGGTGCTCGCGCGCGAGCAGCACTGGCAGACGCTGACGCCGTCCATCGCGCCGTACGGCCGCGAGCCGCAGTTGAACGTGAAGTACGCGAAGTACAACGTCGGTGGCTTCGACTACGGCGCGGAAGCCGACTACTCGAATTTTCGGATCACCACCGCGGACATGACCCAGGGTCAGCGGGTGATGTTCAACCCGTACCTGTCGTATTCGGTGGTCGGGCCGGGTTACTTCGTGACGCCGAAGGTGCAATGGCACTTTGCGTCGTACAACCTGAACAACATCGGTAATGACGTGCCGGTCGGCACGCCGAAGAATTTCACCGAATCGATCCCGACGCTCAGTTTCGACACCGGGCTGATTTTCGACCGCTCGGTGCGGATCTTCGGCGAGGATTACATCCAGACGCTGGAGCCGCGGCTCTACTACGTTTACACGCCGTATCGCAACCAGGAGTCCGCGCCGCTGTTCGATACAGCCGACTCCGACTTCGGCCTCGCGGAAATCTTCACGCCGAACACGTTCGTCGGGAATGACCGGATCGCCGACGCGAACCGTCTGACGGCGGCCCTCACCACGCGCTTCATCAACCCGGCTACCGGCGACGAACGCGCGCGCTTCGTGATCGCGCAGGAGTACTACTTCCAGGACCAGCGCGTCACGCTGCTGCCGACCCAGACCAGCACGCAGGCCACGCATTCGGATCTGATCCTGGGCGCGTCGCTCAAGCTCGGCGCCGGTTTCGCTTCGGAAACCGCGTTCCAATATAATGCCGACAACAACGAGTTGATGAAGACGAGCGTGGGCTTCGGGTTCAGTCCGGCCAGCGGCAAGGTGATCAATGTCGCGTATCGCTACACCCGCGCGAATACCACGCTGGACAACCAGCCGATCAATCAGGTGCTGATCTCGGGGCAATGGCCGCTGACTCACCGGGTGTACGGGGTAGGCCGTTTCAATTACGACCTGGGCGGGCATCGAATCGTCGACGGTCTGATCGGCTTGCAATACGACGCCGACTGCTGGACGCTCGGCGCCGGGATTCAGCGCTATGCGAACGGGGTGAACACGTCGGCCCAGCAGCAGACGGGCACGCGGTTTCTCGCGCAGTTGACGTTCAAGGGCTTGTCGAGCGTCGACAACGGGCTGATTTCCGCATTCCGCACCAGCGTGGCGGGCTATACGCCGTTGCCGCCACCGCCGCCGCCGGAAGCGCGTTTCACCAATTACGAATGACGCTCGCACGCTCATTTATAGAATGCGAAAAGACGGGCCAGGCGCGCCCGACATCATTGGAGTATCTGTGGCAATCATGAAAAAGCTTCGCTTGGCAACACTTGCGGCCGGTCTCGCCGCCGTGGCGTCTTTCCTGTCGGTTGCGCCGGTTCAGGCGCAGGCGCTGTCGTCCGGCAATGGCGGCCAGACGGTCGATACCATTGCCGCAGTGGTCAACAACGGTGTCATCACGCGGCGCGAGCTCGACGAGCGCATCGGCCTGATTACGCGCCGGCTGAACCAGCAGAACGCGCCGGTCCCGCCGATGGACCAGTTGCGTCAGCAGGTGCTCAACCAGATGGTGCTGGAACGCATCCAGTTGCAGAAGGCGAAAGAAGACGGCATCAACATCGACGACGCCGCCGTGCAAAAAACGCTCGAGCGCCTCGCGCAAGCCAACAACATGACGCTCGACATCTACCGCGCGCGTATCGAGGCGCAAGGCGTGCCCTGGAGCACCTTCACGAGCGACGCGCGCACCGAGCTCACGCTCTCGCGTCTGCGTGAGAAGGAAGTGGACAGCAAGGTCACGGTGTCGGACGCCGAGGTGGCGAACTACATTGCCAGTCAGCGTGGTCCGAACTCCGGTCTGACCAACGATCTGCATCTTCAGCACATTCTGGTGAAGGCGCCGTTGAACGCCTCGGAAACCGACATCGAAGCCGCGCAGCAAAAGGCTCAGGCCCTGTTGACCGAAGCCAGGGGTGGCGCCAATTTCGAAAAGCTCGCGAAGTCGAATTCGCAAGCAGCGGATGCGTCGAAAGGCGGCGATACGGGTTTCCTGCCGCCGTCCAAGCTGCCGCCCGAGTTCGTCAAGGCCGCTTCGGCGCTGCGTCCGGGCGAGGTCGATCCGGATCTGGTCCGCACCAACGACGGCTTCGAAATCGTGCGCCTCGTCGATCGCCGCGCGGGCCAGGGCACCAGTTCCGATGCACCGAAACTCGTGCAGACGCACGTTCGCCACATTCTGCTGCGCGTCGGCGACGGCATGTCCGAGCCGCAAGCGCGTCAACGGCTGCTCGACATCAAGAGCCAGATCGCCGCGGGCGGCGACTTCGCGAAGTTCGCGCACACCTACTCGCAAGACGGTTCGTCGTCGCAAGGCGGTGACCTCGGTTGGATCAGCCCGGGCGAGACGGTGCCGGAATTCGAGCGCGCCATGAACAGCCTGCAGGACGGTCAGATCAGCGACCCGGTGCGCAGCGAATACGGCTATCACCTGATTCAGGTGCTGGGCCGCCGCGAATCGGAAGGCTCGGTTTCACAGCAGATGGATCTGGCGCGTCAGGCGATCGGTCAGCGGAAGGCGGAACAGGCCTACGCCGACTGGCTGCGCGAATTGCGCGACACCGCCTACGTGGAAGTGAAGCCGACTCTGTCCAGCACGCAATAACCATCATGACAAGCGCCGCGCAGTCCACCAGCCTTCCGCTGCAGATCGCGATCACGACCGGCGAGCCTGCCGGCGTCGGCCCCGAGCTGACCGCGCAGGCGCTGGCGGGCGCGGCGGCGCATTGGCCCGGTGCACAGTTCACCGTGCTGGGCGATGCGGATTTGTTAATGGAGCGCGCACGTGCGGTCGGCGTGGACTGGGCTGCGCTGGTGGCCGACGGCAAGCGCGTGCGGGTACAGCATCGGCCGCTCGGGGCGCCCGCGCTGGCCGGCAAGCTGAACGCCGCCAACGGCCGCTACGTGCTGGATCTGCTCGACAGCGCGATCGACGGCGCCGTGGCCGGCACGTTCGACGCGATCGTGACCGCGCCGCTGCAAAAAAGCACCATCAACGATGCCGGTGTACCGTTCACCGGCCACACGGAATATCTCGCCGAGCGCACGCACACCCCGCGCGTGGTGATGATGCTGGCCGGCACCGGCAAGCGTCCGCTGCGGGTTGCCCTTGCGACCACGCATCTGCCGCTCAAGGACGTCTCCGCCGCGCTGACGGTCGACGGTATCGTCGAGACGTTGCGCATCATCGATCACGATCTTCGCCAGCATTTCGGTTTGCCCGCGCCGCGCATTCTCGTCACGGGCCTGAACCCGCATGCGGGCGAAAACGGCTATCTGGGCCGCGAGGAGATCGACGTGATTTCACCGGCGTTGAAGCTCGCGAATGCGCAAGGCATCGACGCGCCCGGCCCCTATCCGGCCGACACCTTGTTCCAGCCGCGTTATCTGGAACAGGCCGACTGCGTGCTGGCCATGTTCCACGATCAGGGCTTGCCGGTTCTGAAATACGCGACGTTCGGCGAAGGCATCAACGTCACGCTCGGCTTGCCGATCATCCGTACCTCGGTCGATCATGGCACCGCGCTCGATCTGGCCGGCACCGGCCGTGCCGACGCGGGCAGCCTGATCGCCGCGATCGATACAGCGGTATCGATGGCGCAGCACCGCCGCGCAGGTTGATACTGCGGAGTCGTTCCGCTTGCTCTCTTTTTAAGCAGTTCTCTTTCTTAGCGTTTCTTCGATGTCCACCAGCAGACAGCCACAGGGCCGGCACCAAGGCCATATCGCGCGCAAGCGTTTCGGGCAGAATTTTCTGGTCGATATGGGCGTGATCGATTCGATCGTCGACGTGATCCGGCCGCAGCGCGGCGAGCGCATGGTCGAGATCGGGCCGGGCCTCGGCGCGCTCACCGAACCGCTGATCGAGCGTTTGGCGACGCCCGAAGCGCCGTTGCACGCGGTGGAACTGGATCGCGATCTGATCGGTCGCCTCAAGACAAAATTCGGCGACCTGCTCGAGTTGCACGCGGGCGATGCGCTCGCGTTCGACTTCGGCACGCTGGCGGCGCCTGGCGAGAAGGCGTCGCTGCGCATTGTCGGCAATCTGCCGTACAACATTTCGAGCCCGTTGCTGTTTCATCTGACCGCGTTCGCGCATCGCGTGATCGATCAGCACTTCATGCTGCAGAACGAAGTGGTCGACCGTATGGTGGCCGAGCCGGGCACCAAGGCGTTCAGCCGCCTCTCGGTGATGCTGCAATACCGCTACGTGATCGACAAGCAACTCGACGTGCCGCCCGAAGCATTCAACCCGCCGCCAAAGGTCGATTCGGCGATCGTGCGGATGATCCCCTACGAGCTGCATGAACTGCCGCCCGTGGACGAGCGCGTGCTCGGCGAAGTGGTGACGGCGGCCTTCTCGCAGCGTCGCAAGATGCTGCGCAACACATTGGGCGCGTATCGTGACTCGGTGGATTTCGAGGCGCTGGGCTTCGATCTGCAACGCCGCGCCGAGGATGTGCCG
>NZ_JAXDPY010000009.1:0-3445 GCF_034668105.1 Paraburkholderia sp. | reverse complement strand
TGCATGCTTTGTGCTTTGCTGTGCTTCCGCCTGTGCGGGGACTGCGTTGATACTGCTTTCCAAGAACAGGCGTATCGTCAAAATTGAGCCAATTGCGGTTGGCTAAACCAGCAACGAAGTCCCGTCCTCGTTGTTCACGTCACCTATCAGATATTCGACGCGAGTTGAGGGGCGACCAGTCCGGTACTGTCGCGAAACCGTGGTTCTTTTGGCTGAAGTGATTGTCTCCGCCCGACGTTGTCGCGGACAAGTTAAGCGGTGTGAAGCAATGCTATTTGTTGTTGCAGACAGAGGAGCAGCGGATGGCGAACCCGTGCGCGCAGAGTTCGGCATATACACGCGGCGCACCAGAAGCTGCCCTGTTCGGTGAGTAGCAGCTCACGCTGCCCGCACTACCGTGCGCACCACGCAGACTTCGCCGGCAGGTCGCCAGGTCGCGCGCATCGACGAGCCAGCCTGCCAGGCCGCGCTGCTCGAGTACCTCGTAGACGGGGATCCAGCACACCCCGGTGGATTCCAGCGCCACGGTGTCGACGCCGCAGGCAAGCAGCCAGTCGGCCATCGCGTGCAGTCTCTGACAGCATGTCCGAAGTCGTATGGGGTCAACACGCAAACGACGGGCGCTTTCTCGATGAGAGAAGAATAGGTTTTGCCGAAGGGCGAATCTACCCTACGATTGGATATGCCGATACCGCGTTAGCGTTGCCTGCTTATACGAACGTATAACCGCGGTCAGATGCGGTGCTTCGGTGGGAGATTGAAGGCGGCGGAGGTTTCGGCTGAGAGTCTGATTGTCGAAGTCGGAAACCAGCAATCAACGAACCATCCACCATGAGCAAATTTCGGAAAAGAGAAGTCGCCGGTCTATCGGCAGCGGATCAGGGTCTGTTTCATGGAGCATGCGATTCGTTTTGTCGACGCAGTTCATACTGCACCGCCTTGTTGCGGCAGAACCGCTTATACCCCCGTATAAGCAAGTTATTCTAACGCGGCGTTGGCTTATCCCAACGTAGAGTAGATTCGCGCTTCGGAAAAACCTACTCTTCTCGCGACAAAGGACCACTTGGCGGAACGGCGGCGCATATCGCGGGTACTGCGGCGGCAGTCCAGTCGGCGACTTCATCTAGCCAAGCGACTACCTGACAGCGACGGAAGGGGTTCCCACAGGATTGGAGACAAATGAAGAACGGTAGATATCGCTATGTCGTCGCCTTGCTGCTGTTCGTCGCGGGCGCCATCAATTACATGGACCGCGCGGCACTCGACGTCGTCTCACCGATCATCAACCCACCATCCACGAGCTCGTGATCGGGATTTTTTATCAGACGGTGGGCTCACTTTCGATTATTGCTTATGAATATTGGCCTTCTACATTCGCTTCATTAGATGGATAACATGCGTAGCAAGGAGTCGCAATGAGCAGACCAATAGATTCGGCGGCAGCGTACGCCCAGCCGAAGACGTCAGTGCGCTGGAAAATCTTTCTGGTCATGCTGCTGCTCGTGACGGTGAACTATATCGACCGTGCCTCCCTATCGGTCGCGATGCCGCTGCTCACGAAGGAATTTTCGCTGTCGCCCGTGATGCAGGGCTTTATTCTCAGTTCGTTCTTCTGGTCGTACACGTTGATGCAGATCCCGGGCGGCCAACTCGTCGATCGCTTCAAACCGCGTGCCGTCCTTGCGCTTTGTACGCTGTTCTGGGGCGGCTTTCAGGCGCTGGCGGCCATTGCGACCAGCTCGGCGGGTCTGCTGATGACACGGATCGGTCTCGGCGTTGCCGAGGCCCCCGTTGCGTCGGCCGGCGGCGCGCTCAACGCCGCATGGCTTACGCAACACGAGCGTGTACGCGGCGCTTCGCTGATGGACGGCGGCTCGCCGCTCGGTGCGGCATTTGGTTCGGTACTGATCGCATGGCTGATTCTGGTCATGCACTCGTGGCGCTCCGCGTTCGCGATTGCCGGTATCGGCACGATCCTCTGCGGCATGGTTGCATGGCGGTATATCAGGAATCAGCCGCGCGAGCATGCGGGCGTCAACGAGGCGGAAGCGGTCCATATTGAGCGAGCTCAGACGCTGGAGCATGCCAAGGAGGCCACGGACCTGTCAGGCCGATCGATTGATTTCTTGAGGTTCCGGTCGGTGTGGCTGATGTTTTTCGGCTTCATGTGCTGCACGACACTTTACTACGGGCTCCTTACCTGGATGCCGACTTATCTGCACAAGGTCCATGGTTTCGACCTGCAGCAAATGGGCAATGCGAGCTTCCTGATATTTATGTGCGGCTTCGTCGGCGAAGTGGTGGGCGGCTTTATCGCCGATAAATGGCTTGCGAGCGGTGCAGCGCCCAACCTGGTGATGCGTGTCATGTTCGGCATTGCCGGGGTGGTGGCCACGATCTCAGTGTTTTGCGTGGCCTATGCGACGAATCCAAGGATGGTTGTCATCCTGCTGTCGGCGACCTTGTTCTTCCTGCGCTGGGGCGGGCTGTACTGGTCGATTCCCGCGATGCTCGCTACGCGCAATAAAGTCGGCGCGCTCGGCGGCTTGCTGAATTTCGGCGGAAACCTCGGCGGGATGGCGATTCCGATCGTGGTCGGCGCAATCGTTCAATACACCGGCTCGTATTTCCTCGCGCTGATGTGCTTCGCCGCGATGGGGGTGGGTCTCCTGGTGTGTTCGATTGGCATTGACTACGAACGCAAGATTCCGGTGTGAGTGCGGATTTCGCACTCCATCAATTCAACAGGAAGTGCAGGCAATGGCACTCAAGTCCATCGAAGACACTATCGGTCAGACCGTTCGGCGGTATATCAGTCGCATTCAGCAAGGCAATCAAACATCAGGGACAGCCTCCGGAGACGATCACGCTCAATGAAGGCCGATGGCCTGCTGCCTGAGGAGACGACGATCCGGCCCAGAACGAATGTGATGCTCGGCTTCAAACGGTTCAGGAATACTGCGGCCAGGATTTCAGGCATCGAATTGATGCATCGCGTTCGCAAGGGGCAGTTCAACTTCTCCACGTTCCAGGCTCAAGGATACCGCTGCGCCCGCTGTCTGGAATGCCGTCCTGTTCAATCGATAAGGCATCCCTATCTATAGGAAGCATCTCTGTCCGACAAGCCATTTGCACCGGAACCCGCGCATTTTCCTTTCAAGAACCACAATCGGGAATGAAAGCAATATGTGTACTTCAACACAGGTCTCATCGACGCTGAGCGCCGTGCTTGACTCGGCGCACGTCGACGACCTCAGGGTCGCATTATTCGGCCCGTTTCGCCTGCTTGCTGCGGAACGACTTCTTTATCAGGGAGAGGTTGCTCTTCGATTGGGCAGTCGCGCGCTCGATATCCTGATCGTGCTGGTCGAACGTGCGGGCGAAGTCGTCAGCAAGCGTGACCTGATAGCGCGCGTCTGGCCGGACGTCGTCGTTGACGAGAGTA
>NZ_JAXDPY010000008.1:0-4102 GCF_034668105.1 Paraburkholderia sp. | reverse complement strand
TGTTTGTTTGCGGTTTCGGGCGCTTTCGCGCGATGAGGCATTGTGGCAAAGGTTTGGGTTTTCTGCAGATGGGGTGGAGATGTCCACTTTCGTGGAAGGGGTGTTTTCTTTTGCCTTTCAGGCGGGGGTGCCTGCGCGGCGCTTATTTGTCTGGTTGCCTATGGCGGTGGTCGTATTTGATTTGCTGCCTATCAGCAATTCCTGCTGCACACCGATTCGCGGCAGCGTTTTTCAATCGTCAGTTTCGTCTGGAGGGCGGGGCAAGCGACCCCCGTGCACGATCACACCGTA
Source organism: Paraburkholderia sp. (assembly GCF_034668105.1). Lineage (GTDB taxonomy): Bacteria > Pseudomonadota > Gammaproteobacteria > Burkholderiales > Burkholderiaceae > Paraburkholderia. Next base: position 3,811 of record NZ_JAXDPY010000008.1, on the reverse strand, counting down.
TGGGGTTTGATCGGCGTGCTGCGTGCTGCGCGGTGCGGAAATTGCGCAGGGATATCACCTCACGTCAGATGGCGTACTGGAAGAGGGGGCGGCAAAACGCCTCGACACCGGGCACGGTGGACGCCGTGTCGCCGCGCATCGGCGACATCCATCGCGTGAGCAGTGCTTTTGGTGATCGTACGTCGCTCAGCATTCACGTGTACGGTGGAAATATCGGCGCGGTGACGCGTTCCGTCTATCCCGCCAGCGGAGGCCGCAAAACCTTTATCTCCGGTTACTCGAACGACGTGTTGCCGAACATCTGGAATGTTTCAAAGGAGTCCCCGATCTCATGAGTTTCGCTCAAGAATTCCGTACCCGATCATTCGACGACGTGCGCCGCACTTTGCTGGATCGCGAGGAAATCGCGCTCGTCGACGTGCGCGAGGAGGATCCGCACGCACGCAGTCACCCGCTGTTTGCTGCAAATCTGTCGTTGTCGGGACTCGAACTGGATGCACCGGTGCGCTTGCCGCGCCGCGACGTGCCGATTGTGGTGTTCGACAACGGCGAAGGGCTTGCCGGGCGCGCTGCGCAGCGGCTGAGCGAGCTGGGCTATACCGACGTCGCGCTGCTCGAAGGCGGTTTGCAAGGCTGGCGCGAGGCCGGCGGCGAGCTGTTTCAGGACGTCAACGTGCCGAGCAAGGCATTCGGCGAACTGGTCGAGAGCGTGCGCCATACGCCCTCGCTGGAAGCGCCGCAGGTGCTGTCGCTGCTCGATCATGAAGCCGACGTGGTCGTGCTCGATGCACGCCGCTTCGACGAATACCACACCATGAATATTCCCGGCAGCGTGAGCGTGCCTGGCGCGGAACTTGTGTTGCGCGCGCGCCAGCTCGCGCCGAATCCGGCCACGCGGATCATCGTCAATTGCGCGGGGCGTACGCGCAGCATCATCGGCGCGCAGTCGCTGATCAATGCGGGCGTGCCGAATCCGGTCGCGGCATTGCGCAATGGCACGATCGGCTGGACGCTTGCCGGCCAGGCACTCGCGCACGGCAGCTCGCGCCGCTTCGAGCCGATTGTCGATGACGCACTTCGTCTCGCCGCGGCCGATTCCGCGCGCGGCGTGGCGGATCGTGCAAGGGTGGGCCGCACCTCGCGCGACGAAGCGCGCCGCTGGGCCGACGAAGCGGTCCGCACCGTGTATCGCTTCGATGTGCGCACCCCCGAAGAATATGAAGCGGGGCACGTGCCCGGCTTTCGCAACGCGCCTGGCGGTCAACTGGTGCAGGAGACCGACATGTTCGCGCCGGTGCGTGGCGCTCGCGTGATCCTTGCCGACAACGACGGCGTGCGCGCGAACATGACCGCGTCGTGGCTCGCCCAGATGAACGTCGAGGTGTATGTGGTGGACGGTCTGGGCAACGCGGACTTCGTCGAAAAAGGTCTCGCGCCCGCCGCGCGTCATGCGCCCACCGCGCCCGATGTCGATGAGATCACGCCGGCGGGACTGGTGACGCTGCTGCAATCGTGTGGCACCGTCGTGCTGGATTTCGCGACCAGTGCGAACTATGTGAAGCGCCATATTCCCGGCGCGTGGTTCGTGATTCGCGGACAGCTCGATGAAGCGTTGCGCAAGCTGCCGGATGCGCAACGCTATGTGCTCACCTGTGGCAGCAGTGCTCTGGCGCGCTTCGCCGCGCCTGAGGTGGCGGCGTTGACGGGTAAGCCGGTGCAGGTACTGAGCGGCGGCACCAACGCCTGGATCGAAGCGGGCCTCGCCGTGGAAAGCGGCGAGACGCGCCTGGCGTCGCCGCGCATTGATCGGTATCGTCGTCCGTATGAGGGAACCGATAACGCGCGCGAAGCGATGAACGCGTATCTGGAATGGGAGTATGGCCTCGTCGCTCAACTTGGACGTGATGGGACGCATGGCTTTCGCGTGCTTTGATGGGTCTTGTTGAGCGAAGCGGACGAGCTTGATGAATCAGGCGCGGCCGTTTAGGCACGGCTGGTTATGGACGCCCGGTCAGGGACGCCCGGTTAGGGACGCCCGGTTAGGGAAGAGGCCAGGAAAACAGGCGAGGCCGTGAGCTGGCCGCACCAGCAGGAGCGAACGAACGTGGCGTGCGGCTCAAGCCACGCGCCGCGTTCGCGCTTCCTTGAATTGCCGCTCGATCGCCGCGCCGAAGCGCTGCACCGGCTGTTGCAATTTACCCAGCACGCGCGGATGCACGAGCCAGATATCGCTCAGCGGCTTGAAGTCGCTGAGCGAGACGATATCGAGCGCGCTCGCGTGAGCGCTGGCCTGCAGCAGCGGTAAGGGTACGAGGCCGAGGCCGTTGCCGTCGGCCACCAGTTGCAATTGCAATTCGGTGTCGAGCGTTTCCAGATTGAGCTTGAGAGTGAGCCCCAGGCCCGTCAGCGTGCGTTGCAGGCCGTCGCGAAAGCCGCCACCATCCGGATTCAACACCCACCCGATCGGCTGGCATTCCGCCAGCGTATGCGCGCGTCTTTTCAACTTGCCTTTCTGCGCGACCACTGCCAGTTTGATGCGGCCAAGCGAGCGTGCCGACAATGTTTCCTCAAAGGTCTTGTTGTTGGGCAGCAGGATCGCGGCGGCGTGGAGTTCGCCCTGCTCGACGCGTTGCAGCAGCTGGCCGCCCCAGCCGGTCGATGCACGCGCTTGCAGGTCAGGGTAGGCCGCCTTGAGACCGCGCATCGCATTCGTGAGCGCGATATCGGCAATCGTCTGCGCGACGCCGAGACGCAAGGTGCCAACCGGTGGCGTGTCGGTGGCGACGATCTCGCGCAGCACGTCGAGTTCGCGCTGAATCACACGGCCTTGTTCATAGACGATGCGGCCCGTGGCCGTCGCTTTCAGCGGGCGCGTATTGCGGTCGAGCAATTCGACGCCGAGCGCCTCTTCGAAATTCTGCAGGCGGCGCGTGATGGTGCCGCTAACCTTTTGATGCGCTGCTTGCGCCGCCGCCGTGCAAGCCGCTTGCGCCGGCAGCGCGGAGTGCGAATCGTCTGCCAATTCGGTGTAAACGCGCTCTCGTCTAAATCCGCCAATCCGTTTAGATTAGCTCGACTTGGAAGTCTTATCGAGGGACCAGGGCGGCCAAACAAGCAGCGGTCCGTCATTCCGGCGTCGGCGTAAGGTCAGAGGCTAAGGTCTCTCACCGCCTCGCACGGGATCGGGCCGCTGCGCGTCGTCCGCAGTTTTTTATGGTTTTTTTGGTGGTTTTTTTGGGCCGCCTGTTGGTGCCGGTTATTGCCGGGTTTGACCGTATCGGCCTGCATGGCGACGCTTTGCACAGCGTCGCTTTTTTGCTTTGTAAGTGGTCGTTTTTTTGCCTTTTCTTGATTTCTTAGTGGTCTATAGTGTTGCCCCTGTGCGGGGCGACAGACTTACTTTCTTTGCCGCCGCGTAACTATTCAGCGCTTGTAAACTGCTACAAAGAAATAAGCAAAGAAAGCGGCTCACCCGCTAGCTCATAAGCGGGTCCCCCGCACAGTCGCGCTAACGGTGCATCTGGAATCCGTGTTCTCGCTTACTCCGCGTGAGTGACACAGCCGTCATACTTCCAGCGACGCTGCGCGCGCCGAAACCCACCTCATAGAACCAACTACCCCGTCTCAGTCTCGCGTGCCGCACAGCATCGTCGCTCGCCATTGAGTCTCCCAAGTCTCGGCAACTATACTCGCCGATCGCTCACCGCTCACCGCTCACCGCTCACCGCCCCCTCGTAACGCCTTGCCGGCCTCGCTCGCGGTTTTCTTCGTGCGCGGTTATTCTGTAGCACGGCTGAAGGGCGCCCCCTTG
>NZ_JAXDPY010000007.1:0-19104 GCF_034668105.1 Paraburkholderia sp. | reverse complement strand
GACACGCGGTCGTCACTCGCAACTTCACCCGCCTCCTGTCACTCGCGCCTGGAGTTCACACTTCAATCGGCGCCTGTAACTCGCACCAGTGCTGGGTTACTCTCTCGAAGACGGCGCGCCATGGCGCGTCGTCTTCTTCCATGCTTATCGATGATCCGGGGACGATGGGACGTCCGGCAAAGCCGTTCATCGTTCGCATGGGCAACCGGCAAATCCAACACTCAACAATCGATAGAGAGGGCCCCTCCGTCGTGCAATCAGACTATCTCGCCCATGACGCCATCGGCCTCGCCGAACTGGTCCGAAGCCGCGAAGCAAGCGCGCGCGAGTTGCTGGATATCGCGATCTCCCGCACCGAGGCCGTCAATCCCGCCATCAACGCGATCGTCCTGAAGGACTACGACGCCGCGCGCCAGCGTGCCTCGCTCGACGATGCAAACCGAACGAATGGCGCGAACCATGCGGACGGTGGAAGCGCGCAAGCCGCCCTCGCGGGCGTGCCCTATCTGATCAAGGATCTGGGGGCAGCGGTCGCCGGGCTGCGCATGTCGATGGGCAGCCGCCACTATCGTCATTTCATTCCTACCCAGGACGCACCGGTCGTCGCACTCGCGAAAACGGCGGGCCTCAACATCTTCGCCAAGACCAGTACCTCGGAACTCGGTCAGATGCCTTATACGGAGCCCGAACTGTTCGGCGCGTGCCGTAATCCCTGGAATCTCGACCACACGCCTGGCGGTTCAAGCGGCGGTGCGGCGGCTGCGGTCGCCGCGGGCATCGTGCCACTCGCGCATGCATCGGATGGCGGCGGCTCGATCCGCATTCCCGCTTCATGTTGCGGGTTGTTTGGCCTCAAGCCTTCCCGCGGGCGTGTACCACGCGCGACGCCGACCGCCGCGGCCGGTGAGCTCGGCATCGATCACGCGGTATCGCGCAGCGTGCGCGACAGCGCGCTGCTGCTCGATCTGTTGTCTGGCAACGCGGACAGACCACTCGGCGCGCCGGGCACTTTCCTCGGTGCAAGCCTCGAGCCATGCAAGCCGCTGAACATTGCCTACGTTACCGATTCGATGCTGGCGCCCTCGCTCTCCGCCGACTCGCGCGCTGCGCTCGAAGACGCCGCGCAACTCGCCAGCTCGCTTGGCCATAACATCGAACCGGTGTCGCTCGGCATCGATTTCGCAGCGGTCCGCCATGCGTTCCTGATGCTGTGGTCGGTGACGGCTGAAGAACTGGTGTTGAACGCCGATCGCATCACCGGCCGCAAACCGCTGCGCGACGAATTCGAAATTTCCACCTGGGCCATGGCGCATGTCGGCCGCAAACTCGGCGAGCGTGGCTTGCCGGGCGCGCTCGAAGAACAGCGACGCATCACCGAACGCCTCACCGATTTGCTGAGCCGCTACGACGTGCTCCTGTGTGCGACGCTCGCCGGCGCCCCGATCAAGATCGGCGAAATGCAGCCGACCTCCGCCGAGCGCATGCAAATGCGCGCCGTCACCGCCATGCCACTCGAACCCTTGCTGAAGAAGCTGCTCACCGAAGCGTCGAACAAGGCGTTCGCGTGGGCGGGATGCACGGAGTTGTTCAATCTGAGCGGACAACCGGCGATGTCGGTGCCGCTGTACTGGAACGCTCGCGGGCTGCCTGTCGGCGTGCAGTTCGCCGCGCGTAACGGCGGTGAAACCACGCTGTTGCGACTCGCCGCGCAACTCGAAGCGGCGCGGCCGTGGTTCGACAAACGGCCGCCGTTGATGCAGGCGCGCAGCTAGACGAAAGGGTGCCGCGACGTTGCGGCGATTTGCCGCGCCACCGTGCGTGCGGGCGGGCGGCCCAAACGCAATCAGGCCTTCTTGTTGTAGGCGCTGCACCAACCCGTGCTCGCGACCTGCTTGCCCGCGAACATCGGGCAGCCGGCGTACGGATCGGTCGGCTTACCCTGGTAGAAGCTGCAGTTGCCGCAGTCCTGGCCTGCTGCGTACTTCGCGAACTTCGCCTTGTCGACCTTGCTCGCGTCGGCCTTGTAGCCGAGTGCTTGCGCGGTCGGATCGGTCTCGGCGACTTTCGGTGCGTCGGCGAAAGCCTGGCGCGACAGCGCGAAGGTGGATGCCACACCAATACTGGTGATCAAAAACGTTCGACGGGAAGACTTCATGGGGACTTACTCCATTGTATTGAGCGGATCGCCGTTCTAGTGACAGCGCTTTCCAAGGATAGCAATGAAGCCGTCGCGCGTGAGCGCCCAAATGATAGAGATAACCGAATTTGTACTGCTCCGCGCCCGAAAGCCGGGCGCGGAAGGTGGGTTGTTCACATGAGACGCGACCGCGCCATGAGAGTCCGTGGGTATGGCGGCTAAGTGCGCCCGCGAAGTGTGCCGCTAAGAGTGCCCGCTAAGTGCGCCCGCTAAGAGTGCTCGCTAAGCGCGCCCGCTCAGTTCGCAGACTCGTTGCGCGATCGCCAGCGACGCCGTCAATCCCGGCGACTCGATCCCGAACAGATTGACGAGCCCCCGCACGCCATGCGCGGCCGGACCTTGAATCACGAAGTCGGCGGCGGGCTCGCCTGGGCCGGAAAGCTTCGGACGAATCCCCGCGTAGGCGGGCTGCAACGCATCGTCAGGAAGCGCGGGCCAGTACGCGCGAATCGCCGCGTAAAAGGAATCGGCACGGCGCGGATCGACGTCGTAATTGATCGCATCGACCCATTCGACGTCAGGACCGAAGCGCGCCTGGCCGCCGAGATCGATCGTCAGATGCACGCCGAGACCGGCTTCGTTCGGCATCGGATAGATCAGGCGGCTGAACGGCGCGCGCCCCGAAATGCTGAAGTAGTTGCCGCGCGCGAGATAAAGCGGCGGCACATGGCGCGCGTCCAGACCGCGGATCTTGCGTGCCAGCGCGTTCGCTTGCAAACCAGCGCTGTTGATCACGCACGCGGCGCTGATCGTGGTTGGCGTGCTGCCGCCCACTTTGATGATGAAGCGGCCGTTGCTCGCTTCGATCGCCTCGACCGGCGCATGGAACGCACACACCGCGCCGTCACGCTCGGCGTCGCCCTGAATCGCCAGCATCAACTGATGACTGTCGACGATGCCCGTCTGCGGTGAGAACACCGCCTCCACGCATTCGAGCGCGGGCTCGAGAGCCTGCGCCTGGTCGCCGTTGATCCGCATCAGATCGAGCACGCCGTTGTCGCGGCCCTTCGCCATGATGCTTTCGAGCTGAGGAATCTGATTGCGCGAGGTGGCCACCAACAGTTTGCCGCAACGCGAATGCGGCACGTTGTGCTCGACGCAGTAGTCATAGAGCAACTCGCGGCCCCGCACACAGAGCGCTGCTTTCAGCGAACCGCGTGGATAGTAGATTCCCGCGTGTATCACTTCGCTATTGCGCGAGCTGGTGCCCACGCCGATCGCTTCGGCCGCTTCCAGCACGATCACTTCGCGCCCGCGCGCCGCCAGTGCGCGTGCCACGGCGAGACCGACCACGCCTGCGCCGATCACTACACATTCGATTTGATCCATGTCCCTTGACGCGGCTGACTTCGCCGCGCGCTACCTCGTTCAGCCGATATCGATAAAGACAGGATGCGGTTATCGAGAACCGCACACCGCTCGCTGTCGAACGCACCCTGCCCTGATGGAACCGCTTTGCAAAATTGTACGACGCTGCACAGACAGAAATGCCCGCAGTCGTGCGACTGCGGGCATTCTGTCTTGAGCAAATCTTGAACGTCTGGGCCTGAGAGAGCCAGTGTACGCCGTCGAAGGTCGCCGCGCTCGACTCTTCATGCAAGCGGGGCGGTGCGTCGCGGGATTCGGTGACACGCAGATGCACTTCGCACTTCGCAACAATTGTCGAAGCATTCATCCTATTTTCGGTATAGAAGCCCGATTTTGTGCCCTGAAAAAGCCTTGCAGCAGTAATTTTCAGCCAAAAAACAGGGAAAAAACCTCAAAAACCGATCGGTTTTCGACGATTTCCGTAATCCAGCCGAATGTCAGCGCCGTCGACCTGATCGCGGCCGGCAATCCGCGCCGCGCCGAATCCATTCAGAATCGCGCGCCGCATTTCACGCGGCGATGCCCGCTTCAGCGCGTCGAGCGCCGCGTCGCCGAGCGTTTCGGGAAAGCGCAGACCCCAGTTATGCGCTGAGCGAATCTCGCCATAGATCGATTGAGCGATACGGCGGGCGCCGTCATGATCCGGCGGCGGAATCTCGTAGACGTTCATCCGGTTCAGGATCGGCTCGGGAATCGAGCGCTCGTCGTTTGCGGTCGCGATCCAGATCACGTGGCCGGCATTGATCGGAATCTCGGCGAATTCGTCGGTGAAGGTTTGCGCCGTATCGTGCTCAAGCAGCGCGTAAAGCGCGCCAAGCGGATCGTATTGCGAATCGCCGCTGGCCTTGTCGATTTCGTCGACCGTGATCACGGGGTTCGCGTAGCTGCCGTTCACGAGCGCATCGAACACCTTGCCCGGCTTCGCGTTCTTCCATTGCGACGAGGCGCCCGAAAGAATCCACCCCGCCGTCAGTGAACTCATCGCCACGTATTGATAGGCGGTGCCGAGCAGGCGCGCCAACTGCTTGGCAAAGTGCGTCTTGCCGATGCCGGGGTCGCCGAGCAGCAGCATTGGCATCAGTTCGAGCCGGTCTTCGGTCTCGAGACACAGGGCGACCTGCTTGCGGATGTCGTCGAGCGGCGCTGAAAAATTGGGCAGCGCGTCGATCAGATCGTCGATCGACGGCATCCGGTTCGGCTTGACGCAGAAGCGCAGATTGCCGGTTTTCAGCATCTTTTCGTAGGTGGTACGCAGCGCTTCGTTTGCGCCTTCGCCGAGATCGTTCAGTGCGGTCTCGACCTGATCGAGGTCGTACACCCGACTGAAAGATGCCACGGCGATTTCCTGTTTGACCATTGCTGTCGTCATCGCTCATCCCGTCTGACTGGTCTTGCTGCGGCGGCGCCTCGCGGGCGCCGTTTCAAGTCCAGTGTAACGAGGCCATATTCGCGTGCAAGCCAGCAGTCGTGCGGCTCTGCTGCTAACAACGGCCGGTTTCCGGCGACCTCCGGCAGAAGTGCCCGCGGAGCATTCCTTGTCCTATCCGAAATGCTGTATTGCTGAACCCGGCCCCGTTTGACGTGTCAGAAAAGCGTTCAGCCCATCAGGCGTAAGATGGCCCTCTGACAACTCGGCCGGACGCAGTGACCGGAGAATCCTTCTATGTGGAAAACCAGTATCGTTGCCGTGCTAGCCACCGCGCTGTCCGGCACTTCGCTGCTCGCGAACGCGCAACAGGCGTCGGCGCAACAGGTCGTGCAATGGCAATTGCAGGTGATACGCGACGGCCAGCAGATCGATTCGTTCGACGGCACCACCACCGTCGGCCAGGCGCGCACGGACACGCATCACAAGATGGTGCAGCATAACGTCGGCTGTAAAGACCAGCCGGGCGGCAGCATCGATCTGGCGCGCACGCTAACCGTCTCGCCGCTGCAGGCGGATGCGAATGCGGTCACGCTGTCGATCGAAGCCCAGGAAACCTTCGAGGAAAACACCGCGCAGCAAACCGATACCGGCTGCAAGCTGCCGCCGCAACCGCGTCAGGTCAGCGCGAGCCATCCGGGTCTGAGGGTGCCGGCCGGGCAGTGGGCCAGCTGGACGATCGTCGACAAGGATCCGAACCTCGTTTATCGCGTGCATGCGAGCCTGGCGAACAGCTCGAATTGACACAAACCCGCGCAAACCCGCGCGGATCAATGCGAATTGCGCAGACAGCTGGAACCGAAGCGAACAACCGAAGCCCCCAACAGAACACGTGGACAACGCGGCATGCGAAACCCAGAAGAATTGATCCGCGAGAGCGCAGCGCCCAAGGATTTCATTGCGGTGAGCTGGAACCTGCATAAGGGCCGCACACCGCTCGGCTTTCAGGCCTGGCAGGCCATGCAACGCTGGGTTCAGTCGACCCACGCGGACGCGTATTTTTTGCAGGAAGCGATGGCCCGGCGCATGCCCTCGCCCATCCTGGCAAGCACTTTCGGCTCACCGCTCGCCGATCCGTTGAGCGATGTCTGGCATTGCCAGGCCACCGAAATCGCCCGCGCGGCCGAACTCGAAATCGCGCTTGGGCCGAACGTGTTCAAACCGTCGTGGCGGCATGGCAATGCGATTTTGTCGCCGCATCCGCTCGATCTGGGCGGCCGCTGGGACATCTCCGCGCACCGTTTCGAAAAGCGCGGACTGCTGGTGGCGCGGGCGATCTTCGGCGGTCATTCGGTCACGCTGCTGTGCGCGCATCTCGCCCTCACGCGCTCGGCGCGCCTGCGGCAGATGAACTGGATCGCGAACTGGATCGCGAAGGAAGCGCCGGAAGGTCCGCTGGTGCTGGCCGGCGACTTCAACGACTGGCGCAACGACTCGGTGCCGCTGTTCGCCGAGCACGGCCTGCAGGAAGTGGCGACGCTGCTCGGCGAAGCGGGCCGCACGTTCCCGGCCTTCTCGCCGGCGCTCGCGCTCGACAAGATGTTCGTGCGCGGCATGGAGCCGGTCGAATGGATCCAGCCGACGCAGGAGACTGCGTGGCTGTCGGATCATTTGCCGTATATGGCACGGTTGAGAGTCGAGTGAGCTAGCCGCGGCTCGGCGTCCAGGTCAGCGCGGCGGCGATCTCTTCGCCCGGTTGCAACACGCAGCCGCCTACGTGCTCCTGCATATCGACCGTGTTGAAACAATCCGTGGTGTTCGTCACCGGTTCCACGCAGAGTTGTGGGTCGTTGGCGGGCGCAAATACCACCATGTGATCGAAGGGCGCATCGGCGGTCATTGTCAGCTGACGGTGTTCGTCCGGCCATGCGATCGTCGCCTCGCGCGACCAGTTGGCGAAATTATTGTCGAGATCGAACGCGTCGGGCGACATGCCGTGACGCAATGCCTCGACGGCGGGATGCGGGCCAAGATGCGTGGGCAGCACGTCGGCGTCGGCATGCCACATGCCTTGCACGTCGGCGTAAACGCGGGTCTGCGCGGTGCGCGGATAGTACGGGTGATGACCCATGCCGAAGGGCATCGGCCGCTCGCCTAGATTCCGCGCGGACATCACGATACGCAGCGCGCCGTCGATCAACTCGATGCGCTGCTGCGCGCGATAGCGAAACGGCCAGTCGCCGGGCCGCCGCGCATCCGGTTCGTGCTCGAAGTGCAATTCCACCGTGCTCTCCGTGCGCGCCCCAACCTTCCACGGATGCCGCCACGCATTGCCGTGTAGTGCGTGCGCAAAACGCAGATCATTGCCGCTCAGATCGACCGTGTCGCCGTCGAACTGGAAGCGCGCATCGCGGATCCGGTTGCAATAAGGAAAGAGCGGAAAGCTCGCCATGCGCAGCGGGTCGCGTTCGTCGAATGCCGCCTGGATGGCCGGCCGCAGCCAGTGCAGAAGACCTGCGGACGTGATCTCGTAGTACGCGGCCAGCGCGCCGCCAATTTCAGGCGCGATCACGACTCGCATGGCGCCTGCCGTCAGCGTGACAAGCGTCCGCGCAATCAGAGGGTCGTCGAGCCACGAGCGTTCGGTTGCGAGCGGCCGGAGCGAATTCAGGGAAACGTCGCGCATGGTCAGAAAAGGCGGCGCCTCAGGCGGCGGGCGGCATGAACGCGCATCAATATCTCCTATGACCGTGCCGCGTACAGCACGCGGCCGGCGAACCGTCTGGGTCCGCGCGACCGAGAATCGCACGACAAAGCACATCGGTCAATATTATTAGTAATAAATTTCGCCGAAACCAGTCAGACTATGCCTTATCAAAACTCCCAAATGGCGGGTTAGCGGGCGTTGCCGCGCGCATATTATTAGTGGTACCGTCGAGACCACCCATGCCACCGGCATGCTCCTGCTTTCGCGCCGCCGCAGCGCGGCCCGCACAATGAAAAAATCGACTCAACGCCGTCCCACCATGACCGATATCGCCAAGCTCACCGGCGTGTCGCAATCGACTGTCTCGCTGGTGCTGAACAACGCGACCGGCGCGAAATTCTCCGAGAGCACCCGCAACAAGGTGCTGAAGGCCGCGCACGATCTGGGCTATCGGCTTTCGCTGCGCGAACCGGTGTCCGCTTCGAACGATGAACGCAACCTGATCGTCTATCTGGCCGACGAAATCTCGACCAGCCCGCATCCGGTCGTCAACATCGACGGCGCGCGCGACGCCGCCTATGCGAGCGGCAAGATGCTCGCCGTCTACTCGACACACGGCAACGCCGACATCGAAAAGCAGGTGCTGGACGCAACGCTGTCGAATCCGCATGTATTCGGCGTGGTCTACGCGACCGTCTACACGCGCAAAGTCACGCTGCCGGCAGCCCTCTCGCAGGTGCCCACGGTGCTGCTGAACTGCTACACGAGCGAGGGCGGGCTCTCATCGGTGGTGCCCGCCGAGGTCGCGGGCGGCCATCTGGCGACCGACTATCTGCTGCAGTCGGGGCATCGGCGAATCGGCTATATCAACGGCGAACCCTGGCAGGACGCCTCGAAAGACCGCCTCAAGGGCTACCGCACCGCGCTCGCCACCGCCGATCTGCCGTTCGCGCCGGAACTGGTGCGCGACGGCGACTGGAGCTCCGGTCTCGGCTTCGAACTGACGCTCTCATTGATGCGCGAAGCCAATCCGCCCACCGCGATTTTTTGCGCCAACGACCTGACCGCCATCGGCGCGATCGAGGCGCTGAAACAACTCGGCCATCGCGTCCCCGAAGACGTGTCGGTGCTCGGCTACGACGACCAGGAAATCGCCCGCCATACGCATCCGCCGCTCTCGACGGTGGTGTTGCCGAACTACGAATTGGGGCGCTGGGCCGTCGAAACTCTGCTGCAAGAAGAGCAAAACCGCGCCGCCCGCGCGCCGGTGCGGCATCGCATGGTCAAGCTCGATGGCCCGCTTGTCGAACGCGCGTCGGTCAGGGTAATTACCGAGGCAAAACAGCCAGTAATTAATATTATTAGTGATTGACCGATAATAATTCTGAGTGGAATAATCGGCACGTCCGGCCATGGCGAAACAGCGCCGGCCGGCAGGAGAAACACTAAAAGCAAATACACCTACCTCACCAGGTACTGGAGGAAGACAATGGCGTCGCTCAACACGCAGTCGCGCAGGCACGTGCGCAAGCAGCAGATTCGTCCGCTGGCAGGTTCGCTGCTGGCTCTGGCCATCGGTTTCGGCGTCGCCACGGCGCATGCTGACGACGCGCTGCCGAAGCTGCCCACCAAGACTCCGCTGAAGGTCGGCTTCGCGCAGACGGAAAGCAACAACCCGTGGCGTCTCGCGGAGACCAAGAGCTTCAAGGACATCGCCGCGAAGTGCGGCTGGCAGTTGGTCATGACCGACGCCAACAGCTCGAACTCCAAGCAGGTTTCGGACATCCAGAACATGATCGCGCAGCACGTCGATCTGCTGGTGTTCCCGCCGCGCGAAGAAAAACCGCTTGCGCCGATCGTGCTGCAAGCTAAAAAGGCCGGCATTCCGGTGATCCTGGTCGACCGCGACGTCGATCAGTCGGTGGCCAAGGCGGGCCGCGACTACATCACCTTCATCGGCTCGGACTTCATCGATCAGGGCCATCGCGCCGCTGACTGGCTCGTCAAGGCGACCGGCGGCAAGGCGAAGATCATCGAACTCGAAGGCACCACCGGCGCCTCCGCGGCGAACGATCGCAAGAAGGGCTTCGACGAAATCATCGCGAAAAATCCGGGCATGACGATCATCGCTTCGCAAAGCGGCGACTTCGCACGAGACAAGGGTCGCCAGGTGATGGAAACGCTGTTGCAGGCGCATCCGGACGTGACCGCCGTCTACGCGCATAACGACGAAATGGCGCTCGGCGCGATTGCCGCGATCAAGGCAGCCGGCAAGCAGCCGGGCAAGGACATCCAGATCGTCACGATCGACGGCACCAAGGGCGGCATGGACGCGATCGCGGCCGGCGAACTCGGCGCGAGCGTGCAGTCGAGCCCGTTCTTCGGCCCGCTCGCGTGCGACGTCGCACAGCGTTACGCGAAGGGCGAAAAGATCCCGACGTGGGTCAAGGTGTCCGACCGCTTCTACGACAAGAGCAACGTGCAGCAGAACATGCAGTACGGCTATTGATAGCGAAACGATAGCGCAACACTGCTGCTTCGCAGGACGTCCCCGCTCCGAATCGGTCTCCTCGGGGGGGCGGGCGACGGGAAGGGTTCGGAGCGACGCGTTCGTGGCAGCACGGGCCGTCGCTTCGCTTTTATGCGGCGTAACATGGGTCCGCATGATTCGACGATGCGCCTGCATGGAAACCCGAACCAATCGCCACAGCAGCTCGCACCTGCAACGCATGCAGCATTCGCAGCACATGAAGCAGCACACGCCTCAGGAGGACACCCGTGACGGAATCCGCCAAAGAAACGCCACACTCTCCCCTCACCCGTTCGCCGCTGCTGGAGATGCAGGACATCGGCATCAGCTTCGGCGGCGTACCCGCGTTGCGCAGCGCCAATCTGAGCGTCGCGGCCGGCGAAGTGCATGCGCTGATCGGTCAGAACGGCGCCGGCAAATCGACCATGATCAAGATCCTGACCGGCGCGTATCGGCGCGGCTCGGGCACGGTGCGCTTCGAGGGCCAGGAGGTCGATTTCCGCACGCCTAAACAGGCACGCGAAGCCGGCATCAGCACGATCTATCAGGAGATCAATCTGGTGCCGTTTCGCTCCGTGGCGGAGAACATTTTCCTCGGCCGCGAGCCACGCCGTTTCGGCCTGATCGACTGGCGCGCGGTGCAGCAGCGCGCCGCCGCCCTGCTCGAATCGTTCGGCTTGCAGATCGATGTGAAGAAACCGGTCAGCCGCTATTCGACCGCGATCCAGCAGATGGTGGCGCTGGCACGCGCCGTGTCGTCGGATGCGAAGATGGTCATCATGGACGAGTCCACCTCGTCGCTCGATGAACGCGAAGTGGAATTGCTCTTCACCGTGGTGCGCAAACTGCGCGACGACGGCCGCGCGGTGATCTTCGTCTCGCACCGGCTCGACGAACTGTATGCGCTATGCGACCGTGTCACCGTGATGCGCGACGGCCAGACGGTCGCGCAAAGCACGATGGCGGACATGGACAAGCTGCAACTCGTCACCACGATGCTCGGCCGCACGCTTGCCGCCGTCGTGCAGGACGACACCGCCGCACGCGAAGCGCATCTGGCGCGGCGCGGCAAGCTCGCAATCGCCGCAAGCCACCTCAGCACGCACCCGAAGGTGAGCGACGTCTCACTCGAAGTCCATGCGGGCGAAGCGGTGGGTCTCGCCGGCCTGCTCGGCTCGGGCCGCACCGAAACCATGCGCCTGATGTTCGGCGCCGATCCGCTCGCACAAGGTTCCTTGTCGATTGGCGGCGAGACAGTGGCGCTGAAGTCGCCGCAGGATGCGATCGCACGTGGCTTCGCCTACCTGACCGAGGACCGCAAAGCCGAAGGCATCGTCCCCGAGCTCTCGGTGCGCGACAACCTCACGCTGGTCTGCTTGCGCACGCTGGCGAAACACGGCGTGGTCGACGTGAAGAAACAGCAGGCCATCGTCGAGCGCTTCATTGCATCGCTCGGCATCAAGCTGCGCTCGCCGGATCAGCCGATTCGCGAACTCTCGGGTGGCAATCAGCAGAAGGTTCTGCTGGCGCGTTGGCTGGCCGCCGAACCCTCGCTGCTGCTGCTCGACGAACCGACGCGCGGTATCGACGTCGGCGCCAAAGCCGACGTGGCGAAAATCGTGCGTGAATTGCGCGACGCGGGCCTCGCCGTACTACTATCCGCATCGGAACTCGAAGAACTGACAGCGGTGGCCGACCGCGCGGTGGTGATTCGCGACGGCCGCACCGTCGCCGAACTGAATGGCGCCGACATGAGCGAGACCGCGATCATGGACGCCATCGCCTACGGCAGCGAAGGCCAGTCGCAATTGGCTGAAGCCGCCCAGTCCGCCCATATCGAAGACGCGTTGGAGGGCGACCGTCATGGCACTTAAGTTGCACACCGAGTCGCTGCACAACGAAACCGCAGCGCCGCTGCCGGCCGGTGCCGCGCCACGCGCGACGGCCGCGTCGACGGTGAAGAAATGGCGCCACCTCGCCATGCAACGCGAAGTGATCGTGCTGCTCGCGATGGTGCTCTTCAACCTGATCTTCACGCCGCACTTCTGGTCGCTGCAAACCTTCAACGTCAACATGACGCAGGTGGTGACGATCGTGATCGTCGGCATCGGCATGACGCTGGTGGTGGCGACGGGTGGCATCGACCTGTCGGTGGGCGCGTCGATGGCGATCTCGGGCGCGCTTGCGCCGATGCTGTTCCTGAATATTCCGGGGCCGGGCGGCATTGCGCTCGCGTTCGTGCTGCCGGTGCTGGCGGCGGCCCTGTGCGGCGTCTTCAATGGCTTGCTCGTGACGAGGCTATCCGTCCAGCCGATTGTCGCGACGCTGGTGCTGTTCATCGCCGGGCGCGGCATCGCCCAGGTCGTCACGGATGGCAGCTTGCAGGCGTTCAACACGCCCGCGTTTCAGTGGATCGCATTGGGCAAGGTCGCCGGCGTGCCGTTCCAGGTGCTGCTGATGCTTGCGCTAGTCGTGCTGTTCGCGTGGATCGTGCGCAAGACCCTGTTCGGCCAGTATCTGCTGATCACCGGCGGCAACGAAAAGGCCGCCTATCTGTGCGGTGTGCCGACGGCCACCGTGAAGTTGATCGCGTACACGCTGTGCGCCGCGCTCGCGGGCCTGGCAGGGCTCATCTCGATCTCCGTGAATTCGTCGTCCGATGCGAACGTGGTGGGACTCGGCGTCGAACTCGACGCGATCGCCGCGGTGGCGGTCGGCGGCACGGCGCTGACGGGCGGCAAGGCGTATATCGGCGGCACACTGATCGGCGCACTGATCATCCAGTTGCTGCGCTATACGTTGCTCGCGCACGGCATTCCCGATGCGGCGGCGCTGGTGGTGAAGGCCGGCATCATCGTCGCCGCGGTGTATGTGCAGCGACGCTCGCGCTAACCCTCACGCTTCAGGGACCCTCCCGGATTCGATGCGATGAAAAAGAACCTTCCTATCCTGCTTGCGCTGGTCGCGCTGATCGTGCTCGGCCTCGTGCGCTACGATCATTTCGGCTCGGCCTACAACATCACCTCGTTCTGGCGCTACAACTCGATGTTCGCGCTGATCTCGATCGGCATGGCCTTTGTGATCATCACGGGCGGCATCGATTTGTCGGTTGGTACGGTGGCCGCGCTGGCGAGCGTCGTCGCCGCGTTGACCAGCGTCTACGGCGGCTGGGTCGCCGTCGTGTCCGGTTGCGCGGCAGGCATGGCCGTCGGCGTGCTCAACGGCCTGATCATCACGCGGCTGAAAATCCTGCCCTTCATCGTGACGCTCGCGACCAGCCTCGGCGCGCACGGCGTCGCGCTGCTGCTGGGCAAGAACGACGCGGTGTCGATTGCCGCCGACTCGAACTTCGGCAACTTTGGTCAAGGCGATCTGTTCGGACTGCCGATCCCGGGGATCGTGGCGGTGGTCGCCGCCGTGGCCGGCTGGCTCGCGCTGCGCAGCACGCGCTTCGGGCGGCATTCGCTGGCAATCGGCGGCAGCGAGGAAGCGGCGCGGCTGATGGGCCTGAACGTCGACCGGACTTTGGTGATGGCTTATGCGGTGAGCGGCCTGCTCGCCGGCATGGCGGGCGTGATCCTCGCTGCGCAGTTCGGCGCGGGTCAACCGAACGAAGGCGTCGGCTGGGAGCTCTTCGCGATTTCGGCGGTGGTGCTCGGCGGCACCTTGCTCACCGGCGGCGAAGGCTCGATTGCGATGACGATTGCCGGCGTGCTGCTGCTCGGGCTGGTGTTCAACCTGCTGAATTTCGAGAACGGGCTTGGGTTTATCAGCCTCTCGGCGTACTGGCAGTCGGTGATTCGTGGAGTGTTTCTGCTGTTGGTGATCGTGTTGCAGGCAAGAGTGTTGAAGCAGCGCGGCAAGAAGCGTGTGGCGGCCCCGGCGTAATCAGATTATGAAACGCTGAAATCCTTATATCTCAGTGACTCCCGGCGATTTTCCAGAACACCGAAACACCTTTGTGTACCAAAACTGCATGGTGCGACAGCCCGAGCAAAAATGAACCCGCCTGGTCCGCGCGTCGAGCCTCGGCGGTCGCATCTCGCCACCTTTCGCTCCCAATTCCGCTGCTTTTGCCAGTTTTATCAGCAGGGTCAATGCTGCGGCGCACGGCGTGTTTCGGTATCATCCTGAAAATGTTGCCCGCGCGGCGCGCCTATCCGGCGCATGCCGGACAGCCGATGGCAGCCGCCCTGCGCGGCTTTCGCCCATCGCCGAACCCTTGTTGAAGCACGGCTGCAGTCCCGCCAACGTACATCGCGGTGCCGTTCGTACCGACACCGGCGCGAACGCTTGCTGGTCCGGTACCCCGCTTCACCACGCTCAACCGCCGCGCCGCAGCCCTCGGGCAGCGGGCGCGGTAAAATAGCGGATTGCGCGTGATTCCCGAGCTCGGGTTAGCGCAGCATTGCCCTTGCCGTGCCGGCCGGCTAAAACGACTGGCCGCCTTTGTTTTCGCACTATCCAAGAAGCCATGAGCAACCTGAATTCACAAACCGTCCTGAGCGTCCATCACTGGACCGATACGCTTTTCAGCTTCACCTGCACGCGCGATCCGTCGTTCCGTTTCGAAAACGGCCAGTTCACGATGGTGGGCCTCGAAGTCGACGGCAAGCCGCTGATCCGCGCCTATAGCCTCGCGAGTGCGAACTACGAAGAGCATCTCGAATTCCTGAGCATCAAGGTGCAGGACGGCCCGCTCACGTCGCGCTTGCAGCATCTGAAGGTCGGCGACGAAGTCCTGATCGGCAAGAAGCCGGTCGGCACGCTGATGGCCGACAACCTGTTGCCCGGCAAGACGCTGTGGCTGCTGTCCACCGGTACGGGTCTCGCACCGTTCATGTCCATCATCAAGGATCCGGACATTTACGACCGCTATGAGCGCGTGGTCCTGACGCACACCTGCCGTTTCGTCGACGAGCTGGCTTACAAGGAATACATCACGGATCACCTGCCGGCACACGAGCATCTGGGCGAACTGGTGCAGGAAAAGCTGCTGTATTACCCGACCGTGACGCGCGAAGCGTTCCAGAACCGCGGCCGCATCACCGAACTGATCGAAACCGAAAAGCTGTTCGCCGACCTCGGCGTGCCGGGCTTCTCGCTCGAAGACGACCGTGTGATGCTGTGCGGCAGCCCGCACATGCTGCGCGACACGCGCAAGCTGCTCGACGACCTGGGTTTCCAAGAAGGCAGCAACAATGCGCCGGGCCACTACGTGGTCGAAAAGGCCTTTGTGGGCTAAGCGCGCGTCCACATTGAGCGGCTCATGCCGCCTGGTCAGCAGAAAAGGAGCCTTCTGGCTCCTTTTCTATTGGCAGTTACAAATCGGCGTTCTTGTTCTAACATTTAGCGTCGGTATTCTTCCTACAAATGCGGCGTTACCCAACGTCAACCATTGCATGAAACATTGGCGCTAACCCTTGGTGCGCCTGCATTTATTCTTCTTATGAGATATCATCGCGGCGCACGAACAGCTGTTTGACCTGTTGGTCATGGGCGATCGACTTTGTTACCGAATGTAAATTTCGTTACGCTACGCTGTAGCGATTTGTCCGTCGCCCGCACCACGCGCCGAGGACATCACTCGAGGCCAGAGACTCGCATGCGTTCTTTTGTCTTCGCGCCGCCGATGCGCAACCGTTTCGCCGTCCACCTTGCTTCCTGAGAGGGAAAGTCATGGATACGTCGACTGTCGTCCCGTTCAGCCCCCACAATCCGCCTGCTCCCGCACACACGGCGCCGCAATCCGCTGCTGAGCGGGAGCTCGTGCAATTGCGCGCTCGCGTGCGCGAACTGTCCGCCGAACTTGTTCAGGCGCAGGAAGCTGCCTGCCGTCATGTGGCGCGCGAGTTGCACGACGGCGTGGGCGCCGAGTTGACCGCGACGCGCTTCGCGCTTGCCGGCGTCGAAACCTGGCTGCCCGCCAATGCGCCGCCGCAGTGCGCCGCCGCGCTCGCCGTCGCGAATCGTTCGCTCGACGCCGTATACGCCGCGAGCCAACAGGCCGTCGCGGAACTGCATGCGCCATCGCTCGAAGCGGGCATCGTCGGGGCGCTGGCGCAATGGACCGGCGACTTCGCCGCGCGCACGAACCTGCGCACGAGTTTCGTCTGCGCCGCCGATGTGCGCCTCACCCGTTTGCCCACCGACGCGGCGCTGGCCGTGTTCCGGGTCGCCCAGGAAGCGTTGAACAATATTGCCAAGCACGCCCGCGCCGAATCCGCCGACGTGCGGATCGAAGCCGGCCGCCGTAACCTGACGCTGATCGTCAGCGACGACGGCATCGGCATGACGCGCGAGGCCCGCAGCCGTCGCGGCCATTTTGGCCTGAGCGGCATGCAGGCGCGCTGCGCCGCCTTCGACGGCACGTTGCGAATCAGCGCCCGACGGGGCGCCTCATTCCGTTGCGACAGCGGCAAAGCACCGCGCGGCACGATCGTGCGGGCACGCTTTGCATGGGATGCGATGCTGGCCCTCGCGCCGGGCGCCGCACGTCGCGCGCTGCAATCGTGAGCACGCGATCATGAGTTTGCGCATCCTGCTCGTCGACGACCACGCGGTGGTTCGCCAGGGCGTCCGCCAGTTGCTGCTCGACCGGGGCGTGGCGCGCGAAGTGACCGAGGCGCAAAGCGGCGCCGAAGCGCTCGAGGCTGTCGCCCAACACAGTTACGACGTGGTGCTGCTCGACATTTCGCTGCCCGACATGAATGGCGTCGAAGTGCTCAAGCGACTGAAGCGCAAAGCGCCGCGCGTGGCCGTGCTGATGTTCTCGATGTACCGCGAGGACCAGTACGCCGTACGCGCGCTGAAGGCCGGCGCCGTCGGCTACCTGTCGAAAACCGTCGACGCCGCGCAGATGATCGGCGCGATCCAGCAGGTTGCCGCGGGTCGCAAATACGTCAGCCCGGCGATGGCCGAAGCGCTGGCGGACTATGTCTCCTTCGACGGCGAACAATTGCCGCACGAAAAGCTCTCCGACCGCGAATACCAGACGCTATGCATGCTCGCGTCCGGCAAGCGGCTGACGGATATCGCCATGGCGCTATCGCTATCGGTGAAGACGGTCAGCGTGTACCGCACGCGACTGCTCGAGAAAATGAAGCTACGCAATAACGCCGAACTGACGTTCTATGTGATGAGCAACCGTCTCGTCGATCTGAATCCGGCGATGGCCGGCTGACGTTCACTTTCCCTGATGGCTGAATAGCGCGCGCTTGCCTGCAACGAAAGGGCAGGAGCGCGAGTTCCCCGATTTGGGGCGTGCGGCGGATGAAAGTGTTTCGGCCGCTTTTCGGCCGCGTATCCTGCTCAGACAAAAGCCCGTATGCAAGGGGCATGTGCCACGCATGTTCCGCCTTCCCCTGCGACGATTAAAACATCGTCCCAAAATGGTGCAGCGGCGTGCTTCCGTTAAAATCCAGGGTTTCCCCGACATTCGGCGCGCAAGATGCGTGCACTACTGGAGACCCACGCCAATGTCCCTGTTTCGCAAAAAGAGCGTCGAGCACATGATTGCCGCGAGCGCCCAGAACGCCGGCCTGAAGAAAGCGCTCGGCGCGCTCGATCTGACTTTCCTCGGCGTCGGCGCGATTATCGGCACCGGTATTTTCGTGCTGACCGGCACGGGCGCCGTTCAGGCCGGTCCGGCGTTGATGGTCTCGTTCCTGATCGCTGCGCTTGCCTGCGGGTTCGCGGCGCTTGCCTATGCCGAGTTCGCGTCGACCATTCCGGTCGCCGGATCCATCTATACGTATTCGTACGCGACGCTCGGGGAACTGGCCGCGTGGATCATCGGCTGGGATTTGATGCTGGAGTATGGGTTGGCAACATCGGCGGTGTCGGTCGGCTGGTCGGGCTATCTGCAATCGCTGCTGTCGGGCTTCGGCGTGAGCTTGCCGGTTGCGCTGACGGCGGCGCCGGGCGCTTTGCCGGGGCATGAGACCTGGTTCAACCTGCCCGCTTTCCTGGTGATGATGGCGATCACGGCATTGTTGTCGCTCGGCGTGCGTGAGTCCGCGCGGATCAACAACATCATGGTGGCGATCAAGGTGATCGTGGTGCTGTTGGTGATCGGCGTGGGTGTTTTCCACGTGACGCCGGCGAACTGGCATCCGTTCATGCCGAATGGCTGGAACGGGGTGTTCGGCGCGGCGGCGGTGATGTTCTTCGCGTTTATCGGATTCGATTCGGTGTCTTCCGCGGCGGAAGAGGTGAAGGACCCGAAGCGCGATTTGCCGATTGGGATCATTGCGTCGCTGGGGGTGTGCGCGGTGCTGTACGTGGCCGTGGCGGCTGTGGTGACCGGGATTGTGCCGTCGGCGCAGTTCGCGAATATTTCGCATCCGGTGTCGTATGCGTTGCAGGTGGCGGGTCAGAAGTGGGTCGCGGGCTTTATCGACCTTGGCGCGGTGCTGGGCATGCTGACGGTGATTCTGGTGATGGCGTATGGTCAGACGCGGGTGATCTTCGCGATGTCGCGGGATGGGTTGTTGCCTGCGCGGCTTTCCCGTGTGCATCCGAAGTTTGCTACGCCGTTCTTCACGACGTGGCTGGTGGGGATTTTCTTCGGGTTGATTGGCGCGCTGGTGCCGTTGAATGTGCTGGCTGAGTTGATCAATATCGGCACATTGGCTGCGTTTTCGATGGTGTCGATTGCGGTTCTTGTTTTGCGGAAGACGCATCCTGAGTTGCCGCGGGCGTTCCGGTGTCCTGGCGTGCCGGTGGTGCCGGTGTTGGCTGTCGCCTCTTGTCTGTTTTTGATGGTTAATCTTCAGGCGGTCACCTGGGTGGCGTTTGTGGTTTGGTTGCTCATTGGGATGGTTATTTATTTTGGGTATTCGCGGCGTCATTCGAAGTTGGCGAAATAATTAAAAGGTGGTTTTTTGCCTGCGCGGCGCTTGTTGTCGGTTTGCCTGCGGCGTTGGGCTTTGTTG
>NZ_JAXDPY010000006.1:0-5705 GCF_034668105.1 Paraburkholderia sp. | reverse complement strand
GCGGCTATTGGGAAACCGCCAAAGATCTGGAACAGGCGCAGGTTGACAAACTCGATATGATTTGTCGCAAGCTGAACCTCCGCGCGGGGGAAACGCTGCTCGATATAGGCTGCGGCTGGGGTGGGCTCGCCCGATTCGCCGCTGAACGATATGGCGTGAAAGTGACTGGCGTGACGGTCTCGAAAGAGCAACTGGCGTTGGCCAGGGAGCGCTGTGAAGGATTGCCGGTCAACTTGATCCTTCAGGATTATCGCGATCTGCAAGGACGCTTTGATAAGATCGTCTCCGTTGGCATGTTCGAGCACGTAGGGCCCAAGAACTATAAGACGTACTTCGATACCGTCAAGCGCCTGTTGGCCCCCGAAGGTCTGTTCCTCCTGCATTCAATCGGACTAGCCGAGACCACCCAGGGAACGGACCCCTGGCTCGACAAATACATCTTCCCGAATGGGAAGCTCCCCTCTGCCAGGGAAATCTCCGACGCGGTTGAAGGCCGCTTCATCATCGAGGACTGGCATAACTTTGGCCAGGACTATGACCGTACCCTGATGGCATGGTGGAGCCGCTTCGACCAGGCGTGGCCGCGTCTCCAGTCGCGCTATAACAAGCGCTTTTACCTGATGTGGAAATATTATCTCCTTTGCTGCGCGGGTTTTTTTCGGTCGCGGCAAGGGCAGCTCTGGCAACTCGTGCTGACCCATGTTGAACGTGGGGAAACCTACCGGTCGGTCAGGTAACCACTCCATATGGGCGCCGATATCCTGCTGGATAGCATATCGGTGCCCTGCCGAACGACGCGGCAGCTTTTCCGGATCCAAACGTTGAATGTCGCGCGCAGGACCGCGGAGAATTTAACTCTCTACAAGCGCGGCTTCTTCCTCGTTTAACTTCTTCCTCGTTTAAATATCTTCAATTCATTTTCTCTAATTTCTCGAATTGAGTAAATCGATGGAAGAGGCGGACAACAGTTGAGAAGCAGCAAGCGCTTGGGGCCTCGACTGATCGAACGCGCGAAGCTTTACGTGGAGGCCGGCGCCGATATGGTCTAAACGGAGTTTCTGCTGCCAGAGGAGATCGAGCGCAAGTACGGTTCAGCGACGGCGAGCTATGTGGTGCGCGAGAAGCACTGAACACGCTCAATACACTGAACACGCTCACACCACCGTATCCCATTTCACTTCCTCTTCACGCACGATCTGCTCGATCGTGTTCTGCACCGCGCGCGACGCCGCGTTCTGCGGCACCGCGTTCGGCACGCAAAGACTGACCATGCGCCTGAGCGACGGCTCCACCAGCCGCCGCCCCAGCAACCCCGCGCCGGGCTGGCGCGCCAGCGCCCCAGAGAGGATCGAGCCGACCTCGCCTTCGCGGGCAATCGTCAACATGGTGGGCAGCGAATCGATATCGGCGACCACGTTCAACACCAGGCCTTCGCGCGCGAAGGTGCGTTCGATCAGAAGCCGCAGCCCGTTAGCCTTGCCGGGCAACACCAGCGGCACGCCCGACACGAGCGATAGCGGCACGCTGCTGCCGTTCGCATCGCCCACCCAAGGCACGCCGCACAGCGATAGATGTTCGTTGAAAAGCGGCGACACGGTGAGCCCGCGCGTTTCGGTCTCGCGAAACAGCACCGCCATGTCGAGGCGTCCGTTCGCCAGCAGCTCGATCAGATAGCCGCTCATGCTTTCGAACAGTTGCAACTGGATGTTGGGATACGTGCTCTGCAGACGATTGAACAGCGGCACCGCGATCACCGCCGCGATGCTGGTGGGCAACCCGACCGCGACTTGTCCCGACTCGCTGTGTTCGCCGCGCCGCACGTCATCGCGCATCTGTTCGAACTGTTTGAGGATGGTGCGGGCGTGCCGGTACAGGGCCATGCCGGCTTCCGTCGGACGCACGCCGGAGGGGCTGCGCAGCAGCAAAGGCACGCCGAGATCGTCTTCCATGCCGACGATCTGCTGGCTCAGCGAGGGTTGTGAAATCGACAGGCGCACCGCTGCTTTGGAGAGGCTGCCCGTATCGACGACAGTGGCGAAATACCGTAGCTGACGAACGTCCATCTGAACCCTCATGAGGCCGGAGTCCGGGCCGAGCGCGCACTCGCGCGCTCGGGCCACTCGCTCAGGCGGCAGGATATAAGCGCGGACTATAGCATCACCACGCGAGGGTTTTCAGTCGTGGAGACCCGCAGAAGGCCCCACGTTCCACGGTGCCGGGACTCGCCTGAAAGCCGATGCCGCGTGCCAGCCACAAGCGATACTCAGGACCGCCCTGCCATGGCGAGCAACCGCTGCGCCATGCGCAGATTGGCGTAGTCCACCATCTTGCCGTCGACCGATACCGCGGCGAGGCCCGCTGCCTCCGCCTGCGCCATCGCCTCGATCGTCGCTTCGGCGGCACGAACTTCCGCGTCGGTCGGTGTGAACGCGGCCTGCGTCGCGGCGATCTGCTCCGGATGAATCACCTGCTTGCCGTCGAATCCCATCGCGGCGGCCTTGAGCGCGAACGAACGGGTCAGCACCGGGTCGCGGAATGCGCCGCAGGGTCCGTCGATGGCGCGCAGATCGAACGCGCGCGCCGCGACGAGAATGCGCATCATCGGATAACTCCACAAATCGAGCGGCGCGCTGACGTAGTTGCCGATCTCGTCCCGGCGCGTGATCGCATAGCCCGGATGGGTACCGCCGACTTCGACATTGCGCGCGCCGATCGACGCCGAAAAGTCGCCGACGCCGAAATGCAGCGCAATCAATCTGCCGCCCACGGCCGCGATCGTGTCGACATTCACGACGCCGCGTGCGGTTTCGATCAGCGCCTCGATCGCGAGTGGCGGATGCGCGCCACGATAGTGGTCCACTAAGGTCTCGACCTGCTGCAACACGCGCGTGGTTTCAACCTTGGGCACGAGGATCGCATCGAGCCGCGCGGCCTCGCCTGCGAGCGCGCTGAGTTCCGCTTCGAGGACGCCCGCCTCCGTGGCATTCACGCGCACAGCCACATGTTTGGTTCCCCAATCGAGTTCCCGCAGCGCGCGTATGGCGGACGCGAGCGCCGCGCTCTTTTCGTTGGGCGGCACTGCGTCTTCCAGATCGATGAATACGGCGTCGGCCGGGCTCGCCGCAGCTGATTCCAGCATTCGCCAACGATGACCGGGTACCGCGAGCACGGCTCGCATCGGCCGCACGGCTTGCAGGTCGGCGTGCGCGCCCGTCACGAGCGGGTCCCCTGCGCATGGCCGGCGGCTCCGCTTTTCTCATCCAGTTCCGCGAGAATCCGCGCCGTATGCTCGCCGAGCGCAGGCACCGGCCGCATGACTGGCTCGACACCGGGGATTGTGATGGCCGGCAAAAACAGATCATGCGGACCGCTCTCCGTCTCAACCGCACGATACCGCTTGCGCTCCAGCACTTGCGGATGATTCAGCAGGCCTTCCACATCGTTCATCCGCCCATTGGCAATAGACGCCCGATCGAGCCTTGCGATCACCTGTTCGCTCGACAACGGCGCGAACTGCGTGGTGATCATCGTTTCCAGCACCGCGCGGTTGGCAAGCCGCAGCGAGTTCGTGACGAAGCGTGGGTCGACGGCCATCGCGGGATCCTCCAGCACGATCCGGCAAAAGCTCTGCCACTCGCGTTCGTTCTGGATTCCGAAAAAGACGCTGCCGCCGTCGCCGGCTGTAAACGGTCCGTACGGCGCAATCGTCGCATGACGCGGACCGGTACGCGCTAACGGCCGACCCGCGCCGCGCGTGTAATACGCGGGATAGCTCATCCACTCGGTCATCGCATCGAACAGCGAGACTTCGAACGCCATGCCTTTGCCAGTGCGCGCGCGTTGATGCAAGCCCATCAGGATGCCATTGAGCGCATACATGCCGGTGGCGATATCGACGATGGACAAGCCGCACTTGGCCGGCGATTCCTCCGTGCCATTGATCGACAGAAAACCGGTCTCGCACTGCACCAGCAGGTCGTACGCCTTCTTCTGACTGTACGGGCCGTCTGCCCCGTAGCCGGAGATATCGCAGGCGACCAGTCGCGGGAAACGTTCACTCAACGTTTTTGCGTCGAGCCCCTGGCGGCGTGCGGCGCCCGGGGCGAGGTTCTGGATGAAAACGTCGGCGCGCGCGAGCAGCGATTCCAGCGTCTCCTGTCCGAATTCGGTCTTGATGTCGATCGCGAGACTTTCCTTGGAGCGGTTTGCCCAGACGAACTGACTGGAGATGCCGTCCATCACCGTGTCGTAATGCCGGGCAAAATCGCCGTCCTCGGGACGTTCGATCTTGATGACCCGCGCGCCCCAGTCAGCCAGATGACGGCTCGCGAGCGGCGCGGCGATGGCCTGTTCGATCGAAACGACGAGGATGTCGTCGAGAGGATGAGTCATGAATGCTTCCCGAAGTAGTGGACTTGGATCGCTACGCGTATGAGACGCGCCGGTGCATACCGGTACGTGTTCCAGTGCGTAAAAGCCGAATGTACTGAATCATGGACGCGAGGAGGAAATACTGTTTTTGCCTACCCGTTATAGGGCGGACCTATGGCGTAAGCGCCGCGGTCGGAGCGCCGCGTGCCTGTCATCAGGCGCAATCGAAGCGCTGGACGCATGCGTGAACAGACGGGACACGACCTCCTACCCGATGCTTCGTTTAAAGTGAGTTTTCGTCGCAGGCGGGAGAAATCATTTCGTTTGATCTGACCTGTGCCGCGGCCGTATATTTTCAGCCGACCTCCTCCGGCTTGCCGCCGGATCGCCACCCATTCACGCAGGCTCAGAAAAATGACGAACGAGACAAAAGTTGCTCTGGTCACCGGTGCCGCCAGCGGCATTGGTGAAGCTACCGCACAGTTGCTGGCGAGCCGCGGCTACCGCGTTGCCATCGCCGATCTGCGCGACGACCCGGCTGCCGCCGCGGCCGAACGAATCCGCTCGAATGGCTTCGAAGCGATACCCGTCAAGGTCGACGTCGCCGACGAAGCGAGCGTCAAAGCCATGGTCGAGACGGTGGTTTCCAGTTGGGGCCGGCTCGATGTGCTGGTCAACAGCGCGGGACTCGAAAGCGCGCGGCCGTTTCTCGAGATTCCCCTTGCCGAATACCGCAAGGTGATGGACGTGAACACGATGGGCATCTGGCTGTGCTGCCAGCAGGCGATCCCGCAGATGCTCAGGCAGCAGAGCGGCTCGATCGTCAATCTGAGTTCGATTGCCGGTCAGAAAGGCGGCGGCATGCTCGGCACCGCGGCGTATGCGACCTCTAAAGGCGCGGTGATTGCATTGACCAAGTCGCTCGCCCGCGAGTTCGCCAGGTCGGGGATCCGCGTCAACGCGGTGGCCCCGGCCTTCACGCTGACGGACTTCGTGCGGCGCCAGCTCGACACCAAGCCGCCCGGCTTCATCGATACGATCTATGCGGCTACGCCAATGGGACGCGGCGCGCAGCCCGCCGAAATTGCCGCTGTAGTGGCGTTCCTCGCGTCGGACGAAGCTTCGTTCGTAACCGGGCATGTCTACAACGCCGACGGCGGCTCGGCGATTTAAGCCGGCACGCCTTCCGTATCGCGCAGTTCGGCGCCGAGCCAGTCGACGAGCGCCGCCGTTTGCGGGCGCGCCTCGAGGTGCGGCGCGACCCACAACACGAGCTTGCGCGGGCCCGGCACGAAACCGAACGGGGCGACGAGTGCGCCGGAGTCGAGTTCGTC
>NZ_JAXDPY010000005.1:0-8489 GCF_034668105.1 Paraburkholderia sp. | reverse complement strand
TCACCGATCTGGCCGGCGTGGTCTACAAGGGCCGCGTCGAGCTGATGGACCCGGACAAGGAGCGCTTCGCACGCGAAACCGAAGCGCGCACGCTCGCTGAGGCGATCGGCGGCGCGGACATTTTCCTGGGCCTCTCGGCTGGCGGCGTGCTCAGGCAGGACATGGTCAAGCAGATGGCGTACAAGCCGCTGATTCTGGCGCTGGCCAATCCGACGCCGGAAATCCTGCCGGAACTGGCGCTCGAGGTGCGTCCGGACGCGGTGCTGTGCACGGGCCGCACCGACTACCCGAACCAGGTGAACAACGTGCTGGTGTTCCCGTTCCTGTTCCGCGGCGCGCTGGACGCGGGCGCGACCACGGTGACGCGGGAAATGGAAATCGCCGCGGTCAACGCGATCGCTGAACTGGCGCGCCAGGAGCAGAGCGATATCGTCGCGACGGCGTACGGCATCCAGGATCTCTCGTTTGGTCCGGAATACCTGATTCCGAAGCCATTCGACCCGCGCCTGATCGTCAAGGTCGCGCCGGCCGTGGCGAAGGCCGCGATGGACTCGGGCGTGGCCGAGCGTCCGATCGAGGACATGGACGCTTACGAACAGCATCTGCAGCAGTTCGTCTATCACAGCGGCACGACGATGAAGCCGATCTTCCAGCTCGCGCGGGGCGTCGAGCCGGAGAAGAAGCGCATTGTGTTCGCCGAAGGCGAGGAAGAGCGCGTGCTGCGCGCCATGCAGATCATCGTCGACGAAAAGCTGGCGAAGCCGATCCTGATCGGCCGCCCGGCGGTGATCGAGCAGCGCATTGCGCGCTACGGCCTGCGGCTGGTGGCCGGCCAGGACTACACGGTGGTGAACACCGATCACGACGAGCGCTATCGTGACTTCTGGCAGGAATATCACCGGATGATGTCGCGCAAGGGCATCACCGCGCAGATGGCGAAGCTCGAGATGCGCCGCCGCACCACGCTGATCGGCGCAATGATGGTGCAAAAAGGCGAGGCGGACGGGATGATCTGCGGCACGGTGTCCACCACGCATCGGCACCTGCACTTCATCGACCAGGTGATCGGCAGGAAGCCGGGCGCGAAGGTCTACGCGGCGATGAACGCGCTGGTGCTGCCGAACCGGCAGATCTTCCTGGTCGACACGCACGTGAACGTCGATCCGACGCCGGAGCAGCTGGCCGAGATCACGATCATGGCGGCTGAAGAAGTGCGCCGCTTCGGTATCGAACCGAAGGTCGCGCTGGTGTCGCATTCGAACTTCGGTTCGAGCAATGCGCCGACCGCGCAGAAGATGCGCGACACGCTGGCGATCCTGCGCGAACGCGTGCCGGAGCTGCAGGTGGACGGCGAAATGCACGGCGACGTGGCGCTCGACGCGAATCTGCGCCGCGAAGTGCTGCCCGACTCGACGCTCGAAGGCGACGCGAACCTGCTGGTGCTGCCGAACATCGACGCGGCCAACATCTCGTACAACCTGCTGAAGACCGCGGCGGGCAACAACATCGCGATTGGTCCGATGCTGCTGGGCGCGGCCAAACCGGTGCACGTGCTGACGGCTTCGGCCACGGTGCGCCGGATCGTCAATATGACGGCGCTGCTGGTGGCGGATGTGATCGCGTCCCGCTGACTTGATCAGGGACTAAAAGCATGGCGCTGCCTGAGCCGGCGCCATGCAAAAAAAAGGCGTGCCCGCAACGGGCACGCCTGCGGGTGAACAGGGGATTGCCACCCTGAAAGAGTCCGATGAGGCCGTTCTGCCTCCCAGCGACTGTAGGAACCGCACGGCTTTCCCTTCAGAGAATGCTGGCGCAATGGGTGGCCGATAGGCTTCGGCATGCCCGATCCGCTTAATGCGGCTAATTTTAGCCTATACAAGCTAAATTTTCTGTCAAAAGTCGTCAAAGCCTGTTCCGTGGCTCTTTCCCGCGCGATTGGGCGCTTTTGCCTGTCCGGCGAACGTTGATTCTGTGGGGTTTTAGCGATACCCTTACGACTTTCATGGTCGTCAAACTCGTGATCTAACAGCGGGGAACCTTGATTCATGGCACGCAAGTGGCGGCGCATCAAAGGCGTGCTGACCGGTGCTTTGACGCTCTGCGCTTTATGCGGCTCCGTGCCTGGCGCGTTTGCGCGCGACTCCACGGCACCCGCCGAGTCACAAGCACAGGTGCAGGGCACTATCGCGGCGGCGCAGCTGCCACGCGAAGCGGTCAACACATTGAACTTGATTGCCGCGGGCGGGCCTTACCCGTATGAGAAGGACGGCATCGTATTCGGCAATCGCGAACGGTTGCTACCGCCGCATCGGCGCGGCTATTACCACGAATACACCGTTCCCACGCCTCGTTCACGAAACCGCGGGGCGCGTCGCATCGTCTGCGGAGGTCCGCTACAGCGGATCGACAACTGTTACTACTCGGACGACCATTACACCAGTTTCAATCGTATTGTTGAATGACATCGGGATGAACGGCATGAGCGACAACGTCTACGCGCACGACTCCGGAGTCGCGACGGATCTTTTCGCGGCCGGCGACGGCAATTTGTTCCAGCGCGTCATGCGGATGCGTGCCGGCGACCAGGGCAGGGATAACCAGAGCGAAGGCAGCACTGTGGTTTCATCGAACGAGGAGCCCATGAGCCTTTTCAAGACCGTACGACCAAACATCGTACAGTCGATCCGCGCGTTTCGCGTGCAGGATCTAGCTGACGAGGCCAATCAACTCGGCCAGCACTTTCTATACGCGTACTGTGCAAACGCTCAATCCAAACAGGAAGTGCTGGAGACCATTGCGACGTCGTTCCTGTTTCCGAAGCATTTCGGCAAAAATTACGATGCGCTCTATGATTGTCTGACCGATCTGGTCCAGAAGGCAGGCGCGCAGCCTGGGTTCGTGATCGTGCTCGAGCAACTGCCGGTTGCGCAAAAGTTCGACAAGGAAGGGCGCGAGACGCTTCTCGACGTGTTCCGTGAAGCGGCCGAGTTCTGGGCCGAACGCAAGGTCGCGTTCCGGGTGTTTTATTCGTTTGCCTGAGATTCGCGGGGTGGTGCGGGTGGATTTATCTCAGCGCCGTCTCCCGCAAGGAAAGAGAAAGGCCCGCCAACTGGCGGGCCTTTGTTTTGATGTGTGAACAGACGCCTGGTTATGAACCCGCGGTTTCGTTTAGCTTGCCTTGGCTTAACTTGGCGCTAAGGCCGGACAGCCGACCAGCTTGGCTCTCAACTGACGTCCCGCTTATCTAACAAACCCAAGCCGTCTGCACAAGGCGCTAATCTGGCTTACCAGCCGCCCCAGCGGGCCGCCAACGCCGAGAGCACGGCGATGCCCGCGGTTTCCGTGCGTAACACGCGCGGACCGAGACCGACTGCGGTAAACCCATGATCGGTTGCGGCCGCTTCTTCCGCCGCGGAGAAACCGCCTTCCGGGCCGACCAGTACAGTCACTCGCCCGAACGGCGGAGTGGCGGGCAGCGCCGAAAAGCCGATGCTGGCGCGCGGCGACAGCAGAATGCGCATTTCCCCGACTTCAGGCGTGCGCGGCAGTGCGCCGAGCCACGTGGCGATTTCGCGCACCGGCATCACTTCCGGAAGGCGATTGCGCCCGCACTGTTCGCACGACGCCCGCACAATGCCCTGCCAGTGCACGTGACGCCGCTGCGCGCGCTCGCCGGAAAGTCGCACGACGCTGCGCGTGGTGGTCAACGGCACGAACGACGATGCGCCCAGTTCGACCGCCTTCTCGATGAGCCAGTCCATCTTGTCCCCGCCCGCAATGCCCTGCGCGAGGGTGAGGTGATACGGTGCTTCCACTTCAATGTTGCGGAATTCGTGAATTCTCACCTTGGCCGAGCGGCGTTCGACCTCGACGAGTTCGGCGCTGTATTCGCCGCCTTCGCCGTTGAAAAGCACGATCGAATCGCCGGGCTGCAAACGCAGCACGAGGATGTGGCGCATGACGTCATCGGGCAACTGCATGATGTCGTCGGGCTTGAGAGGCGTACCGACGAAGAAACGAGGCATCAGAAAAATACTCATTGGTTCAGGAAAGGTGGCGAGCGAGCGCCCAACGGTAGCCGTCCAGATCTTCGACCTGGGCAAACCGGTCGCCCCAGAACTGATCCTGTGGCTCGCTCAGCGATTTTGCGCCGGCGGCGAGCGCCCGCGTGTAAACCGCGTCGACATCGTCGACATAGACATAGAACGATTGCGGCGCAATCGCGCCCGCGCTTTTCGGTGTTTTGGCCGCCGAGCCGAACGCGCCTTCCGGTGCGAACATCACGATCAGCTGGCCTTGGTAAGTCATCTCGACGTGCATGACGACACCGTCGTCCTGGACGCTGTCACGCAGCTCGAAACCGAATGCCGCTTCGAAGAACGCGGTCGCGGCACGGGCGTCGCGCACCGTCAGATAGGGGGTCAACCAGGGCACACCGGCTGGGCGGGAGGCGGTCATGGGGTTCTCCGGATCTATTGGGGTTGCGGGATGCATGCTGCGAGGCCGGGCGGGCGCTCGCGTATCGAGACACCGATAGCGCGCGCCGACCGAACCGTGCATTTTGCCCACGCCTTAGCTTGATGGCTTTAAGAATTGACTTAGTTTATCGCGCACGGAGCGCGATGCCGAGAAGAGTCCCGCGTGCAGGGCCGGGTCGTAGTGCTTCAACGCGTCGATCCGGCGCGCGACAATTCGCTCGGCGAGCGCTTCGACGCTAAGGGCCGCGGGGTCGAGCGTGTCGCTGGCGGTCGCCATCATCCACAGTGAGCCGTAGAGCGGGACGAAGGTGTGCATCGTGCGCACGAAGGCGAATATGTCGCGTAGATCGTCGAGCAGGCCAGAGACGCGCCGCGGCTGGAAATAGGGCGAACCGAGATGCAACGAGAGCGCGGCGGCCGGTCTCATGACGCGCTTGAGCTGCATGTAGAAGTCCGGTGTATATAGGCCCGCAGCGGGGGAATCCGGGGGCGTCAGATCGAAGATGACGAGATCGAACTGCGCGGAGGCAGAGGCAGATGCTTCGGTTTCGACTTCGGCTGGGGCCGTCGTCGTCGCCGCACCCGCAGCTGGTTTTGCCGCGGACATTGCAGTACCCGTAGTCCGTGCGGCCTGCGTCGCCGTCCCGGCCGCTTCCGCGACGAAATGCGCAGCATCGCCGATCACCAGTTCGACGCGTGGATCGTCGAAAGCGCCGCCGTGGACCTCGGGCAGATACTCGCGGGTCAGGCGTACGACCTCGGCATCGAGCTCGGCCACCACGATCCGCTCGATGCTGGGGTGCCTGAGCAATTGCCGCGCGGCGCCGCCATCGCCGCCGCCCAGCACCAACGCCGCTTTCGGCGACGGATGCGCAAGCGCAGCCGGATGCACCATGCATTCGTGGTAAATGAATTCGTCGCCGACGGCGGTCATCGGGCGGCCGTCGAGCGTGAATAGGCGGCCGAGCTGAGGCGTGTCCCACACCTCGATGTGTTGGTACGGCGACACCACGCTCGCAAGACGGCGCGCGTGCTCAAAGCCGTAGACGGCGTCTTGATTCGGGTGGAACAACAGGGAAGCGCTCATGAAGGGCGGGCTCCTTGCAGAGCGCAGTGGCACATTGAGACAGTGAATCGAGGTTGCCCGATTGTAAAGGGCCGACAGGCCGCGCGCCGCGCCGCCGCGTCGAACCGCATTGCCAGCCGGCACGACCGGACTGCAATGCCAGGCGCCTTTCCGAGCGGGCCGTGGTCAACGTTCTGTTAGAATGTCACGCTTTCAGCCTTGTCCGTTTGCTCTGCCCGTTTCGCGTCTCGTGGCGCCGCACCGTGCGCCGCAGTGGACTGGCATTCGAGCATCCGGTCCTCAAGCGCGCACCGCTTTCTGACTCTGTCTCCGGACTCGACATGACGACCCCGTCTCCCGCACCCACTTCCCTGATGGCCAACGCAATCCGCGCGTTGTCCATGGATGCCGTTCAAAAAGCGAATTCCGGTCACCCGGGCATGCCGATGGGCATGGCCGAAATCGGCGTGGCTTTGTGGTCACGTCATCTGCGCCACAATCCGCAGAACCCGCAGTGGGCCGATCGCGACCGTTTCATTCTGTCGAACGGCCATGGCTCGATGTTGCTGTACTCGCTGCTGCACCTGACCGGCTACGACCTGCCGATCGAAGAGCTGAAGAACTTCCGTCAGATGCATTCCAGGACGCCGGGTCACCCGGAATACGGCATCACGGCGGGCGTCGAAACCACCACCGGCCCGCTCGGCCAGGGTCTGGCAAACGCAGTCGGCATGGCGCTCGCCGAATCGCTGCTCGCCACCGAATTCAACAAACCTGACGCGAAGATCGTCGACCATCACACCTACGTGTTCGTCGGCGACGGTTGCCTGATGGAAGGCATCTCGCACGAAGCCTGCTCGCTCGCCGGCGTGCTGAAGCTGAACAAGCTGATCGCGTTCTACGACGACAACGGCATCTCGATCGACGGCGAAGTGGTCCACTGGTTCCACGACGACACGCCGAAGCGCTTCGAAGCCTACGGCTGGAACGTGATCCCGAACGTGGTCGGCCACGACGTCGAAGCCGTCGACGCGGCGATCAGGCAAGCGAAACAATCGGACAAGCCCACGCTGATCTGCTGCAAGACCGTGATCGGTGAAGGCGCGCCGACCAAGGCCGGCAGCCACGATTCGCACGGCGCGCCGCTCGGCGACAAGGAAATCGCGGCGACGCGTGAAAAGATCGGCTGGAAGTGGGAGCCGTTCGTGATCCCGCAAGAGGTCTATGCAGCGTGGGACGCGAAGGAAGCCGGTGCACGCATCGAATCCGACTGGGATAAGGCGTTCGCCGCATACGCAGCCAGGTACCCGCAGGAAGCCGCTGAATTCAAGCGCCGCGACGCGAAGCAATTACCCGCCGACTGGAAGGAAAAGGCGAAGGCCATCATTGCCGGCGCGAACGAACGCGCGGAAACCGTCGCAACACGCAAGGCATCGCAACAGGCTATCGAAGGCTTGTCGGCCGTGCTGCCGGAACTGCTCGGCGGTTCCGCCGATCTGACCGGTTCGAATCTGACCAACTGGAAGGCCGCCAAGCCGGTGCGCGTGAATGCTGAAGGCAAGGCTGCCGGCAA
This sequence comes from Paraburkholderia sp., assembly GCF_034668105.1. Taxonomy (GTDB): domain Bacteria; phylum Pseudomonadota; class Gammaproteobacteria; order Burkholderiales; family Burkholderiaceae; genus Paraburkholderia. The sequence goes on along the minus strand of NZ_JAXDPY010000005.1, from coordinate 1,372 downwards.
CTACGTGAACTACGGCGTGCGCGAGTTCGGCATGAGCGCCGCGATCAACGGCATCGCGCTGCACGGCGGCTTCAAGGCCTTCGGCGGCACGTTCCTGACGTTCTCGGATTACAGCCGCAACGCGTTGCGCGTGGCCGCGCTGATGAAAGCGCCGTCGATCTTCGTGTTCACGCACGACTCGATCGGTCTGGGCGAAGACGGCCCGACCCACCAGTCGATCGAACACGTCGCAAGCCTGCGTCTGATCCCGAATCTGCAAGTGTGGCGCCCGGCCGATACGGTTGAAACGGCGGTGGCCTGGACTCACGCGGTCGAACATCACGGCCCGTCGTGCCTGATCTTCAGCCGTCAGAACCTGCCGTTCTCGGAACGCACCGACGCGCAGATCGCCAACATCGAGAAGGGCGGTTACGTGCTGCGCGACTGGAACGACGAGATCGTCGCGCGCAAGATCATCCTGATCGCCACCGGTTCGGAAATCGAACTGGCGTTGAACGCGGTCGAGCCGCTGGCTCGCGAAGGCATCGCGGCACGTGTCGTGTCGATGCCGTCGACCACCGTGTTCGACAAGCAGGACGCGGAGTACCGCGAACGCGTGTTGCCGCACGGCGTGCGCCGCGTCGCGATCGAAGCGGGTGTGACGGATTTCTGGCGCAAGTACGTGGGTCTGGAAGGCGGCGTGGTCGGCATCGACACGTTCGGCGAATCGGCCCCGGCTGGCGTGTTGTTCAAGCATTTCGGCTTCACCGTCGAGCACGTGGTGGAAACGGCGAAAGCCGCACTCGGCTGATCTTCCGGCAAGCGTGGCCGCGTGTGCCCCACACGCGGTTGCGCCCGAAGAACAGGCCAACATGGACGATTTTTTTTAGCCATCAGGAGATAGACCATGACGATTCGCGTCGCAATCAACGGCTACGGCCGGATCGGCCGCAACACGCTGCGCGCCTTCTATGAAAACGGCAAGAAGCACGATATCGAAATCGTCGCCATCAACGATCTTGGCGATGCCAAGACCAACGCTCACCTGACGCAATACGATACGGCGCACGGCAAGTTCCCGGGCGAAGTGTCGGTGGACGGCGACTACCTCGTCATCAATGGCGACAAGATCCGCGTGCTGGCTAACCGCAACCCGGCAGAACTGCCCTGGGGCGACCTGAACGTCGACGTGGTGCTGGAATGCACCGGCTTTTTCACCACCAAGGAAAAGGCCAGCGCGCACATCAAGGGCGGCGCCAAGAAGGTCATCATCTCGGCGCCGGGCGGTAAGGACGTCGACGCAACCATCGTCTACGGCGTGAACCACAATGTGCTCAAGGCATCGGACACGGTGATTTCGAATGCATCGTGCACGACCAACTGCCTGGCACCG
>NZ_JAXDPY010000004.1:0-5312 GCF_034668105.1 Paraburkholderia sp. | reverse complement strand
TCGTCTTTAGATCCAGCCCCGCCGTATCGATGAAGAACGGCGCCTTCGGATCGGTTGTGTTGGCACCAGCCGGAACCGACGCATTGGGCGGTACGCAAGTGGCGTCTGCGGCGATGGCCGGCACGGCCGCAGCCGTCGAGAGCAGTGCTACCACGAGAACAGCATGGGCTTTGGTCAACTGTGATCTCCTCCCGCTCTGGGCACGCGGCCCCTTTCGACTAGTGTACGAAGCGATTCATACATTAGTCGAAACGGGCAGACAACGTCAAGACTGGTGATTGCACGCCATACCGCGACGGTCGCATCGGCGGGTGACGAGCACGTCCAGAACGGACAGCTCCTCATCGGGCAAGCACGAGAAGGGCTTGAAGGATGCACGACGACGAGCACGTCTTTGCGGATCGCACCTTCTCGTAGACAATGCGTCATCTGGGCGTCAGACGGGAGGGCGCCACGAAGCCGGACCTGCTTGGCTCACAAGAAAACTTCCATGGCGTACAGTCGGCTTGGTCGTCGCAGCGATCAATCAACACGGGATGTGAATGGCAACTTCTAGCGAAAAATCTTCGGGACAAGCACGTTACGCGAGCTATCCCAGTCTGGTAGACCGGGTCGTGCTCATTACGGGCGGCGCGAGTGGCATTGGCGCTTCGTTCGTCGAGCACTTCGTTGCGCAAGGCGCACGTGTGGGCTTTCTCGACATCGACACGAACGCGGGAACAGTTCTTGCCAAATCGCTCGGTAACGCGCGCCATAAACCGCTCTTCGTCGCCTGCGACGTCACCGACATTCCCGCGTTGCACGCGGCCATCGCCGAAGTGCGGGCAGCATTTGGACCGATCGAGGTGCTCGTGAACAACGCGGCGAACGATCGCCGCCACGCGCTCGCCGACGTCACGCCCGAGTCGTTCGATGCAGGCGTTGCAGTTAACGTGCGGCATCAGTTGTTCGCAGCGCAGGCCGTGGTCGAGGATATGAAGGCCGCACGCGCGGGCTCGATCATTAATCTAGGCTCGCATTGCTGGATGCTCAAGAGCAGCCAGTTCCCGGTTTACGCAATGAGCAAGGCGGCAGTACAGGGCCTGACGCGCGGGTTCGCCAAGGACCTCGGCGCGTATGGGATCCGCGTGAACACGCTCGTGCCGGGCTGGGTGTTGACTGAGAAGCAGCGCAACCTGTGGCTCACCGACGAAGGCCGCGAAGAGATACGACGCGGCCAGTGCATCGACGAGGAAATGGAGCCCGGCGATCTCGCGCGCATGGCGCTCTTCCTCGCGGCCGACGACAGCCGCATGATCACGTCGGAGGATGTCATGGTGACGGGTGGCTGGTCGTAATAAGGCCGATTCTCGCCCGGCGGTTTCACCCATTGACGAGCGGTAGTGGCATGGCAACTTCCGAGGAAAGGTTGGCCGATGGTGGAAGCGCGTTCGCGAGTTCGCGCAACCAAGCGAGGCCTCGAAGATTGTCGACGATTTCACCCGGATCGTCGACTGACGCTGATGCTGCAGTGGAGACGCCATCACGACGGGTACACGACCTACCAATTGCCTGCACTCCGTCATCGACCCCCGATGATCGAAAGCCGCTGGCTAGCTGGACGAGATAGCGGCAGTTTCCCCATGGACTCGATACCGATGGTCAACAACCTGCACACCCAATTCAGATGACCGAAAGCCGCCTTGGGTCGGATGTGCTTCTGCGGTTGCGGTCAGTCTTCGGGTCTGTGGGAAACGCGCCGAGGTGAGAGCAACCGAACGTTCCGGATTTTTCGGATCGTTGGCGCCCGGCTCAAGATCAGTTCCATGATGTACTCGAGCAGGAGCGCGCGGGGGATGTTGCCAGGAATTGCCTCTACGACCTGCGAGGGATTTTGGCGAGACGGCCGTACGCGCTGATTTTCGAAAAATCTAATTATTTCAACGGCTTATAGCCATCCTGAGACGCACTGAGCATTCGCTCCACGTACCGCGCAATCAGATCGATCTCCAGATTCACCTGCGAACCCTCGCGCAAATTCTTGAGCGACGTCACCTGCACCGTGTGTGGAATCAGGTTGATCGAAAATTCGCAGCCGTCGTCGCGATCCTCGACCGAATTCACTGTCAGGCTCACGCCGTTGACCGTGATCGAGCCTTTGAACGCCAGATAGCGGCCAATCTCGCGCGGGGCCAGCACGCGCAGTTCGTGCGACTCGCCGACCGGCGCAAAACGCGTGACCGTGCCGAGGCCGTCCACGTGACCGGAGACGATGTGGCCGCCGAGCCTGTCGTGCGCGCGCAGCGCTTTCTCGAGATTCACTTCACCCGGCTCGCCCAGACCGACCGTGCAGTTCAGACTTTCGCGCGACACGTCCACTTCGAACGAATGCGCGGTTTTTTCCACCACCGTCATGCAGGCGCCCTGGATGGTGATGCTGTCGCCGAGTTGCACGTCGTCGAGATCGAGGCCGCCGGCTTCGACGTTCAGACGCACACCTGCATCGCCATCGGTGCCGAGGGGCCTGACTGATTCGATGCGGCCCACTGCCGCGACGATTCCTGTAAACATCGTACTAATCCTTGATCAATTCGAAGGGGGGTGGGGCGCGGGTTCGGAGCCGGCTTCAGGCGCCGGCTCGGGTACCACCCGAGGCACGAAGCGCGCGAGAATCCGCACATCGTCGCCGATCCGGTCGACCGCGTGGAAATTCAGTTGCACGCGGCCTTCGAGCGTTTCCGGAGCGTGCAGATTGAACATGCTCATCGAGTCCATGCCGAGCAGGCTCGGCGCCAGATAGATCAGCAGCTCGTCGACACAGCCTTCGCGCAGCAGCGAGCCGTTCAGCTTGTAGCCGGCCTCGACGTGCAGTTCGTTCACATGACGCTCGCCAAGCACTTTCAGCATGGCGGGCAGGTCGACCTTGCCCGCCGCGTTGGCCAATTGCACGATCTCCGCGCCGCGATCGCGCAGCGCGGCGGCGCGCTCCGTATGACGCTCGTCGAGATTGCCGCAGAAAATCAGGGTAGGTGGGCCGGCCAGAATCTGCGCTTCGGGCGGCACGTCGAGCTGGGCGTCGATCAGCACGCGTTGTGGTTGGCGCGGTGTGTCGACGGCACGCACGGTCATGCGCGGATCGTCTTCCCGCACGGTGCCGATGCCCGTCAAAATCGCCGACGCCCGGGCGCGCCACGCATGACCGTCGGCGCGCGCCGCTTCGCCGGTAATCCACTGACTGATGCCCGACGGCAAGCCGGTACGGCCGTCCAGCGAGGCCGCCACCTTCATGCGGACCCACGGACGCTCCCGCGTCATGCGCGACACGAAGCCGATGTTCAGTTCGTGCGCTTCGTTGGCGAGCAGCCCGCAACGCACTTCGATACCGGCGTCGCGCAGCATCTTGAGACCGCGCCCGGACACTTGTGGGTTGGGATCTTCCATTGCTGCGACCACGCGCTCGACCTGCGCTTCGATCAACGCATTCGCGCATGGCGGCGTGCGGCCGAAGTGGCTGCACGGCTCGAGCGTCACATAGGCCGTGGCGCCGCGCAGATCATGACCGCGCGAGCGCGCGTCTTTCAACGCGCGGACTTCGGCGTGGTCCTGGCCGGCCGGTTGCGTGAAGCCTTCGCCGATCACCTCGCCGTGCTTGACGAGCACGCAACCGACGCGCGGATTCGGATCGGTCGTATACATGCCGCGCTTGGCCAGCGCGAGCGCGCGTTCCATATGGACGAAGTCGGTTTGCGAAAACATCGGTATCCGGTCAGGTACGGTGGCTAGTCAGTATTGGACTGGGTGTCGGCGGTCTCGTGTCTCGCCCTGGTCAAGCCGCGAGCGAGGCGAATGCGCCACGCGCGGTGTCGATCGTCGCGTCGATGATCGCGTCGTCGTGCGCGATCGAAACGAAGCCCGCTTCGTAGGCCGACGGCGCGAAGTACACGCCTGCGTCGAGCATTTTGTGGAAGAACGCGTTGAAACGCGGCACGTCGCTCTTGGTGACTTCGGCGAAACTCGTGGGTACCGAATCGGTGAAGTAGAGGCCGAACATGCCGCCGAGCGAATCGGCCGCGAACGGCACGTTCGCTTCGCGCGCGACATGCGCGAGACCTTGCGCGAGACGCGTGGTGCGGGCCGTGAGCGTTCCATAGAAGCCCGGCGCCTGAATCAGTTGCAGCGTCTTCAGGCCCGCGGCGACCGCGATCGGATTGCCCGACAGCGTGCCTGCCTGGTAGACGCCGCCGAGCGGCGCGAGGTGAGCCATGATGTCGCGCCGGCCGCCGAAGGCCGCCGCCGGCATGCCGCCGCCGATCACTTTGCCCAGACACGTCAGATCCGGCGTGATGCCGTACACCTCTTGCGCGCCACCCAGGGCGACGCGGAAACCGCACATGACTTCGTCGAAAATCAGTACCGAGCCGTACTCGGTGCACAGGCGCCGCAAGGCTTGCAGGAATTCCGGTGTGGCGCGCACGAGGTTCATGTTGCCGGCCACCGGCTCGACGATCACCGAGGCGATCTCGTTGCCGAACGCCTTGAACGCTTCTTCGAGTTCGGCGACGTTGTTGTATTCAAGGACGGTAGTGTGCTTGGCGATGTCGACCGGCACACCCGCCGAAGTCGGATTGCCGAACGTGAGCAGGCCTGAACCGGCTTTGACCAGCAGGCTGTCCGCGTGGCCGTGGTAGCAGCCTTCGAACTTGACGATGCGGCTGCGGTTCGTGAAGCCGCGCGCGAGACGCAGCGCGCTCATGGTCGCTTCGGTGCCGCTCGAGACCATGCGGACCTGTTCGATCGACGGCACCAGTTTGCAGATTTCCTCGGCGATTTCCACTTCGGATTCGGTCGGCGCGCCGAACGAGAAGCCGTTGGCGAGCACGCGTTGGACTGCTTCCAGCACTTCCGGGTGGACGTGGCCGAGGATCATCGGGCCCCACGAGCCGATGTAGTCTGTGTAGCGTTGGCCGTCCGCGTCCCAGAAGTAGGGGCCTTGTGCGCGCTCGATGAAGCGCGGTGTGCCGCCGACCGAGCGGAAGGCGCGGACCGGCGAGTTTACGCCGCCGGGGATGGTGCGTTGCGCGCGGTCGAAGAGGGTCTGGTTTTTGGACATGGCGGTAGCTGGAATTTGGGTTGCGCAGTGGCGCGCGGGGCCTGGAGGAGGGCGGCGCGGCGCTGGGGTGTGTCGAGAAATTGTACCGGAGTCGGGGGGAAGGGGTTTTGTGGTGCCCCTTGCTGGGGCGGGGGCTGGTTTTTTTGGGGGGCCTTTTCTTGGTCTGGTTCTTTGGCCTTTCCTTGATTTGTTATCGGTCTATTAGTGTTGCCCCTGTGCGGGG
>NZ_JAXDPY010000003.1:0-16111 GCF_034668105.1 Paraburkholderia sp. | reverse complement strand
CCATGACGGCGCCGAGGTCCATGTCATGCGACGGCCAATGCACCATGTACAGGTCGACATAGTCGACACCGAGCTTTCCAAGGCTCGCGTCCAGTGCGCGACGGAGGGACTCCGGCTTGAGGTTCTCGTGCCATACCTTGGTGGTCAGATGCAACTGCTTGCGTGCGAGACCCGAGGCAGCAATTGCGGCGCCTACAGCTTCCTCGTTCTGATACATCTCGGCAGTGTCGATGTGTCGATAACCGAGCTCCAACGCGCTCTCAACTACCGGTTGGCAATCTCCACCGGGCATTCGGTACGTGCCGAATCCGAGGCGGGGCAGTTCAATGCCCTGTGTCTTCAAAGCTTCCATTGAGTCTCTCCCAAGCAGGTTCAGGTCCGCGGCGCAAACCGCCGCAGCATTCAGGAGGGCAATTTCTCATTTTTTGATTGTTGAATAAAGTACGTGCTGTTCAAATCACTCGTGACTAAACTATCTGAATGACACACGCGTCGGAGAGGGGATGACATTTGATGGTCGGCTGTTTTCTGGCATCACCGTACTCGCCGCAGTCGCGGAGAGTGGCAGTTTCGTGCGCGCGGCAGACGCTCTCGGATTGTCGCCATCGGGTGTTAGCCGCGCTGTCTCACGCCTCGAAAAGCGCGTAGGCGTGCGGCTGCTTGACCGTACGACGCGCTCGCAGACGCTGACCGACGAAGGGAGGCGTCTATATGACGCAGTTGGCCCGCATCTGACAGGCATCGAGGAGGCGGCTTCGGCGGCGTCGGGTTCAGCGAACGTTGTGCAGGGAAAGCTTCGTGTGAACGTTGACCCATTCTTTTCAAGGACGGTCCTGGCGTCACGATTGCCAGATTTTCTGGTGCACCATCCTGACCTCTCGCTCGAACTCATCATGCGCGACGACGTGGGCGACCTCGTGGCAGATGGATTTGACCTCGCGGTGCGCTTTGGCCCCCCGCCGATGGGAACACTGATTGCGCGCAAGCTGCTCGACACACGCATCATTACGGTCGCGTCTCCACGGTATGTGGCTGAGCACGGCAAGCCTGGCAATCCAGAAGATGTGAAAGAACATCAGCGAATCATGTTTTATAACCCGGTGACGGCCAGGCCCTTCGAGTGGGAATTCAATCGGGGCAAGAAGGTCACGGAGATACCCGCAGAGGGGCGCCTCCTCGTGTCGGACGTGGAAACCATGCTCGGCGCGTGTATCGCCGGCGCTGGCATCGCGCAGGTGATGGAGATTGGCGTCGAGCAGATGATGCGCGACGGCTTGCTCGTGGATATCTTCCCGGACTGGTCGGACGAAAAATTTCCGCTGTATGCGCTCTATCCGTCCCGGCGCCATCGAGCTGCGAAAGTCGAGGCGTTCATTAACTTCTGCATCGAGTCATTATCGGCAGCCACGACCGTTACGCACCGTCTTCAGATGAGCCTTCGGAGCGAACGGCGGCAGCGTAAAGGCTAAGGCGCGCATGTCGTGACCATGCCAGGATATCAAAATCGTGTACGGAACAACTGGTAATGCCGCAAGATTCGATACGGCTCGCTTGCACCACTTCCACCGCTGACTCGCTCTTCGCACAGCTCAAGGCACGCGTTCTCCTTCTCGCCGCCTTTGTCGGCTCCATGTGGGTGGTCTTTCTTTGGTCCGCTGCGCTGCCGTTCCTGCAATTAAATCGGCATGTGGCCGCGCATCGCGAACTTTTGGCAGGCGACAATCGGGGCGATGCTTGATCCCAGGGACCGGCCTTATTGCGAGCCCAGGTTGGCGGCGTAACTCATTGCGTCACGATTGTGTTGAATTTCGCCACCGCTTTGGATAATCACGTGCAGAACGGCCCCCCATGCCAACCTGGCTATTTCCTTTGACTGCTTACCGCATCCTTGAACGCCTGGCGTGACGAGAGGCTCCTGTGCCATTCAATGACGGACGGTGGCAGGGAGGCCGGTTCCAATACTTGTCCGAAGTTGTCCGCAAGCGAAAACCAGCGGTGGGCGGAAAGGCAGATTCCGATATCCGCCACCGTGAACTCCGCGCCGGCAATGTATGCCTGAGCACTCAAGACCTTATCCAGCATTGCCAGCATACGCCCCGGGGTAACCCGTCAGCTTTCCGCACAGGAACTCGGACTGCACAAATCCCGAAATCACATGGCATGTCGCTCGCGACGGGCTCAATGACCGGGTCGTGCTTCTGGCCAGCATCGGCGGCTCATTGGGGAAGATTGGACTCGTCCGGGCACTTTGCATTTCAGCGCTAGGTCGCGCAACGCCTCACTTGCGCTAGACTGGGTTGAGCAACCGAAAGGACACCTGGATGATACGCAAAACGCTCAATGCCTCGCAGCTTCAGCAGGAGGTCAACCGGCGAATCCATCGACTGCAGGAAATCGTCGAGGATGGCGTGAAGATTCGCGTGCCGCGGCCGCAGTTGCAAGAAGCTGACAAGACAGGCTGCAACTGGAATATGACTCACTTCGGCAACGCGGTCGGCTTCGAGCGCGATATCGAGGGCGTGCTCAAGGCCGTGCGCGCGGAATACAACCTCAATACAGAAGTGAAGGACACCGGCAACCCGTTTGGGGAGTAGCGCGTGCGTGAAATCCAGGTCCAATTTGCGCGGAAAGCTTCGTAACCGAAAACTAATGCATCTCAGCACGACTAGCGCTCGCCGCGCCCGCCTCACTCCACCGTAACCGACTTCGCCAGATTCCGCGGCTTATCCACATCCGTTCCACGCGCACAAGCCGTGTGATACGCCAGCAGTTGCAGCGGTACAACGTGCAGAATTGGTGACAACAAGCCATAGTGCTCCGGCATCCGGATCACATGCAGCCCTTCGTCATTGACGATCTTTGTATCCGCGTCCGCGAACACATAGAGTTCACCGCCGCGCGCGCGCACTTCCTGAATATTCGACTTCAACTTCTCCAGCAGCGCGTCATTCGGCGCCACCGTCACCACCGGCATCGCTTCAGTCACGAGCGCCAGTGGCCCATGCTTCAGCTCGCCTGCCGGATACGCTTCCGCGTGAATATAGGAAATCTCCTTGAGCTTCAACGCACCCTCGAGCGCGATCGGATAATGCAAGCCGCGACCGAGGAACAACGCGTGTTCCTTGCGCGAAAACTCGTCCGACCACGCAATGATCTGCGGCTCCAGCGCCAGCACGCTATTCAACGCTGCCGGCAAGTGGCGCAGTTGCTTCAGATACTCGGCTTCCTGCTCCGCGCTCACCTGCCCACGCAGCTTCCCAAGCGTCACGGCCAGCACGAACAGGGCAACCAGTTGCGTCGTGAACGCCTTGGTCGACGCCACGCCGATCTCGCGACCCGCATGTGTCAGGAACGACAATTCCGTCTGGCGCACCATTGCGCTCGTGCCGACGTTGCACACCGCCAGCGTATGCTTGTGCCCCAGCGACTGCGCATGCTTGAGCGCCGCCAAGGTGTCGGCCGTTTCGCCCGATTGCGAAATCACCACCACCAGCGACTTCGGATTCGGCACCGACTCACGGTACCGATACTCGCTGGCAATTTCCACCTGAGTGGGGATCTTCGCAATCGACTCGAGCCAGTACTTCGCGGTCAGCCCCGAGTAGTAGCTCGTGCCACATGCGAGAATCAGCAGGTTGTCGATATCCGCGAACACCTTGTCGGCGCCTTCGCCGAATATCGACGCCTCGAGCGAATCGCCTTGGGGGATCGTGTCGGTAATCGCGCGCGGCTGCTCGAAGATTTCCTTCTGCATGAAGTGACGATACGGGCCGAGTTCGACCGCGCCGCCATACGCCGCGACCTGGCGCACCTCGCGCTGCGCTTCGTTACCGTCACGATCGGCGATACGCACGTTTTCGAGCGACAGTTCGCAAACGTCGCCTTCTTCAAGGAAGATGAAGCGCTCAGTACTGCCGGCAAGCGCCAGCGCATCCGAAGCAAGGAAGTTCTCGCCGTTGCCGAGACCCACCACCAGCGGTGAGCCTTGCCGCGCGCCGACCACCGTATGCGGCTGATCCTTATGCAGCACCGCGATCGCGTACGCGCCGTGCAATTGCGCAACGGCTTCACGCACCGCTGCGAACAGGTCGCCGCGATACAGGCTGTGAATCAGATGCGCGATAACCTCTGTATCGGTCTGCGAGACAAATGTGTAACCCTTGCTGCGCAACATTTCACGCAGTGATTCGTAGTTCTCGATGATGCCGTTGTGTACCAACGCGAGTTCATCTCTCGAGAAGATCGGGTGCGCGTTGTCGGTCACCGGCGCGCCGTGCGTCGCCCAGCGCGTATGCGCGATACCCGTGATGCCTTCGAGATGACTTTCACGCACCTGCTCGTCCAGATCCGCGACGCGCGCGACGCTGCGAGCACGGCGCGGCCCGTCGTTACCGAGTACCGCGACGCCGCACGAGTCGTAGCCGCGATACTCGAGGCGCCGCAGTCCTTCGATCAGGACGGGAACGATATTACGTTGCGCAACCGCGCCGACAATCCCACACATGGCTTATTCCTTTTCAGTGCTGGGTTTCAGGGAGCGCGCTTCGCGCGCGCGTCACGCCCATCAACTTTTCTTCCTGGTCGGGCGTACGTAGCCCGGCTTGCTTGTTTGAGTCTTGTCGTTCAGGACCAGCATGTCCGCTTCGACATCCTTCCAGACCGTCGTACCCGCTGCGATCGTCACGCCACGCTTCACGCGCACGGGCGCAACGAGTTGCGTGTCCGAACCGACGAACACATCGTCTTCGATGACCGTGCGGGATTTGTTCGCGCCGTCGTAGTTACAGGTGATGGTACCTGCGCCGATATTCACCCGCGCGCCGATATCCGCGTCGCCGATATACGTCAGATGATTCGCCTTCGAGCCATGACCGAGCACCGCGTTTTTCACCTCGACGAAGTTGCCGACGTGCGACTCGTCCTGCAAGGACGCGCCCTGACGCAGCCGCGCATAGGGGCCGAGCACGACGTTCGCGCCGACCTCGGCGCCTTCGATGTGCGTGAACGCGTCGACGCGCGTACCGGTACCGATCGTCGCGTTGCGGATCACGCAGTTCGGCCCGACCGTCACGTTGTCGGCCAGGCTGACGCGGCCCTCGAACACACAGTTCACGTCGATCGAGACGTCGCGGCCGCATTCGAGCGTGCCGCGCACGTCGAGGCGAGCCGGATCGGCAAGGGTAACGCCGGCAGTCAGCAGCGCCACGGCGACATTGTGCTGATGAATCCGTTCGAGTTCGGCTAGCTGCTGCTTGCTATTCACGCCGAGCGTTTCCCACTCTTCGTCCGGCTGGGTGGTGACGACTTCGAGCCCTGCTTCGATCGCCATTTCGACCGCGTCGGTCAGGTAAAACTCGCCTTGCGCGTTGTCGTTCTTCAACGCCGCGAGCCAGCCGCCCAGGCGCCCGGTCGGCGCAACGATGATGCCGGTGTTGATCTCGGCGATCTTGAGCTGCTCGGGCGTTGCGTCTTTCTGTTCGACGATGCGTGACACCTTGCCGTGCGGATCGCGCACGATGCGGCCATAGCCGCTGGGGTCGTTGAGCGTAACGGTGAGAACGCCGTAACCGCCTCGGCCCGCGCGATCGGTCAGCGCCTGCAGCGTGCTGGCACGTGTGAGCGGCACATCGCCGTACAGCACGAGCGTGGGTTCGGACGGATCGAGCAGCGGCAGCGCCTGTTGCACCGCGTGGCCCGTGCCGAGTTGTTGCTCCTGTGCGGCGAACTGCACGTCTGGCGCCGCTACGGCTTGACGCACGGCGTCAGCGCCATGTCCGACCACGACGACGAGCCGCGTGGGCTTGAGCGTGCGGGCAGTGTCGATGACATGAGCGAGGAGCGGCCGGCCGGCCAGTGGATGGAGCACCTTGGGAAGCGCGGACCGCATGCGCTTGCCGGTGCCTGCCGCCAAAATCACGATGTTCATGGCGTCGGCAAATAGACAAGTTTGGAGCCGACGATTCTATCATGCGCCCTATGACGACAAGGGCCGCTCGCGCGGCCTCGCAGTGGACGGAAATGCGCGAAACCCCACATTTCCCGCACGTTTTCAGTGGGTTTCCCGCCTGCCTCTGTGTCGCTCACATATCGTCGAACTGGACGATCGAGATCGTCTTCGATGCGCTGAGCGGCGCACCGTCGCCGGTATCGGTCGAACACGGCTCTTCGTCGAAGGCGATATCGCCTTGTGGATCGGCCTCGCCCGTTGCGCGCAGACCGGCGAAAGGAAACAGCTGATGGTCCATCAGGTGCGACGGCACGATGTTCGACAACGCATTGAACATGTTCTCGATGCGGCCCGGAAAGCGCTTCTCCCAATCGCGGATCAGCGCCTTCATCTCCGCACGTTTCAGGTTCGGCTGGCTGCCGCACAAGTTGCACGGAATGATCGGGAATTCGCGCAGTTCCGCGTACTTCTCCAGATCGGTTTCCTTCACGTAGGCGAGCGGGCGGATCACGATGTTCTTGCCGTCGTCCGATTGCAGCTTGGGCGGCATGCCCTTCAGCTTGCCGCCGTAGAACATGTTCAGCAGCAGCGTTTGCAGGATGTCGTCGCGATGATGACCGAGCGCGATCTTGGTCGCGCCGAGCTCGCCCGCGACGCGATACAGAATGCCGCGACGCAGCCGCGAGCACAGCGAGCAGGTGGTCTTGCCTTCCGGCACCAGCCGCTTGACGATGCTGTAGGTATCCTGGTTCTCGATGTGAAACGGAATGTCGAGCTGCTTCAGGTACTCGGGCAATACGTGTTCCGGAAAGCCTGGCTGCTTCTGGTCGAGATTCACCGCGACGATGTCGAAGTTGATCGGCGCGCGTTCGCGCAACCGCATCAGGATTTCGAGCATCGCGTAGCTGTCTTTGCCGCCCGACAGGCAGACCATCACCTTGTCGCCTTCCTCGATCATGTTGAAGTCGCCGATCGCCTCGCCGACCTGGCGCGCAAGCCGCTTGAACAGCTTGTTGTTCTCGTAGGCTTCTTTCTGTTCGCGGCGCGTGAGCGGCGCTTTGACCGCTGAGGCGTGCGCGGCTAGCGCAGCTTCAGGGGCCGCGGCGCCGTTCAGGGTTTCCTGAGCATTCATGGCTCAATCCTCTTTGATGCGGAAGACTTCGACGCCCACCGCGTCGCAGTCAGGATAAACGTCCGGCTTTTCGGTCGACACGCACACGGCACGCACCTGTGGATGCGCGAGCAATGCCTTGACGAGGTCGTCGCAGAGCGTTTCCTGCAAGTGAATATGACCTTGTTCGACGCGACGCGCGATGGTCGAGCGCATGAAGTCGTAATCGACGACTTCGGTCAGCTTGTCCTGAACCGGCGTGGACAGCGCGAGCGGCACGAACAGTTCGACGTTGATCACGACGCGCTGTTCGCCACGCTTTTCGAAGTCGTGCACGCCGATGTTGATGTGCACTTCGTAATTGCGCAGAAAGAGCCGGCGGCAATCGGCGAGCCGGGGATGCGAAAGAGCGGCAAACATGTTCGTTCCAGTCGAAAAAAGCGTGCTGGGCACGCAAGGGGACGCTTCAGCGCACGGGCGGCTGCCGGTTCGACCCGGCAACAAGCGCGCGCTGTTCAGGCGCCCGTCAAAAACATCACGTCGCGCGGCAGCGGCACCAGGTGCTGGCCGCCGTCGACTACCAGCGTCGTTCCGGTAACGCCCGCTGCGTCGGCGAGATACAGCGCGGCGGCGACGATATCCTCCGGCCGCGATGCGCGGCCCAAAGGCGTAGCACGGTGAGCTTCCTCAAAACCTGCCGGCGTTTGATCGCCGGATTGCATCGTCAGACCGGGCGCGAGGCCGACCACGCGCACTTTCGGCGCCAGCGCCTGCGCCAGTGCAACGGTCGCTGTCTGCAACGCTGCTTTCGACAGCGTGTACGACAGGTAATCCGGATTCATGTTGTACAGCTTCTGATCCAGCACGTTGATGACGACGCCGCGCTGGCTCTCGTCGGTGCGCGCGGCCTCCGGCGTAGCCTCGAACAGCATACGCGCCAATACGAGCGGCGCGCCGAGATTCATCGCGGTCAGCTTCAGCAGCAGTTCGTAACCGACGTTGTGCGCGGTGTCTTCTTCGAAGCGCGACGCGTTATTGACGATACAGGCCGGACGGCCCAGCGCAGCGGTACAGGCGGGCAATAACCGCTCGACCTGGGCTTCGTCGCCCAATTCCGCGTGCAAAGCCACCGCCCGGCGGCCCAAGGCGACGATTTCCGCGACCAGTTCGTCCGCTTCGGCCCGCGACGCCCCGTAATGGACCGCGACGTCCCAACCGCGCGCGGCAAAGCCGAGCGCGAGCGCGCGCCCAATACGGCGGGCGGCGCCGGTAATCAGCACGATGCGCGGCGTTTGAGGCGCACGGGCGGCGGCGGTATCCAGAGAGACGGTCATTTACAATGCGGGGATGAATCCGAAAGCTCACCAACCCGATAGTTTACCTGCTCCCGGCCCGAGCGCGCTTGCACAGTCCGAAGCGCTGGTCGCACAGATTCGCTCGGCGCTCGAAGCGGCCGGCGGCTGGCTGCCGTTCGACCGCTATATGGAGCGCGCGCTGTACGCGCCGGGACTCGGCTATTACAGCGGCGGCGCCCGCAAATTCGGCCTGCGCGGCGACGACGGCAGCGACTTCGTGACGGCGCCGGAAATGTCACCGCTATTCGCCACGACGCTGGCGCGCCCGCTTGCCGAAGCCTTGCAGGCGAGCGGCACGCGGGACGTCATGGAATTCGGCGCCGGCACGGGCAAACTGGCCGCCGGATTGCTGAATGCGCTCGACGCGCTGGGCGTCGAATTCGAAAGTTACTCGATCGTGGATTTGTCGGGTGAATTGCGTGGGCGCCAGCGCGAGACGATCGAAGCCGCGGTGCCGACGCTAGCCGCGAAGGTGCGCTGGCTGGACGCGTTGCCGGAGCGTTTCGAGGGCGTGGTGATTGGCAACGAGGTGTTGGACGCAATGCCCGTGCGGCTTTTTGCTTTTACCGGTGGCGCCTGGCATGAGCGCGGCGTGGTGTGGCGCGACGATGCCTTTGCTTTCGACGACCGTGCGGTGTCGGCCATAGCGGACATTGCGTTTCTGGCCGAGATAGACACTACCGGCGACGACTACGTGACCGAGACGCACGACGCCGCTCGGGCGTTCACGCGGACCATCTGCGCGATGCTCAAGCGCGGTGCGGCATTCTTTATCGATTATGGTTTTCCGCGTCACGAGTACTACCATGAGCAGCGTGCGCAGGGCACGTTGATGTGTCATTACCGGCATCGGGCGCATGGCGATCCGTTTGTTTATCCGGGCTTGCAGGACATTACCGCACACGTGGAATTTACCGGCATCGCCGAAGCCGGGGTTGAGGCTGGCGCGGATTTGTTGGGGTTCACATCGCAGGCGCGGTTCTTGTTGAATGCGGGGATTACCGAGGCGTTATCGGCGCTTGATCCTTCGGACACGATGAAGTTTTTGCCTGCGGCAAATGCGGTGCAGAAGTTGTTGTCCGAGGCGGAGATGGGAGAGCTGTTCAAGGTGATCGCGTTTTCGCGCGGGCTGGATGACACGCTGCAAGCGTTTTCCAGTGGTGACCGGTCACATACGTTGTGATTATTTGCGTTGGGGATTTGCGATGATTCGCTGGCTGTTGACTACGTTTGTTGCGGTGGCGGTGTTGTCGGCCTGCTGGCCGTGGCTTCGGAAGATTGGGGTTGGGCGGATGCCTGGGGATGTGACGTTGCGCCTCTTTGGGCGAGAGTATCCGTTTCCGTTTATGTCGACGCTTGTGCTTTCTATGGTGTTGTCGATTGTTGCCAGGGTTTTGTGAAGGTTTGGGGGTTGCCTTTGGCGGTGGTTGTTGTTTGTTGGTTGTTTGCCTACGGCGTTGGGCTTTGCTTGGTCTTCTGGCTACGCGGCGCTTATTGTCTGGTTGCCTACGGCGTTGGCCTTTCCTTGATTTCTTATCGGTCTATTAGCGTCGCCCCTGTGCGGGGCGGGCACTTACTTCTCTTTGCCGCAAACAGAAACAAGCGCCCCGCAGGCAACCCCCATATTAAGAAATCACCTCATCAACAGCGCGAACGCGCTCCATATGCACAGCATCCTTAATCCCCCCAGGCGAGTCAACGAGCCTCTTAGCAACAGCGCCAGCATCCACGCCCCGCGCGGCAACCAGCGCAACCCGCAGCCGCTCGGCCTGCGGATACTCCCGCATTTCAAACCCTAGTCGCCCACGCGCATCCGCCTCGCAAGCCTGCAAGGCTTCAGCAAACCGCGCAGGTTTCCGAATCGCATCGCTGCGCTCGAGCAGCCTCACCAACGCGGCAGCCCCCATCTCCATCACGCGATGAATATTTCCATGCTCCCGCGCCACCAGCAGCGCCAGATCGCGACAATCATTGGGTACTCGCAACCGCTCGCATAAAGGCTTCAGCAAATCCACGCTGCGCCCCTCATGCCCGATATGCCGCGGCAAGATCTCGTCCGGTGTCGTCGCTTTGCCCAAGTCATGCGTCAACGCGGCAAACCGCACCGGCAACGCGTACCCCTGCTGCGCAGCATGGTCGATGACCATCATCACATGCACGCCCGTGTCTACCTCGGGGTGATAATCAGCCCGCTGCGGCACGCCAAACAACGCGTCGATCTCCGGCAGAATCCGCGCCAACGCACCGCATTCCCGCAGCACCTCGAACATCCGGGACGGCCTCTTCTCCATCAACCCGCGTGATACTTCCTGCCACACGCGCTCGGCTACCAGCGCATCCACCTCACCGTCAGCCACCATCTTGCACATCAGCGCCATCGTCTCCGGCGCAACGGTGAAATCGACGAAGCGCGCCGCGAATCGTGCAATCCGCAAAATCCGCACGGGATCCTCGAGAAACGCATCGCTGACGTGACGAAATAGCCCCGCCTGCAAATCGCCCTGGCCGTTGAACGGGTCGATCACCGGGCCGCTCAGCTCGCCGTCCGGACGCATCTCGCGCGCCATCGCGTTGATCGTCAGGTCGCGGCGAGCAAGATCCTCTTCGAGGGTGACGTCGGGTGCGTAGAAGAACTGGAAACCGTGATAGCCGGCCGCCGTCTTGCGTTCCGTGCGCGCGAGCGCGTACTCCTCATGCGTCTGCGGATGCAGAAACACAGGGAAGTCCTTGCCCACCGGCCGGTAGCCCTGCGCCACCATCTGCTCGGGCGTCGCGCCAACCACCACGTAGTCACGATCCTGCACCGGCACGCCCAGTAGCTCGTCGCGAATCGCTCCGCCTACCGCATAGATATTCATGGGCATACGTCTTGTTCAGGAAGTCTGTGCGTTTCACGCAGCGCGTCGTCGATCCATGCCTTCACGGCAGGCACGGCCGTCACGCGACGAACATACGCCGCGGCCGCCTCGGACACCGCCGGCTGCCACGTGTTGAAGCGCATCACTACCGGTGCGTACATCGCGTCGGCAATGCCAAACGCGCCGAACAGGAAGGGGCCCCCGTATGTATCCAGGCACTGGCGCCAGATCGCTTCGATGCGCGCAATGTCGGCCAGCGCCTCCGGCGTCGCGTTCTTGCCCGGAAACGACGCGCGAATATTCATCCACATGTTCGAACGCAACGCACCAAAACCCGAATGCATCTCGGCGCTGACGCTGCGTGCGTGCCCGCGCGCCACAGGATCGCGCGGCCACAGCGCATGCTGCGGGAAACGCTCAGCCAACGTCTCGGCAATCGCGAGTGAATCCCACACGACGAGCCCGTCGTCGGCAACCAGAGTCGGCATCTTGCCCGCGCTCGCCGGCGCGTGAGACAGAATCGCGGCCTTCGTGCCGGGCTCACGCAAGTGGATCAGCACTTCCTCAAAGGGAATGCCGAAATGTTTGAACAGCAGCCACGGACGCATCGACCATGACGAATAGTTCTTGTCACCGATAAGCAGCTTCATGGGTCGTATAGGAGGAGGATATAAAGGTTCAGCGCCCCGCGCTGGCGCGAAACGTATCGAAGCGCGAACGCGTCGACGCGCCGGTCAGGTACACGGGCGCGATCGTTTCGATGCTGGCGGGTTCGATGCCGAGTTCAGGCGCAAGCGGCCCGCTCAGCACATTGTCGACTTTCATCGAATCGAGATTGTCGCGCGAGATCACGGGTTCGCCCGGCGCCATTTCGAACGTCAGCGCTTGCAGGCGCGCCAGTGCTTCCGGCAAGCGCACGATCCGCGCATGGCGCCCAATCACATCGCCACAATACGTGACGAGGTCTTCGAGTGTATAGACGGTCGGGCCGCCCAGTTCATAGGTATGGCCGCTCGCGGCATCGAGATCGAGCACGTTGCAGATTGCTTTCGCTACGTCGCCTACGTACACCGGCTGGAATTTCGCGTCCGGCATGGCGAGCGGGATCACCGGGAACATCCGCTGCAGGAACGCGAACTTGTTGAGAAGCTGATCTTCGGGACCGAAGACCACGGATGGCCGGAAAATCGTCCACGCCAGATTCGCCGCATGCACGGCTTTTTCACCATCACCCTTCGAGCGCGAATACATGCTCGGACCGTTCGAGTCCGCACCGAGCGCACTGATATGAATCAACCGATGCACGCCCTTGCCTTCGCAAGCCGCCACGATTCGGGTCGGCAATTCGACGTGCGTGCGCGCGAACTCCGGACCATAGGGCTTGCCGCGCTTGCCATGCAGCGTGGCCACGAGATTGATCACGCAATCAGCGCCTTCGACGAAACGCGCGAGTTGCACCGGATCGAACACGTCGGTTTCGATCACGTCGATGGGTAGCAGGGTGAGATGGCGCGCGTTGTAACGCCGCCGGGTGGCGATGCGCACGTCTTTGCCCATTTCAACAAGGGCGTTGACGAGATGGCTGCCGATAAACCCGGACCCGCCGATGACCGCAATGGCTTGATGTCGCATTTTTCGACTCCCTGGTGGAAGCCGCGGCAACAGCTGGCGTGGCGCACCGCCGCGTCAGAAGTGACGCGGCGGCGGCACGGCGCTTACGGCGCGATATAACCCAGACGCGTCTTCAGCGATTGCGGACGGCCTTCGAACAATGCCGCGTAGTAGACCGTGTTGGACAATACATTCTTAACGTAGTCGCGCGTTTCCTGGAACGGAATCGCCTCGGCAAAGATCGCGCCTTCTACCGGATGCTGCAACTGCTGCCGCCAGTTGCGCGGGCGGCCGGGACCGGCGTTATAGCCGGCGGTGGCCAGCACGGCGGACCCGTCGAACTGATTGTAGATCATCGACAGGTAGTTCGTGCCCAGCAGGATGTTGGTGTTGATGTCGTTCATCTGCTCGCGCGAAATCGGGCCGAGGCCGATCTTTTTCGCCACCAGTTGCGCGGTGCCCGGCATCAACTGCATCAAACCGCTCGCCCCGACTTCCGAACGGGCGTTCATGATGAAGCGCGATTCCTGGCGAATCAGCCCGTACGCCCATTCCACGTCCAGCCCATTCGACTGCGCGTCGCGCTCGACGATGTCCTTGAATGGCGACAGGTAACGCAACGAGAAATCGTGCTCGCTCTTCGTGCGGTCCGCCGTGTTGACGGTGCGGTCATACAGCTGGATACGGCGCGCGTATTCTGCGGCGGCGAGCAGTTGCCGGTCGCTCATGGTGCGCAGCGGCCAGTTCCATTCGCGATTGCCCTCGAGCCGCAGATTCAGCGCATAGAAACGCTGCGCCAGATCGAAGCCCGGCGTGTTGCCGGCCTGTTGAACTTCGGCGTCGCTCACCGTCGTTTTAGGCGGCACGGTGATCTTCTGGCCGAGTTCTTCCGCAGCCAGTTGGCCGTAGAAGTTGAAGCCCTGCGAGATCGATTCGAATTCCTGGTTGGCCGTGGTCGTGTCGCCCGCCTGCTTCAACGCACGTGCATGCCAGTACACCCACGACGGCTGATTGCGCAGCGCCGCCGGCATCTGTTCGATCGACCAGCGCACCATGTTCCAATCGCCTGCGAGCAGCGCGGTGCGGGTGCGCCATTCGTACGCTGGGTTCGACAGCGGGGCATTCGCCGACAGCCGGTACCAGTCGACGGCGCCCGGCATCTGCTTGGCGGCGGCCTGATAGGCAATCGTGCCCCAGCCGATCGCGCGCTCGGGCGAACTCAGCGACGGCGCCACCGAGGCGAAGGTCGCCGCGGCCATGGCCGGATCGTTGCGCGCCATGCGCGTGATCGCGAGCAATGCGAGTTGGTGCGACTGCGTATCCGGACCGACGCCGCGCGCCAGCAACAACGGCGGCGTGCTCGTGGCCTGGCCGAACAGCACCGGATCCGGCGGCTGGTTGCTGAGTGCATCGACCAGCTTGCTGCCGGTGCTGGTGTAGTTCTGCTCGTACGCGAGACGGATCTGTTGCCAGACGTCGTCCGAACTGAATTGCTGGTTGACCGCCAGCGAGGTGATCAGATCGACGCAGCCGTCGCCGTACCACTTCGGATCGACCAGCAGCGCACGCGCCGCGTCGGCGACGTTTTCACCTCGCGCCGCACGCGATTCGAGCGCGTAGCACTTCACCTGCGTATCGTCGTTCAGCACGAAGCGCGCATATTGCTGATCGAAGTTGCGCCAGTCGTGACGTGCGCCGAGTACGGTGAGGTAGTCGTTGCGCAGACGGTCGGCGATCGCCTGGCCATCGTACTTCTGCAGGAATTCCAATACTGGCGCGTCCGGCGCGTCGATGCGCGCGTGGCCGCTGGAATCGAATAATTGCGGCTTGATCTGGAAGTACTCGAGATACGACGGCGCCGGGTAGTTCGGGATCATGCTCGCCAGTTGCGCGGCGCGCCCCGCGTCGTTATTGCGGGCGGCCTCGCGAAGCTGGATAAAGGTCTGGTCGTCGTTCGTGAGTTGTGAAAGAGAAATGGGCTTGACGGCGGAGGCCGTGCTGCATGCGACGAGTGCCGCGGCGGCAAGCGCCAGACCGGCCGCGCGATATACTCGATAGAGGCGTTTTGACATCGTTGTTTCTGGAGCGCGAATTGAACTCAAGCATAGCATGCAACCCCGGCGCGGAATCGAAAAAGGCACTGCGTCGAATGCTATTGGAAACAAGGCTACAAGCGGCTTCCGAGCCAGCGCACAACGCTGCGCTCAAGCGTCGCATGCTGGATGCGTTGAAGCATTACGGCGTGAGCAGCGTAGGGTTCTATTGGCCGCTGGCGGGCGAATTCGACGCACGCGCCACGATTGCAATCTGGCTTGCCGCCCACACGCAACGCGAGGCGAGTTTGCCGATCATCAAGGAACGCGGCGTGCCGCTCGAATTCCATGCATGGGCGCCGGATATGCCAATGAAGATCGGTCATCACAAGATCGCCGAGCCCACCTCAGGGCGTGTGGTGGTACCCGATCTATTGTTCGTGCCGTGCGTCGGTTTCGACGCCGACGGCTTCCGGCTTGGCTACGGCGGGGGGTATTACGACCGCACGCTGGCTGCATGGCCCGGAGCGAAGAAACCGTTCACGGTCGGCATCGCCTATGAAGCGTGCCGCACGGACGCATTGCAGCGTGAGGCCCACGACGTCCCGCTCGATCTGATTGTGACGGAAGCCGGCCTTTATCCGCGAGCGGCGCAATAAGCAATCGGGCGCTCGGTGAGCGTCGCGGGAACCGCGGCGGCGTCTGTGGTCGCGGCTCGCGGGAGGACCCGATTGCAGCTGTGGTTGCGGCTGCGGCTCAACTGCGGCCGGGTTGTGCCCGAGCACCCAGCGTCAACCCGCTTTAAAGACGCCGCCGCCCGCGCTGCCGTGTCATACAGTCCGGACGCGTTGCGCATCAGTTGCGCCGCCTCGCCGATCTGCTCGTTGGTCAGGCCGCTTTCCTTCAGCGTCGAGATCAGGCAACTCTCGCGCACCTCGCGATACTTCAGACAGAGCGCACGGCCCGCATCGGTCGCCGAGAAGAACACTTCCTTGCCGGTCTTTTCGCTTTTTACATACCCTCTAGCTACGAGCTTCTTCAACGCGTAGGTGGCCACGTGCGTGTCCTCGATGTTCAGTACGAAGCAGATGTCCGCCAGCTTCTTGCGCCGCTCGCGATGGCTGACGTGGTGCAGCAGCGAGACTTCGATGGCCGTCATGTCCTTGTCGCCGGCCGCCGACATGCAGCGCACCATC
>NZ_JAXDPY010000002.1:0-17547 GCF_034668105.1 Paraburkholderia sp. | reverse complement strand
TCTGATTGTTGAATTCCTTAATAACGGCCGATTTAAGACTTCAAGATTGGTCGGTTGATTTGAAGATTTTTAATCTATCCGCCGTTTGCGAATTTTGTTGTGAGGAAATGCGCCTGCTTATTCGCGTGGTTCAAATTCGCTAATACATCGGTATGGTGCGTTGGCGCACTAAAGGTTCGCAATGCATAAAGCGTCTGAATCATACTGGGCGCGGCTAGCGGAAATCGGCCAGGACGCTTTCGTCAGATTTTTTCTGTCGCGCATAGGCAGATGCTTGATTTTAAAGGTCTTGGGGGCGAAGCGCGACGTTCTGATTTGCCGATTTTATGGCGTTTCATGTGGCGCTAACAAAGGTATTTATTCGCGTATTTCCGACATTCTTCATTCACTTAATGCGGACTCCGTACGCCGTGTCACATTGCACGCG
Source organism: Paraburkholderia sp. (assembly GCF_034668105.1). Lineage (GTDB taxonomy): Bacteria > Pseudomonadota > Gammaproteobacteria > Burkholderiales > Burkholderiaceae > Paraburkholderia. The sequence continues at coordinate 17,120 of NZ_JAXDPY010000002.1, read as the reverse complement.
CAATTAATAGATTGCGCTTGTAAATGGGGGTTGTTAGATTTCGTTCTGGCGCATGGTGAACCGGTCCTTTGCCGATATGCGCCGAACCCCCGTTAGCCCGGCCTCGTGCCGGGCTTTTTTTCGTCCCGGTCATTGCTGATTCATTCCACGGTCACTGCGGATTCACACGTGGCGCGGATTATGGAAAGTTACCTTTTCTTTCCACCGCTCATGACCTGGTTGATCATTTTCCTCGGCCTCTGGCCGATCGCGCTTCGAGTGCTGTTCGCCTTCGCCGCGCGCATCGATCCGCGCTCCGGACGCTGGCGGCGCTAGCGGGACCGCGCCCGGCTTTGCTTTGTCGCGGCTGCTGTTGCCTTCACTGCTTGCAGCGAACCACCATCGACCGGTTCTTGACGTTCGCACCGAAGATTCCGCCGACCGAGCCGCCCGAGGTGGCGCCGTTGTCCACGTCCTTCGAAACGACGTCGTAGCCGTAGTTGCCGCAGACCTGACCCGCTTGCTTGTAGCACTCGGCCCAACTGGAGCTCGCATCGCTGCCGCTGCAATTGATTGCAAAGCCGGTATCGCCGCTCGGCAGGTAGGTCATGGTCGTGGTGCTGGAACAGCCGCCGAGGCTGCCGAGCGTCAGTAGGCCGAGGCCGATCGCCGTGGCCGTTGCCACGGACGCAAATACGCTCTTCATTGCAGATTCCTTACAGAAAACGGGGGAAGACGTGGCACCCGGCCACGTCATGCATAGGATTGAGCGTTTTATAGCATGCGCGGTTCCCTCGACTGCGGTTGCGGGGCGCGTGCCTGACGCTGGACGGCTAGCGCGGCGGGAGTGCCCGCGCGGGGTCGATCGAGCGGCCTTGATAGCGCAGTTCGAAGTGCAGCATCACACGATCGGTGTCGGTGTCGCCCATTTCGGCGATCTTCTCGCCGCGCGTGACCGATTGACCTTCCTTCACCAGCAACACGCGGTTATGCGCGTAGGCCGTCAGGTACTCGGCGTTGTGCTTGATGATCAGCAGGTTGCCGTACCCGCGCAAGCCGTTGCCCGCGTACACCACCGTGCCGGGCGCCGCGGCCATCACCGGCGTGCCCGCCGCCGCCGAAATATCGATGCCCTTCGAGTTGCCGCCGTCGAAGCGCCGGATCACCGTGCCGTCCGCCGGCCAGATCAGGGAGATCGTCGAAGCCGGCGCGGGCGCCGGCGCCGTGTCGCTCGGAGCCGGGCGTGGCGCAGCCGACGCGCTCGCGCTGCCCGCACCGCTGCTGCGGATTGCGCCGCCCGAGGCGCCCCCTGCAGCGCCACCAGCTGGCGGCGCGACGCGCAACACTTGCCCGACCTCGATGCTGTCCGGGTTGGTGAGATTGTTCCAGCGCACGATGCTTTGCACCGATTGCCGGTTGCTGCGCGCGATCTTCGACAGCGTATCGCCCCGTTCGACGCGGTAAAAGCCTGGCCCCACCGGAGCGGACCCGCAGGCGGCGAGCACCGCCAGCAACGACGCGCAGGCGAGCCGTTTCATCATTCTTCTTCTGGTAAGCATTGGACCTCGCAAAGCGCTGCCGCGCGCCGATCCCGATCACGTGGCAGGTAGATGCAAAGCGTCCGATTCTAACGGTTTTGCGCTGCAGCATCCGAAAAACGGGCGAGGAGGAGGGCGCGCGCAGCAGAAACGCGGCAATCAGCCACGAGGCGCCGCGCAATCCACACGTTGCGATGCGCGGCAATCCCGCCATGACCTTGCTATGCGCGCAGCTTGCTGACGCTGATGCGCAGGGCGGCCGTCTCGGTTTGCCCCGGTTCGAGCCAGCGCAATCCCATGCCGTTGTGGATCGCGTCCGGCAGACCCAGCCAGGGCTCGACGCAGTAGAAGTCCGAGCCGGCGGCTTCGGTCCATGTCGTGACCGCGTACCACGGCAACGAGTCCGGCCGTTGCAGGTCGATCGTGATGAGCCGGTTCAGGCCTGGGGCGCTGAGACGCACGGGTTGGTCCGGCGCACCCACGAGGCAATGGAAGCAGTCTTGAATACGCGTCTCGTCGAGCGTGTAGCGCGACGCGCCCGGCCCGGCCGCGCTGATCGAGCCGTCGGCCTGCTGATAGCGGCGTTCGCTGCGCGGCAGGTCCAGCGACGTTTCGGCGCGCTGCGTATGCGGCAGCGTGAAATAGAAGTGATGACCCGCGTAGTACGGCAGCCGCGTGTTGCCGGTGTTGGCGGTGCTCAGCGTGACTTCCAGCGTATGGGAATCGATGAGTTGGTAGGCCGCTTCGAAACGGAAGCCGAACGGATAGCCGCCGCGTGTCGCGTCGCTGTCGGTGAGGGTCATGCGCAGACCGGCGCCGTGCACATCGGCGTGGGCCTCGAAGGGCAGGTCGCGTGCAAAACCGTGCATCGGCAATTCGCGCACGGTGCCTTGTGCATCACGCCAGTAGCCAATTTTGCCGTCGACACGATGCCGGCCGAGAAACGGAAACAGCAGCGGGTTGCCGCCGCGGATCCTGGCGGGCTGGCTCCAGTCGGCGTTCTCGGGCCAGTGAATCACCTCTTCGCCGTCGATGATCCACGACAGAAGGCGGCCACCGGCTTGCGGCGAGAAGCGGAGCACGGAGGCGTCCTGGGCAATCTCGAGAATGTCCTGTTGCGGGGAGAGGGGCATGGTCGATGGGCTTGGTTGATAAAGGTTGAATGCGGTTTGTGTGCGGCTCGGATGTGAGCTCCATGAGGTGCTACCAGCGAGCTACAGCTGGGTTGAGCGTGGTTCGAACGCGGCTTGAATCCGGTGGAATGCAATCGCGAGCAGACGCGCAAGACAACGATTTTGCGCTGCTTTGCGCTACGGGGAAACCCTTCTCGGGAAATTGCGGGTGTCCGGGAAGCACTAACCTTGTCGATAATCCACTCACTGCCCGGTGGTTCCGACTATCGGGCGAGACCGGCTCAGGAGGGCGTTATGGATCTCGCAATGGCAATGGGTGTGGCGCTGTTCGGCATGTTCGCAGTCAGCACCGTCTACTTTTTCTACAAGCTCGAGCGCTGATTCAACCGTCTGCCCAGTTAACTGCGAGGCGCCTGAGTGCGCCTCTGACAAAGATACCGCGCGGCAAGCGCACCATCATTCCTTCATGATCGCAGGGCGGCCTTCTAAAGCGCCCGATTTCTTTTCCGCGGCGTAACAACGGTTTCCAGTTGTGACGCGGCGCATCAATATTTCCCCGAATGCGGTTCAAACGCTTGGCGCTGACTTTGCGGCCAGGCATAATCGGTGCGCTTTTGCCGCGCCATGCATTTCCTTTTGCGGCGCGCTGTTCCCCGACATTTTCCTTACAAGGACCGCCGCGTGAACCTGTCGTTTCTGATTTTCCTGAGCGTGCTGCAAGGCGTCACCGAACTGTTCCCGGTGAGCAGCCTCGGCCATACGCTGCTCGTGCCCGCATTGTTCGGTATGCATATCGACAAGCACGCGCCGCAGCTGCTGCCCTTCCTCGTCGCGTTGCACCTCGGTACGGCATTCGCGCTGCTGTGGTACTTCCGCAAACGCTGGTGCGAACTGGTGCGCGGCTTCTTCGCGTCATTCGGCGGCCGTCGCAACGATGACGCCCACATGATGTGGGCGCTCATCATCGGTACGATTCCGGCGGGCCTCGTCGGGCTGATCCTCGAGAAGCGCCTCGAGCGGCTCTTTCACGATTTGCGCATCGTCGCCATCGCGCTGATCGTCAACGGTGTGTTGCTGTGGTTCGGCGATCGTCTGCAACGTTCGCGCGCGCATCGGGCGCCGGAAAAGCTGACTTTCGGCCAGGCGTTTTTTGTCGGTCTTGCGCAAATCGGCGCATTGATTCCGGGCTTCTCGCGCAGCGGTCTGACAATGATCGCCGGCAACGCGGCTGGCCTGACGACCGAGAAGGCCGCCGAGTTCTCGTTCCTGCTGGGCACGCCGATCATCCTCGCGGCCGGCGTGCTCGAATTGCCGAAATTGTTCCATGCGCCGGGCCAACTCGCCGATGCCTTGCTCGGCGGCGTGCTGACCGCCATCGCCGCGTATCTGAGCGTGCGTTTTCTGATGCGTTATTTCGAAGGCCGCGGACGTCTGGCTTCGTTCGGCGTGTACTGCGTGATTGCGGGGATCGTGTTCCTCGGCTGGTTCATGCTGCATCCGCAGCCGGTCTGATTGCGTTCGGTCTGCCCGCTGCCGCGCGGCTGATGCCGGCGCGCGACTGGCGGGCGAGAGGCGATCGGTTATAATCCGGGCCCGGCCCAACCTGCCGGGCCCGTTTTTGTTTTGTAGCAGGCTTGGGTAGCTGCCGGTCAGCGGTGCGCTGCGGCGGATCGGATTTCCAAGCCACGGCTCGGTCAGTTAGAATTTCGGTATCCCACGAACCCTGTGGCAGTGATAGTGCACAGGTTCCAATGCCCTGTACGGGTTCTCATTGCGGGCGATGCATATGTACACGGTCGTCGTGCTGCATCGCCTCACGTCAATACGGCAGTAGCTCAGCTGGATAGAGCATCGGCCTTCTAAGCCGAGGGTGGGGGGTTCGAGTCCCTCCTGCCGTACTTCAAATGTCTGGCGCCGCGCATCGAAGCCTCACCGCTTTGATGCGCGTTTTGTCGTGAGCTTCGCCGTGCGTCTTGCTGCACGCGTTGCCGCGCGTTCCGCCGCTTACCCTGCCGGCTGCACGTCGATTGAATCGACCCGGTCCGGATAGAACGCCAGATGCTGAGCGATCTCTTTCACAGCCGCGTAGGGCGATTCGTAGGTCCACACCGCATTCACAGTCCGCTCGCCGCCAAGCGGAATGCTGTAATACGCGCAGTCGCCCTTGTACGGGCAATAGGTCGTGTGATCGGTGCGTTCCAGCAGCGTCATCTCGACGTCGTTGCGCGGAATGTAGTACACGGCCGGATACGACGCCTCGCGCAGCACCAGCGCCTTGCGGGTATCCGCGATCACGCGGCCGGCCACCGTCACCACCACGTGGGATGTGTCCGGCTCGACCGTGATCGGATGATCGGGACCGGGGACCTTGATGGTTTTTTCAGTCATGCTGTCGAACTCCTGGATGAGTGGGCGAGCCTGCAACACGTCGCGCAGGGATTGATCGCACCCTGCGTCGAAGCATACGCCGGTCATGAGAACGCGTCGTGTCGCCGTACGGGTCTCGACGAAAACCGAAAAGGGCAGCCGAAGCTGCCCTGTCAATGTCCCAGCCTCAGGCGGGCTGCTACCCGACGTGCTCCGTCCGCGAATTGGGGACGACCTCGCGCCGGCCGCTGACGGACCGGCTCGGGTTGTTGTGCGCCGATCGTCGGTGATTTAGTGCTTGATGTTCAACGCCGCCGTCAGATCGCCCATCGGCTTGCTGCCGTTGCTGACCAACGCCGCATCACGCGCGGCGATACCCGGCAATGTTGGCAGCGAGAAGCGGTACGTGATGAAACGCAGGATCGACGTGGTGTCGTACTGCGTGTGATCGACGAACCCCTTCTTCGCGTACGGCGAGACGATCAGCGCCGGGATGCGCGTGCCCGGACCCCAACGGTCCGCCTTCGGCGGCGCCACGTGATCCCAGAAGCCGCCGTTTTTGTCGTATGTCACGACCACCAGCATGGTGTTCCACTGCTGGCTTTTTTTGCAGATGCGAGATCACGTCGGCAATGTGCTGGTCGCCCGAGGCGACGTCGAGCAAATGCCGTTCGAAATGGGCAGCACACCGGCAAAGGTCACGGCCGCGGTGAAGGCGGCGCCGTGTGCCGAAGCTTTCCGCGTGGCATTCGGCGAGCATATTTTCGATAGCGATCGGCGTGCCGCGCAACCGCGCGCTGCGGGTGAATCGCGATCCACAAATCTACGACCTCGGAGCCTGCGGGCCGGAGCGTACCGATCCGAAGGCGCGCGACGAATATTGCGGCATCTTCCGCACGCCGACGCTGCGCAACGTCGCGTTGAAGAAGCGTTTCTTCCACAACGGCATCTATGATTAGCTGGATCAGGTGGTGCGCTTTTATGCGCAACGCGACACGAATCCGGAAAAGTTCTATCCGGTCTCGGTGAAGCGGCCCGTGCCGTGGCGGGTTGATCAGCTGCGCACGCCGGCAAGAATGTAATAGCAGCCGGCTAGCAGCAATGCGAACGACATCAGGAGGCACGCAACGCCGACGCGTGTCAGCAGATTCGGCCAGCGTGCGCGTGGGAGGGTGTCCATTGGCACGATGCGCCGCGCAAGGCCGGGATCGCGGCCGATGGCAAACGGCACCAGCGCGACGCAAAAGAGCGCGAGCGCCACGGCGAAGCTTTCTAGCGCAAATGAGATGTCCATGGACGACGTTGGAAGCCTGTAAGCGCCGCAGCGCAACAGGACCTATCTTAAGAAGACGTTTCATAACAAGATATGAGACGCGTCCTAAAACTCTGCGCAGCTTCGTGGGCGTCGGGTTCGTTGCGGCCAGCTGGCAGCGGGTGGCTGCAGACTGCGGCGACGCTGCGAGGCGCCTGCGAGACACATCCATGCGGTCGCTCTCGAGGGCGACATGCTATGCTTTTGGGGTCCAGATCACGAGTTGCCGCAAGCGCGCTCGAGACCGCCGAACTACTCTTCGAGGAGAACCCTTCATGTCGACGCGAACCCGTGCCCTGTTTCATCTAGCCGTTGGTGGCCTGCTGCTTGGCGGCGCGCTTGGCGCACAAGCGGCCAACCTCGGTTTTCTGAACGACACGCCGATCAGCTACATGAAGCAACGCGACATCGATTCGGTCAAGAAAGCCGTCTTCGCCGCGCTGAATGACAAACAGGACGGCGAAAGCGTCAACTGGGTCAACGAAGGCACCGGCAACAGCGTCAAGATCGACGCGACGATCACCATCACCAGCACCGCGAAGGACGGCGAGCGCACCTGCCGCGACCTCGGTGTTGTCCTTAATGCGAAAGGGCAGTCGATGAACCTGCGCCCGCAGTTCTGCAAAGACGGCAGCGGTAACTGGCAATTGCAGAAAAAGCACTGAGCGTGCGGGCCGGTATGACAACGGGCGCCGGCTTGCCGGCGGCGCAGCATGAAGCCTTGCGTCTTTGCGGCGTGTGGCGGCGATGAACGGGCGGGTCGTTTCGTGCGGCATCGTACTGCTCGACCCGGACGGCCGGGTGCTGCTCGCGCATGCTACCGAGACGTCCCACTGGGACGTTCCGAAAGGGCACGGCGAAGAGGGTGAGGCGCCGCACGTCACTGCGCTGCGCGAGATGGTCGAGGAGACCGGTATCGCGATCGAGGCGGGGCGTCTGAAGGATCTCGGGCTGTTCGTCTATCGGCGCGACAAGGATCTGCATCTGTTCGCGGCGCGCGCCACGGCCGACGAACTCGATTTGAGTTCGTGCACGTGCACGTCGCTGTTTCCGCGCCGCTCTGACGGCACGCTGATTCCCGAGATGGACGCCTATCGCTGGACCGCGCCGGACGAAGTCGAACGGTACGCGAGCCGCAGTCTCACACGGCTTTTTCAGACCACGCTTTCGCTTGTGGAATTGCATCGAACGCTGTAGCGGCAGGGTTGGCGTTTGGGGTGTGGGCGGCAACCGCAACCGCAACCTCCCACATCCGCGTGGCCTGCTTACGCGCTCAGTCGAGCGCGCGATCGTTCGGATGCGCGAACAGCGTACGGTTTTGCTCCGAGAGCGGAAAATTCAGATTGATGCCGTGCGGCGGGATCGGCTGAGTGAACCACTGCTGATAGAGACGCTCCGCGTCACCGGAAGTCTGGCCGCGCGCGATCACGCTATTCACGAGCGTGCGGAACGGCTCGTCGCCCTTGCGGAACATGCAGGCGTAGACCTCATAGCCAAGCGGCGTACCGGTCACCACGAAGTCTTCGGGACGCGGGTCGGTCGATTTGAAACCGTACACGATAGGCTCGTCCATCACGAAGGCCACCGCGCGATCGTCCTTGAGCGCGCTGAATGCGTCGGCATGATCGCGCACGCTCGTGATGCGCATGTTCAGGTGTTTCTCGGTGTTCAGGCGGCGCAGCAGGCGCTCGTCGGAGGTGCCCGCGGTGGTCACGACCGCCTTGCCGGCCAGGTCCGGAAAATCCGTGATACCGCTGCTCTTGCGCGCGATCATGCGCACCGCGTACTGGAAGAAACTGCTCGAGAAGGCGGCCACGTTTTCGCGTTCCACCGTGTGCGTGGTCGAGCCGCATTCCAGATCGATCTGGTTGTTCAGCAACATCGGCGTACGGTTCGACGAGGTCACGGTAATTTCGCGCACCTTCAGTTGCGGGAGACCGAGCGTTTTCTTGATTTCGTCGACGATCTGCAGCGCGATGGTCTGCGAGTAGCCCACCGTGCCCGTGCCGTCGAAGTACGAAAACGGAATCGACGCTTCACGCACGCCGAGCACCACCGCGCCTTCGTCGTGGATTTTCTTCAACGTGCCGGTGAGCTCATCCGCGTGAGCGGAACAGGCAAGCGACGCCGCGCCGAACGCGACCAGCATCGCGAGCGCGCAACGCATGTTTCGTGCGGCGCGCATCGTGCGCCCGGCAGGCGCCGTACGCGCGTGACGCACGCTCCGTGCTGTACCCCATGCACTCGCCCCGCGGCGGGTTGCAACTTTCATCAGGCCTCCCGGACTGGCGCGGGCACGCATGCCGCGCTGTCACTGTCGATGGAACATGATGCAACAAAACGGCGTGCATCCCGCTCACGAAATGCACGCCGTATTCAGCTTCAACTTCAGATGCGCTTCGCGCTGTCACCGCTTCGGCTTACGCCGGCTTACCCCAACTGTCGCGCAAGCTGACGATGCGATTGAATACGGGCTTACCCGGTTTCGAATCGACACGGTCGGCGACAAAATAGCCATGGCGCTCGAACTGAAAGCGCTGTTCCGGCAGCGCGTGGCGCGCGCCCGGTTCCAGGTAGGCGTTGACCACCCGCTTTGAATCCGGATTCAGCGCTTCGAGGAAGTCGCGGCCACCGGCGTCCGGTTGCGGTTCCTTGAACAGACGGTCGTAGATGCGCACTTCGGCCGGGCACGCGCCTGCCGCGCTGACCCAGTGAATGTTGCCTTTGACCTTATAGGTGTTCGCGCCTTCAGTGCCCGATTTGCTGTCCGGGAAGTAATTGCAATGCACTGCGACGATATTGCCGTTCTCGTCCTTGTCCGCGCCGGTGCACTCGATCACATAGCCATAGCGCAGGCGCACCTTGTTGCCCGGGAACAGGCGGAAATAGCCCTTCGGCGGCGTTTCGTTGTAGTCGTCGCGTTCGATCCACAGCTCGCGCGAAATGGGGAACTCGCGCACACCCATTTCCGGATGATGCGGGTGGACCGGCGCATTGCACGGCTCCGTCACGCCTTCGGGGAAGTTGTCGATGATCAGCTTGACGGGATCGAGCACGGCTGCGGTACGCGGCGCCTTCTCGTCCAGATCGTCGCGCAGCGCGCCTTCGAACACGCTCATGTCGATCCACGAATCGACCTTGGTGACGCCAATGCGCTCGCAGAACAACTGGATCGCTTCAGGCGTGAAGCCGCGGCGGCGCACCCCGACGATAGTCGGCATACGCGGATCGTCCCAGCCCTCGACATGGCCTTCGTTCACCAGTTGCAGCAGCTTGCGCTTGCTGGTGATCGCATAGGTCAGGTTCAGACGCGAAAACTCGATTTGCTGCGGCAGCGGGCGCGTGAAAATGCCGGCTTCGGCCAGCTCATTCAGAATCCAGTCGTACAGCGGACGGTGATCTTCGAACTCGAGCGTGCACAGCGAATGCGTGATGTTTTCCAACGCGTCCGAGATGCAGTGCGTGTAGTCGTACATCGGGTACACGCACCATGTGTCGCCAGTGCGGTAGTGATGCGCAAAGCGGATCCGGTAGATCACCGGGTCGCGCATGTTGAAGTTCGGCGACGCCATGTCGATCTTCGCGCGCAGCACGTGTTCGCCTTCCTTGAACTCGCCGGCTTTCATGCGGCGGAACAGGTCGAGGTTTTCCTGCACCGAACGATCGCGGAAGCGCGACGGTGTGCCGACTTCTGAAGCCGAGCCGCGGTTCGCACGCATTTCTTCGGCCGACTGGCTGTCAACATATGCCTTGCCGCGTTCGATCAGCAGTTCCGCGAACTCGTACAGCTTGTCGTAGTAGTCGCTTGCAAAGTAGAGCTGTTCCTTGCCGTCTTTTTCCCATTCGAAGCCGAGCCAGCGCACGGAGTCGATGATCGAGTCGACGTACTCGACGCTTTCCTTTTCCGGATTCGTATCGTCGAAGCGCAGATGGCACACGCCGCCGTAGCTGCGCGCCACGCCGAAGTTCAGGCAGATGCTCTTGGCGTGCCCGATGTGCAGGTAGCCGTTCGGCTCAGGCGGAAAGCGCGTTTCGACGCGCTTGCCCCACTTGCCGGTGCGGTTGTCGTCGTCAATGATGTTGCGGATGAAATTGGATGCCGCTGGCGCGTCGTTGCGTTCGGTATTCATGCGAGAAGGTGAAAGTCTGTCGGGGACGCGCAATGCGCCCACTTATCCGACAATTCTACCTGACAGGTTCGCTCGCGGCAGGTGAGTGCGGCGCGCAGCCAACGTTTGAGCGGTTTTGCGCGCTTTCCGGGGACGGGTGGAATCCTGCAAGCTGCATTTAAGGTGCTGTAACAGGAGGTAAAACGTTTTGTTGGCGGGTGCGCCCGCGACTTAGGATGCGAGCGGCGACGCTCCGCCCGCCGTGCGGCGATGCGAGCGGCGCATGCTTCCCGCCGTGTACGGCCGGCGTGTTCGCTCATTGATTTTTTCCCGGCGCCACTGTGCGCCCGCCGCGCAAGCCGGGCAGCCACGCTGCCTGCTCGCGCGCCCGGTTCAAGCCGTTTCGGCTTGCGCTGCCTGCATCTTGTGGCGCAAGTCGCAGGCAAGCCGCCTGCGCAGGCCGCCTCACCCATTGGGCCAAGTTGCACGGACGCTTTCCGTTCATGCAACATGGCGCCCTCAGTTCCCGGAGTTTCTCGGATGTCCGTCCCGACTCATGACGCGCCTCGCGCGCCTTTCGCTTCTTTGTCTTTCGCCCGTATCGTGACGGTTGCGGCCGTGTTCGCCGCATTCGCCGGCAGTTTCGTCGCGCCGGCTCCCGCGCTGGCGAAAACGCCGCCGCCCAAGGCTGTGCTGGACGCGTCGGCCGTGGCCGTGCCGGATCGCTACAGCGCCGACACCGCGCAGCAGATCTTTGCAGCGGGCGGCAACGCGGTGGACGCCGCGGTGGCGATCGCCTTCACGCTGGCCGTGACCAGTCCGGACGCGGGGAACCTCGGCGGCGGCGGCTTCATGACGGTGTTCATGGACGGCAAGCCGTACTTTCTCGATTACCGCGAGCGCGCGCCGCAGCAGGCGACCCGCGACATGTACCTCGACGATAAAGGCAGCCTGATAGCGGGCATGAGCCTCGTCGGCCATCGCGCGGTGGCGGTGCCGGGCACCGTCGAGGGCATGTGGGAAGCGCAGCAGCGCTTCGGCAAGCTGAAGTGGAAGCAGGTGCTGGCGCCGGCGATCCGTTACGCCACCGACGGTTTCCAGGTCGAGCCATGGTTGCAGCAGCGCCACGACGAGGCGGCGAAGAATTTCGCCGGCAAGACCAACTTCGACGCCTACTTCTCGAATCTGAAAGCGGGCGTGATGTACCGTCAGCCGGAACTCGCGCAAACCCTTTCGCGCATTGCCGGCGACGGCGGCCGCGAGTTCTACGAAGGCCAAACCGCCGACCTCATCGCCCAGCAGATGTACGGCCATGGGCTGATCACGAAGCAGGACCTGATTCAATACAAAGCCGTCTGGCGTCAGCCGCTCACCGCCGACTGGAATGGCTACAAGATCGTGACTGCGCCGCCGCCGAGCTCGGGTGGTGTCGGGCTGATCCAGATGCTGAAGATGAAAGCCGATCTGAAGCAGGCGTTCGACGGCCTCGAACTGAACTCCGCGCCCTATATCCATCTGATCGCGCAGATCGAAGACCGCGTGTTCGCCGATCGCCAGCAATACCTCGGCGATCCCGATTCGTACAAGGTGCCGGTCGACAAACTGACCGACGACGCATACCTCGCCCAGCGCGCCGACGAAGTGAAGCCCGACGAGGTGCCGGGCGCCACGCCCGTCAAAGGCGGTCTTGGCGACGTGCAGCCGGAAAAAGCGCAAACCACGCATTTTTCGGTGGTCGACAAGTGGGGCAATGCGGTGTCGAATACCTACACGCTGAACGGGTCGTTCGGTTCTGGCGTGGTGGTGGATGGCGCGGGCTTCGTGCTCAACGATGCGATGGACGACTTCGTGACCAAGCCCGGTGCCGCCGGCGCGCAGGGCGCCACGCCTGACGACCTGAACACGGTGGCGCCAGGACGCCGGCCGCTTTCGTCGATGACGCCGACCATCCTGTTGAAAGACAACAAGGTATCGCTCGTGATCGGCACGCCTGGCGGCTCGCGAATCTTGACGTCGATCTTCCAGGTGATGACCGATCTGAACGACTTCAATATGCCGCCTGCCGACGCGCTGGCCGCGATGCGGTTCCACCATCAATTGCTGCCGCCGAAGACCATTTATTTTGAGCCGTATCATCCGATTACGGGTGAGCTGGCAGATCAGTTGAAAGCCAAGGGCTACACGCTGGAAGGGCAGTCGTTCAACGGCGACGTGCAGATGATTCGCGTCGACGGTACGACGCCCCAGCCGGCGGCCGATCCGCGCGGCGTGGGTGTGGGGCGCGTGATGCATTGAAGGGTGGCTTCGGCCGGGCGAAGCAAGGCTTTGCAGAAGCGAACTGCGCAGACATACTGCAGGGCGCTTGAGATGCGCGCTTGAGATGCGCGCTTGAGATGCGCGCTTGAGATGCGCGCTTGAGAGCCGCATTTGAAAACGCACTCGCGAAGTGCACTTGAGAAACGAACCGCAACGGGGCGCGCGATGAGCGGACAAAAACCAAACGTACTGGTCCTGCCGGGCTATCAGAACTCCGGTGCGGGCCACTGGCAGACACGCTGGGAAGCGCTCGATCCTTCCTTCGTGCGCGTGCGGATGTCGGACTGGGACCATCCGTCGCGCGACGCGTGGTGCCGCACGCTCGACGCCGCAGTGGCCGCCGCCGACTCGCCAGTCGTGTTCGCCGCACACAGCCTCGGCTGCCTGACGGTCGTGTTCTGGGCAACCCGGTACGCCAGCGCCGCCCAGCTTGCGAAGGTGGCGGGCGCCTTGCTGGTGGCCGTGCCCGATCCATCAGGGCCGCGGTTTCCGCAAGACGCCAGCGGCTTCGCGCCTGTGCCACTCGTGCGCTTGCCGTTCGCGAGCATCGTCGTGGCGAGCAGCGACGATCCATACGGCGGCGTGCCGTTCTCGCAAATGTGCGCGAACGCATGGGGCAGCCGCTGGATCGATATCGGGCCGCGCGGCCATATCAACGCCGACAGCGGTCTCGGCGATTGGGACGAGGGGCGGCGCTGGCTGACCTCGCCAGGCGAGCGGCGCTGAGTCCCAGTCGGCCTCAAATCACCGACTGGTCCCGCAACGCCGCAATCCGCGCCTCGTCATAACCGAGCACGTCGCGCAAGATGCTCTCCGTGTGCTCGCCGAGCGTGGGCGGATGGGACAGCGCTTCGGGCGGCGTGCCGGTCATATTGATCGGATTGCGCACCAGTTTGACCGTGCCGCCCGACGGATGCGGTAGATCGACCTGCATGCCGCGCGCGAGCACCTGCTCGTTTTCAAATACTTCATCCAGATCGTTGATCGGCCCGCACGGCACGCCGGCCGCTTCCAGCGCGGCGATCCATTGCTGCTTGCCCTGCAGGCGCACCATGTCGGCGAGGATCGGGACGAGAATATCGCGATGGCGCACGCGAGCGGGGTTGGTTGCGAATCGCTCGTCGTTGGCCAATTCGGGGCAGCCGCCTGCCTCGACGAATTTGCGGAACTGCCCGTCGTTGCCGACCGCGACGATGATCCAGCCGTCGCTCGTCTGGAAGGTCTGGTAGGGCACGATATTCGGATGCGCATTGCCCCAGCGCACCGGCGGCTGGCCGCTTGCCAGGTAGTTCGAATTCATGTTGGCCAGCATGGCCACTTGCACGTCGAGCAGCGCCATGTCGATGTACTGGCCTTCGCCCGTACGGTCGCGGTGCGTAAGCGCGGTGAGCACGGCGATGGTCGAATACATGCCGGTCATCAGATCGGCAATCGCCACGCCCGCTTTCTGCGGGCCGCCGCCCGGCTGGCCGTCGCGCTCGCCGGTGATGCTCATGAAGCCGCCGATGCCTTGCACGATGAAATCGTAGCCAGCCCGCTGCGCATATGGCCCGGTTTGCCCGAAGCCGGTCACCGAGCAGTAGATCAGATCGGGCTTCACTTCTTTGAGCGACGCGTAATCGAGACCGTACTTGCGTAACTGCCCGACCTTGTAATTCTCCAGTACCACATCGCTTTGGGCGGCCAGTTCGCGGATGATCCGCTGGCCTTCGGGCGAAGCGATATCGACGGTGACCGAGCGCTTGTTGCGGTTCGCCGCGAGGTAGTAGGCGGCTTCACGCGTGTCGGCGCCTGCCGGTGTTTTCAGGTATGGCGGCCCCCAGTGGCGGGTGTCGTCGCCGACTTCGGGGCGTTCGATCTTGATGACGTCGGCGCCGAAATCGGCGAGTGTCTGCGCGCACCACGGGCCGGCGAGCACGCGTGTGAGATCCAGCACGCGGATATGACTGAGAGCGCCCATATTCTTCAATGTCTCCTCTGGTCCCATGCAAAATTTGTGTGAAACGGCGCGCATGGCGCCGCGGATGGGGGCAATCTTAAGCGATTCCCGCGCGCCGGCGCAGTCGGCCAAACGCTATAGGACATACGATGTCCGGTCCCGTGACACACACTACCCGGCCAAACCTGGCCGAATGGCCAACGGGACGGGCAGGCGCCGCGCTCGGGCGCCGATCCCGTATAATCAGTCGTTTAAGAAACAAACAGTTGGCGCATCCCATGATGCCGCCGGTAACAGCCAGGGAACTGGCAAACCCGTCCCCAGCACGCTATGAAAGCCGCCGAAATCCGCGAGAAATTCCTCAAGTTCTTCGAATCGAAGGGCCATACGATCGTTCGCTCGTCGAGCCTTGTGCCCGGCAACGACCCGACACTGCTCTTCACCAATTCGGGAATGGTGCAGTTCAAAGATGTGTTCCTCGGCGCGGAATCGCGCCCGTATTCGCGCGCCACGACCGCGCAGCGCAGCGTGCGCGCCGGCGGCAAGCATAACGATCTGGAAAACGTCGGCTATACCGCGCGTCACCACACGTTCTTCGAAATGCTGGGCAACTTCTCGTTCGGCGACTACTTCAAGCGCGACGCGATCCACTACGCGTGGGAGTTGCTGACGGGCGTGTACCAGTTGCCGAAAGACAAGCTGTGGGTCACCGTCTATCACGAAGACGACGAAGCACACGACATCTGGGCAAAAGAAGTGGGCGTGCCGGTCGAACGGATCATTCGCATCGGCGACAACAAGGGCGCGCGCTACGCGTCGGACAACTTCTGGCAGATGGCCGACGTCGGGCCGTGCGGCCCGTGCTCGGAAATCTTCTACGACCACGGCCCGGACGTGTGGGGCGGCCCCCCGGGCTCTCCTGAAGAAGACGGCGACCGCTACATCGAGATCTGGAATCTCGTGTTCATGCAGTTCAGCCGCGACGCCCAGGGCAACATGACGCCGCTGCCCAAGCAGTGCGTCGACACGGGCATGGGTCTGGAGCGGATCGCCGCGGTTCTGCAGCACGTGCACAGCAACTACGAGATCGACCTGTTCCAGGCGCTCATCAAGGCCGCGGGCCGCGAAACCGGCGTGACCGATCTGACCAACAACTCGCTGAAGGTGATCGCCGATCACATCCGCGCGTGCTCGTTCCTGATCGTCGACGGCGTGATTCCGGGCAACGAAGGCCGCGGCTACGTGCTGCGCCGGATCGTGCGCCGCGCGATCCGTCATGGCTACAAGCTGGGCAAGAAGGGTTCGTTCTTCCACCGCATGGTGCCGGACCTCGTCGCGCAAATGGGTGAGGCCTATCCGGAACTGAAGGACGCGGAACAACGCGTGACCGACGTGCTGCGTCAGGAAGAAGAGCGCTTCTTCGAGACCATCGAGCACGGCATGTCGATTCTGGAAAGCGCGCTGGCCGACCTGGAAGCAAAGGGTGGCAAGACGCTCGACGGCGAACTCGCATTCAAGCTGCACGACACCTACGGCTTCCCGCTCGATCTGACGGCAGACGTGTGCCGCGAGCGCGAAGTAACGGTCGACGAAGCGGCTTTCGACGAAGCAATGGCGCGTCAGCGCGACCAGGCGCGCGCGGCGGGCAAGTTCAAGATGGCGCAGGGTCTCGAATACTCGGGCGCGAAGACCACGTTCCACGGCTACGAAGAGATCGTCTTCGACGACGCGAAAGTGATCGCGCTGTACGTGGACGGTGCGTCGGTCAAGGAAGTGAGCAACGGCCAGCAGGCGGTCGTCGTGCTCGACCATACGCCGTTCTACGCGGAGTCGGGCGGCCAGGTCGGCGACCAGGGCGTGCTGGCGAACGCGAGCGTACGCTTCGCGGTAGTAGACACGTTGAAGGTACAAGCCGACGTGGTTGGCCATCACGGCACGCTGGAGCAGGGCACGTTGAAGGTCGGCGACGTCGTGAAGGCGGAGATCGACGCGGTGCGTCGTGCCCGCACCGAGCGCAACCACTCGGTCACCCACCTGATGCACAAGGCGCTGCGCGAAGTGCTCGGCTCGCACGTGCAGCAGAAGGGCTCGCTGGTCGATGCGGACAAGACCCGTTTCGACTTCGCGCACAACGCGCCAATGACCGACGAGCAGATCCGTCAGGTCGAAGCGATCGTCAATGCGGAAGTGCTGGCGAACGCGCCGGGCATCGTACGGGTGATGCCGTTCGACGAAGCGGTGAAGGGCGGCGCAATGGCGCTGTTCGGCGAAAAGTATGGCGACGAAGTACGCGTACTCGACCTCGGTTTCTCGCGCGAGTTGTGCGGCGGTACGCACGTGCATCGCACGGGCGACATCGGTCTCTTCAAGATCGTGATGGAAGGCGGCGTGGCTGCCGGTATCCGTCGCGTGGAAGCCATCACGGGC
>NZ_JAXDPY010000001.1:0-4646 GCF_034668105.1 Paraburkholderia sp. | reverse complement strand
TTGCATCCAGTAGGCCCGCGTGCCATTGCCCCACGGTAGCTCAATCACTGCTTCGACTCTTACCGACGAGAGGAAGACGATGTTCAACGATAAGCCCCGCCATGCACCCTTCGAACCTTCATCCGAGACAGATATTTCGTATTCCTCCCCTGCGCGCGAGAACGCCGCGCCCGAAGGGTCCACGCGCGTGCTCCCCGTCTCCGCGGGGATGGGCAGAGTCGGCCGGCGCAGGTCGGCACGGCATGCGTCGATGCCGGTCGACCCGGACCCCTGGAGTCGCACACTCGCCGCGCTCCAGCAGTTCAATGCTGCGCCTAGCGAGTTCCCTGATGAGTTCATGTACTCGAGACTGCAGTCGAGGCCAGGCCCTTCCCGCCAGAAAGCGCCCACGTTTACCGTGAACGTGCTCGAGTACCTGGCCAACAGGCTCGTCGTGGTTTCCTGGCACGACCCGACCCTGTGCAATTACGAAGAGCAGGTGTGGTCGCCGGCGCTCGCCCGGCACTCCGGGCAATGCGCGCTGTCGGGATCGCGCATCAGCAGAGGCGACACGGTCTACAAGCCGCGCACCCGGGGGCGCATCGCACCGTTGAACGGCGACGCGATGATTCTCGCCTCGGCACTGAAGGGCGTGCCCGAAAACCAGGTCTGATTCACAGGTCTTTACGCGCGTGGTCGACGCGCGCAGTTCGCTGCGATTGCACGCGCAATGCGCAGTTACGCTCCGGTCTGCTGAAGCGTCTCGGCGAGGTGATTGACCACCGCACGCGTCTTCGCCGCCATTTTCTGCCCGAGGGAAATGATGGCATGGACCGGCGGTCCGTTCACATCCGCTTCCGGCAGCAGATGAACCAGCCTGCCCGCGCGCACGTGCGGCAGCGCGACCCGGTCGTGGATCTGCGTGATACCGAAGCCGGCAACCGCGGCCTCCACCAGGGCTTGACCATCAGTCAGCACCAGCACCGGCGGGAGTGACACCTCGCGCACTGAAGCGCCGTCGCGCACGCTCCAGGGTCGCAGACGTCCGCCCGGTCCGCGAAACACAATGGCGTCATGGCTGGTGAGATCGGCGAGCGTCTTCACCTCGCCTTTGCGCTCGAGATAGTCGGGCGACGCGTACAGCCCAAGCCGCAGATCGCACAGCTTACGCACCGTCAATTCGCTATCTTCAGGAAGCGCGCCGATCCGAACCACAACATCCCACCCCTCGCCCACCGGATCAGACATCCGGTCGGTCAATGCCATTTCCAGCGTGAGCTTCGGATACTTCGCCTGGATGAGAAAACAGCAAACTGTATCAGGTGCCGGCTTTGATCAATCCGTGCGGGGCAGCTAACGCCGCCGTCGCGGAACGCCGTTGCCGGTGGCTGCGCGCCTCGTCTCCGTCTTGCGCCGGCTCTTCAAACGGCTGCTTTGTGTCGCAATGTATCTGAACGTCTCAGCGATACACAACATTGCATTCGCCCCGTCTTTCGACACAAGCCAGATACGTCGAAACGTTCTAATGCATCAACGCCAAACGACACAGGCATCCGCTACCGCAGATGCAGATCAGGCGGCCATGTTGGCTTCCCGAGGTCGGTGCGCCTTTCCATCTTTAGATTACGGAGAATGACATGAAAACTTCAATCCTCGCTTTTGCACTCGCCGCTTGCGTCACCACCGGTCTCGCTCACGCCTCTGAAACGGCGGTGGCACATGCAACAGATTCCGGCGTCGCGCAGTCGCAGTCGTGGAGCGCTGCCGGCACCGGCCGGGACGTCGCGCCGAAAACCCGGGCGGATGTTCGTCAAGAACTGGTGCGAGCTGAACACGACGGACAGCTCGTCTCTCTGAACAACAATCTGTATCGCGGAAGCTAAGTGTCCCTTGCTCGATGGAACGATTTTCGTCCGATCGTTCTACGCCCATCACTAAACTTAACCCATGAAGGAGTCAATCATGACGCAGCTCGAAAAAGTACTGTACACCGGCAAAACTCACACGACGGGTGGTCGCGAAGGCGCATCCCGCAGTTCCGACGGCCGGCTCGACGTCAAGCTCTCGACGCCGGGCACATCGGGATTGGGCACCAACCCGGAGCAAATGCTCGCGGCGGGCTGGTCCGCCTGCTTCATCGGCGCAATGGGGCTGGCGGCCGCCAAGCTGAAGATTGCCCTGCCCGCCGACACGGCCGTCGACGCCGAGGTGGCTCTGGGCACGACCGATGGCGCCTACTTCCTGCAAGCGCGTCTGAACGTCAGCCTGCCGGGTGTGGAGCGCGAAACCGCCGCGGCGCTTGCAAATGCCGCGCACCAGACCTGCCCGTACTCCAAGGCCACCCGCGGCAATATCGATGTCGTGATCAACGTGATCTGACGCGCAGCAGGTGTCGCGTTTCGCTCGAATTGATTCGACCTCCGGCGTTTGCGCATGAAGGACCCGGCGGCCCGGGCGCGGAAACTGCTACTCGATAGACCCACTGATCGCTTGCGCCGGCGCCGTTCTATGACGGCACGCCGGCCATGCGGCTTCAGCGGCTCACTCGGAGTGGCCCGTTCCGCCTTTCATGACAGGCAATCAGGGCGCGTCCGTCGAATCGAACAGGAGAAAAACGATGACTCTGCTCATTTATCTCGCAGGTTGGATCATTCTGATAGGCGGTGTAGCGTGGGGCTTGATAGCGCTGCATGTCGCACAACATACGATTGCGATCGTGGCGGTCATCATGCTCGGCGTTGCCGTGATCACAGGCGCCACCCGGGCACGTAACCGCGACCGGTCATAGGGGCGGTCACGCTTTCAATCCGCCGCTTTTCATCTCCCCGCCCACACGCAAGACACCGCGATAAAAAACGGAAGAAGCCCCGCTTCTTCCGTTCGATCAAACCGGCTTGACGCCTGTGCCGTTCAATCGTCCATCGGACGCTCGTTCGGATGCGCGAAGACGGCCTTCAGCGTATCGCTCATCGGCAGCCCGAGGTTGATGCCCTTGGGCGCAATCGGTGACATGAACCACGTGTTGTAAAGCGACTCGCCAAGGCCATTCGTCTCGAGCCGCGTGATGGTCCGGTCGACAACCGCCTTGAGTGTGCGAAGACGCACGCTGCCATGCGGCACGGCGTCGCTTTCGACAATGCGATCCAGCTGCGCTCGCTGCGACTCAAGATTCCGGCGGAATCCGCGCTGCGGGTCAAAACCGGCTGCGAACGTATCAAATGGCAGGCCGACAACTCGCTGCGGGTACGCGCGCCCAGGTAGCCGTCCGTCCGAAACTGTTATTCTTCCCTCTCTCCCGACCGCCACCTGGTCGCCTGCCGCCTTTGGGCGGCATCCCCAAGCGGCGCGCTTACGCGCCCGGCATCAGCGAGACAGGAATTTGCATGTTCGGTTTTCTGCGTGGCTATTTTTCCAACGACCTGGCAATCGACCTCGGCACGTCGAACACCCTCATCTACATGCGTGGCAAGGGCATTGTGCTGGACGAACCCTCGGTGGTCTCGATTCGTCAGGAAGGCGGCCCGAATGGCAAGAAGATCATTCTGGCCGTCGGCAAGGAAGCGAAACAGATGCTCGGCAAGGTGCCGGGCAATATCGAGGCGATCCGCCCGATGAAAGACGGCGTGATCGCCGACTTCAACATCACCCAGCAGATGATCAAGCGGTTCATCCAGATGGCGCATGAGTCGCGGATGTTCGCGCCGTCGCCGCGCATCATCATTTGCGTGCCGTGCGGGTCGACTCAGGTCGAACGCCGCGCGATCAAGGAAGCCGCGCATAGCGCGGGCGCCTCGCAGGTGTACCTGATCGAAGAGCCGATGGCCGCGGCCACCGGTGCGGGATTGCCGGTGTCGGAAGCGACCGGTTCGATGGTGGTCGATATTGGCGGCGGCACCACCGAGGTCGGGGTGATTTCGCTTGGCGGGATTGTCTATAAAGGCTCGGTGCGCGTGGGCGGCGACAAGTTCGACGATGCGATCGTCAACTACATTCGCCGCAACTACGGGATGCTGATCGGCGAGCAGACCGCCGAAGCCATCAAGAAGGAAATCGGTTCGGCCTTCCCGGGTTCCGAGGTCAGGGAAATGGAAGTCAAGGGCCGCAATATGTCCGAAGGCATTCCGCGCAGCTTCACGGTGTCGAGCAACGAGATTCTCGAGGCGCTCACGGATCCGTTGAATCAGATCGTCTCGGCGGTGAAGATCGCGCTGGAGCAGACGCCGCCGGAACTGGGCGCCGACATTGCCGAGCGCGGCATCATGCTGGCGGGTGGCGGCGCATTGCTGCGAGATCTCGACCGGTTGCTGGCGGAGGAGACCGGCTTGCCGGTGTTTGTTGCGGAGGCGCCGCTGACCTGTGTGGTGAGGGGTTCGGGGATGGCGTTGGAGCGGATAGATAAGTTTGGGGGGGCGTTTTCGTACGAGTGAGCTCAGCTCGCCCATGCCTGAAGCAGCACCCTCGATCGTCGCCGATCGGGTCAGAGCTTCCACCGCGTACCTGCTTGCCACGTAAAGAGGCGCGTTCGCCGTGCTACCCCTGCGCACCAATTTCTTTCGACACCGTGCGCGAACTTATACTCGCTACTCCGACAAGCTCAATCGCCGCTCATTCCTCGTTGTGGAGTATCGATGCACGACACCCGACTCGCCGGTTCGAACGCCGGCATG